>CP071184.1:675000-1012500 GCA_017298655.1 Alicyclobacillus curvatus
TCCGTGGTCAGGCAAGTCAACGAGTTGGGTTCCTGTGTATTACCTCCAAGAGGCACTGAAATCGGCAGGTGTTCAAACTACATGGAACGGGAACACACTTGTTGTAAGCAATGTACCGAGAGGCTGGACCGAAAATGTGAGTAGTGCACCTTCCGTTGGGAATCCACCAACAGGGCAGATGCAGTTTTCGATCAGTGGAGTGGAAGATGAATTTCTCAGGGCACCAAAACTGCTTGCAAAAGACCCGTCTAGTGACGTTGAGACAACGTACGTCCCTGTATACTATGCTGACTTGTTTCTGCATCAAAGACTGATGATGGGAACATCGTGGAGCGGTTTGCATTGGACATTATCGCCTCAGACCATTGTGCCGAATGGACAGGCCTTTGTAGTGACATCGCCAACGAATCTCGAAAGTATAAAACCCGGCCAGACAGTTGAAATCAGCGGGCGTGTAGCTTCGGATTTCTACGGCGATTTGATGTCAGCTGACCTGTTCTATGGGGTGACACACGGCTCAACTCTACTTAAACAGACTCAAATGCAGATGGATGGAGCCGGGATGTTCAGTGAATCCTTCACGGTTCCCGAAAACGTGAAGCCCGGTACGGAGGTTGCTCTGACCCTGGAGATACAAGTTCATAGCGGGCCTATGGAAACGCTCGACTTCAAAGTATTGTAATATGTCCGTGCAACATGACAGGGGCCATTCGGCCTCTGTTCTCATTTACGGGTACAATAAGGTTTGTTGTATAAGTGCGAGGAGATTCCACATGCCTAGGCATCTAAGATATATTTTTGCAGGAGTCACTTTGACCGCCCTGACTGTCACAGGCTGTGCAACACAAAGTGCCACTAACAATTCGACGGCATCAAAAAATAGCACGGCCAACGTCGTTTCAACCAACATCACGGGCGTGAAGAATACATCTGTATCGAATACCATACAGCCTACTAACTCAGCGGCACCGAAGGGGATAACCACCAACACAACATCGAATGTTGCCTCGATGGAGATCGATGCAATGCCAGGAGCAATGTTATCAACGCAATGGCCCTTAAAGGGAAACGAACCCTACTAACGATGGGACTGGCATGTTTGAGGCAGATTACACTTCATCTGGCCCAACGATTGGCGGCGTCCATTGCACATGGCCATCGTCTGATGCGAATCCAAAGGACTATGTGATAGTCCCGACAACGGTTCAAGGAAAACCGTATCTTGTCTGGTGTCATCTTGCGCCTCAAAAGAATTTAGGCAAGCCTGAGAACGCGAGTGCTGGTTACGGCCCGCATCAACTTGAACCGACTGGCCCATCGTAGATGTGGATGACTCCGTGGAGAACAAAGGGTGGTTCATTGAGTAACGGTGCCATACTGATTACGGATAATATGCCTGTACTTAGCAGAAGTGGACAATACGTTTTCCCGGCAAACCCCAAAGACACCAGTCCTCAATCACTTGCGAGTACCGCATGGATTGGATGGTTTCAATGGGCAAGCAACGGAACGGAATATGCCTGCACAAGCGAATTCAACTGTGGCATCAACGGTCGCAATACCTAATGGACTTGATCCGGCGTACAACGGTGTCATAACTAGGTGTGCAAACGCACATTTTGCATGCGAATCAGGATGGAGCAATGAACTTATACTACCTCGACTTGGCTAATCACAAGGTTATCGGTTTGGCGAGTTTGACGAACGGTGGGGGATTGTTTCCATCCATGCGCGTAGTTTCTGGTATGGTGCTTACCGGCTCTGCTACCGATTTGACATCCAACGGTCAGACGAAAGGTGCCGCATTTGTTTATAACCAGGTTACTGGGCAGCGCACACCAGTGGAATCATCAGCAATAATGTCGCAGAACAACGGATTCAAGCGATAAACTTCAGGCAGACTTGAACTTGCCACCATCAGTGAGTTTGGAACCTTCGCCGTCAAATTTTGGAGTCTCCATCCAATAAAGTAGTGAAATGAACACCCTTCCACGCGCAATTTTACGCGACATCGCTTCTTAGACGTCTTCACGGAGTTCTGAGGCGTTGATGGTGCTACATGGCCAATGTATCGTCATCGGTTCAGAAAATCGAAGACAGGCCAATCTGAGCGGCCTGTCTTCCTGATGCGATGGGATATTGTTCCTCTTCGGTGACGGCCCTTCGACTCACGACCGTGTGTGCACTTTTTGTCCATCTTCAAAATGTGTACGCATAGTGGTACGACAAAAACAAGCACTGCCAGTAACAATAGCGTAATCCATGCCTGCCAACGCTTCATACAATGACCTCACTATTCAGTTTTTTTGGAAGAAAACAGAAAAGGTTGTCACAACACCAACGCGACACTCCGACGCTTTTGACTCGCCTTGAACCAATCCGTCGCAGTATGTACGGCAATTCGGGCAAGCCACGTCGGGAATGAACGCTCATCCCGAAGCTTTGAGAGCGATTGATACGCTTTGATAAACGTCTCTTGCGCCGCGTCCTCGGCATCAGACGGATGATGCAAAATGCCGAGCGTCGTCCGATACACGTAGTTTTCATAGTTCCTGACAATTGCATTGAAAGCGTCAACGTCACCTCGTCGTGCATCTCTGATGAGGTTGATATCATCTTCATGCAGAAATTTTTTACGATCTTACATATTACATATCGAACGGAAATCCACCACCAAGAGAGGGGGTAGATAATTTCACGTATGATCGAAATATGAATATGTACGGATTTCTGCTATTCCTGGGATCACAAATGAGGAAAATCGCATTAGACGGTTCATGTGCCTTGCTTGGCGGATATCATTCAAACTTTGCGTCACTTCATCTTCGAAGCCAAACGGTGCGATAACAGCCTGAAAATAGTGATCTAATTCCACCGTTGTGCTTTGTAGTCCAATCACAATTTCGCGGCAATGAGCGCAGGTTGGAACGTGAGCGTGGATTTGTTGCCACTCATCTTGGGGTAGTTGGTGGTCAACATAGGCAGTAAGTTTACTTTGAACGATTTCACACGTCATTGATGAGTCCCTCCTTCATCCTGCAAAAGTTCCCTAAGTCGCATCCTGGCGTTATGCAATCTCGAACGAACGGTTCCAATCGGAATGTCGAGCATTTTTGCTATCTCTTCGTAATCCAATCCGTGTACGGCACGCAACACCGTCACGACACGGGATCAGAACCAATCCATCGCATCGGGCGATGCACACCAATCTACGCAAACTCGTCTGGATATCGAGATGACACCCATGATTGCTCCCAATGGCGATACCAAGAAGGCAATAAATGCACCAAGTCCAATCGAGCGTCGAATTTCTCCCTTCTGCAATCCAATCCAGTTCGGTCGGGCGACTTTCACACACTCTTTATACTGGTTCAAGGCATGAGTTTGCTTCCAATTTCACTCAATTATGGGTGGTGCGTGGTCTTCGCGCTTTCCAGTATCGGATTCGCGGCAATATCGCCATCCACCAATTCCATGTTGGAAATCTATTCAAGGTTTCTCGCGCTATAACTTGGCCTAATCGGAGCGGACCCAAGGCTCCTCCAAACGTATCCTGATAACTGTGGAATGTATAACGAGAGGGGGAAGAAAGCTACCAGCTTACCCCTTCAGGGCAGAAACCCCTTCCGCAGTGACCCCATGGTCGGCGGCCAGCAGGAGAACCATAGCCGGATCGATGGTGAGTTCCGTCGAGCCGGTCATGCCTGCAAGTTGGATCGCGAGGTCTTCGACATCCCCTAAACTGCCAAGGGGTTTGGTTAACGAGTTGAGTTGTCTTTCCATTTGCCGCTGTGCGGACCGGTTGGCCTCTGAAATACGACGGATGACGCTTGATAATTGCAAGATACTTCCTCCTTTTGTGGGATACCCGCCCACGGAAAACCCTCAACTCAAATGAGTTGGGGGCTAGCCATTCCTCAAGTTTGTGGATGCAACTCTTCAGGCAGGTCTCCTGGCTCCGATTCCTCGCGTACTACAGCCTTCCCAGTTTCCCAGTGGGTTTGTAGCTGCTCCTCGATTACAGTGGCGGGCACCGCGTTCTTTTTGGATTGAACTTCCCTATTCTCCCAAACGGGCACCTGAAGAGATGATAGATTGATACCAGTGAATATAGCATAAGTTTTGGCTGTTGTCACGGGAGCCAGCGGTTGGACGCCAAATGTCCACAGGTTGAGCGTCACCATCTTTGAAGCTGGGTATAGCCGTTTCTGTGGCTATTCGCGGAGTCATGGAAACTACCATCACAGACGAGATGAACGGAAAATCCTTGAAAAATGTAGAATAATGTAGGATTATGTAGGCAAAGAGATTTAAAAAATCGAGTAGTTCAAAATGTCTCAGGGCAAACCAGTGGAAACACTGGGACGCAAAGCTACGGGTCTAAGGGTGCAGAAGTACCTAGGATCGCCGGGTTGCCACACGAACGTTGTTTGTCACAGAGGGCGACCCTAGGAATCAAGGGGCCGCCTTCGTGCTATTTTTGGGAGAAAGGGTGAGAAACAATGAGGCAAACAAAGACAAATTATACAAAAATGGAAAAAACACCCTCGGGGGGGGGGGGGGGGGGTATTATTACCCTAATAACCCAATAATTCCCAATATCGTCGGAGAGTTGGCGGATATGCTAGACCGACTGGATATTGTCTATCAACCCATCGTCAATCATGCGGAAAACTCCATTTTTGCCTACGAAGCCTTAAGTCGCCCTCAATATCAAGGAAGACTGATTCCCCCCGGGCTGTGGTTTCGCACGGCCTATGAAAGCAACCTATCCGTCCAAGCTGATCTTCTCGCCATATCTTCCAGCATAAAACACTTCCGACGGACCCTGCAAGGTACGACGACCCCTGCCGCACTTTTTGTAAATGTGATGCCAAGTAGTGTTGTGGAGAAGTCATTTCGTGAAGGAATTGAATTCCTATTTGAGGCAGGGCATTGTCGACCCCAGGAACTCGTTTTTGAAATCATAGAATACGTTTCCTACGATCCGTCCTTGATCGCAAAAATCTTTGAACCCCTGCGGGGGGTGGGTGTCCGTATTGCCGTGGACGATGTGGGTGTCGGGAGCACAAATCTTCTAGCGCTCGTAGAACTGGAGCCTGATTTTATCAAGGTAGACCGCTCCTTGATACAGGGGGTTTCCACATCGTCCGCAAAGCAGCGGCTGTTAAGGTATTTAACGCAAATGATGGAATCTGAAAACTCCGTGATTGCGGAAGGTGTTGAACATCGTGATGATCTATTCGCGATTCGTGAATCTGGTGTCAGTTTGAGTCAAGGGTACTATTGGGCTCCCCCTGTAACGGTGGACGACCTCCCGTTACGGACAGTGGAGATTGAGACAAAGAGAGAAGCGCTCATCAAGCTGGTGGATGAAAAGGGCGGTATCTTGACGGACGATGATGTAGTGAGGAAGAGTCAAGAACTCGATCTCTTAATCACACAACACTCTCGTTTCCAACAACGATTGTAACACTTGTATGTAGCCAATTTGGTTTGTGGTTGACGTGGCAGAAAGGAGGGTCAAGTCATGCAAGTGTTCAAAAAAATTAAACAGTGGCTTTTCGAGTCTCGAGTGTTGATATCGCAAAAACTAGAAACACAACCAGAGTTACCGATGGACTCTGAGATAGAGGTTCAGCCTGTGAAACATGGAACCGTGTCTGTCATGGAGAATCAGATATCGATCACGGAGCCGGATGACGAGGGGGCGTTTGCCACACTAACGATCCCAAAAGATGGACGGTTGGTCGTCGTTTTAGATGGGCAACCCGCGGTTGGGCGGGTGATTGTTCATGGGAAGCAGGACATCCAAGTTGTACTTAGCCACATTCCGTCCTCGCAAAAGTTTTCATCAAGAGTCTCCAAGAATGCCATGGAGGTCATCGGGCGGGTCGAGGTCACACTGGGGGAGGAGTATCGATTAAAGGACCTGCATCACGTCCGCCATGCTGTACTTGAACTCGAAGTGAAGCCGGTATATCCCGCACCTCTTGAAGTCGATGAAATCACGGCACAACTGACGTCCGCAGGTTACCAGGGAGACTTCGATATCAAGGAACTGAAACAACTGTGTCATGCGAATCAGACGAGTGAGGCCATTGTTTTACGAGGCGTCCCCATGATTCCGGGTAAACCGGCAAGCTACAGACCAGTCAAGCTTCCAAAGGTTTATGATCCGATTCACCGCCGCATGAGGATAACGACCATTTCCATGGGGACGACGGTGGCGGTGCTCGAACCGGAAATACCGGGAGTTCCGGGAAGAAACGTCCTCGGCCAAGAAGTTCCTTGTCGAAAGCATCGGTCTTTGCCAGAACTGGGCCCAGGGGTGGTGGAAGTCAACGGGCGGATTGTTGCCATCCGCAACGGGCGATTTCTTTATACGAGGAGTCGGATAGATGTCATCCCGGAACTCGTTATTTCTCATGACTTGTCGAGTAAGGACGGAAAAATCGAATTTGATGGGAATGTCGTCGTTTTGGGTTCGGTCCTGGACGGAAGTTTCATTCAAGCCGCGGGAAGTGTAGAGGTTCACGGTGGGGTCCTTCGTTCAACCGTGATGGGGGAACGTGGTGTATTCGTTGCCGATGCCATCGTCGGTTCCCGGGTGGTTGCAGGTCAATCCAAGTTTCTTTACATGAAGCTCTACTTCGACATGAAACAATGTGCCGATGAATTTGGCCATTTCCATTTGGAATACAGAGAACTGATTGAACATGCCAAAAAGCAGTTAAACAATGATGAGCGTCTGCCGTTGCTGGCGGATGTACTCTTGGTCCACCGGCATCGCAAGCTTGAGCGCACACTTATACATTTCTCGGAAGATGAAAATCAACTACAAGAACTCGATGACCGGTATCGACAGATTGTGCTTGAGTTGCGCTCGAAGTGGAATGGGATTGGACGTACGAATATTTCTGAAAAAGATGTGGCGCGCTTACATCAATTACTCGCGGATTATGTATCCTTTGTGGAATCTACGATGTCGCTTGAACCCGCTGAAGTGAAAGCCGCAACGGTGACCTCCAGTTCCGTACGATCCTCCGGAAAAATGGCGATTACAGGAGCAGGGGTCTACGCCAGCTCACTCGAAGCCAGGGACTCCATTTTGGTTAAGGGAACCGTACGAGGCGGTTTCTTGGTCGCGGAGAACACGGTACGGATTCACGAACTTGGGACTCCTTCCGGGACAGAAACCAGTGTCAAGGTCTTAAATACATCCGGACGAATAGGAATTCGTATCCGGCATCCGAATACACTGCTGCAAGTAGGGACCAACCGAGACCGAAATTTGGTTGAGGAATATAATGCTGTAGTCAAGGGGGAACGACATGCGAATTCGAACACTTCTCGTCGACGACTCGCCTGAGACGCTTGAGGCTTTGGCACTTTTGTACGGGTCGAATCCCGAGATCGAGGTGGTTGGGACGGTACAAACCACTTCTGAGGCGCTCACTTTTTTAGAGTCGACTTCCATTGATCTCGTATCCGTTGATATTCATCTAGGGGCAGACAATGGGTTTCATTTGTGTTCTGAGATTCATCAGTCTTACCCGGACGTGTTCGTAGCGATGTGTTCGCTGGAAGACGATGACTCCTATCGGCTCGTGGCGCAGCAAACGGGCGCACAATACTACATGGGAAAACCGATAACACTCGGGGATATTTGGAATCTGGTGAATCATCTTCGGAGACGTCAAGGTGTGGATTTGGAGCACTCGGATTCGCGTAAGGATGATGTAAGAGATCTCGACTGGGTCGTTCGTTTTCTTGGGACTCGATGATAAAACGTGGTTGTATTGAACTGTGACATGAAGATACATAAAGAGAAAATTCGTGTGTCATGAAACAACCGGGTTCGGCACACAGAGGACCCGTACTTCTCTCTACGTGATTTATATAGACATTGGCTGAGTTTACCTGTACTATTAATATAGTTCCTTGCGTAACTTAGCTTCATAGGACAACTGTATATTTCGGGAAAGGCGTTCACCTAACCTACGGGGTGAACTTAATAGGGAAACCGGTGCAAATCCGGTGCGGTCCCGCCACTGTAAGGGCGAACTGAGGTCAATAACCACTGAGTCGAAAGACTTGGGAAGGAGACTATCAGTGTTGAACCCGAGCCAGGAGACCTGCCTTTTTCCAGCACACTGATTGAACCTACGGTCGATAGGGAGGTGTGGAGGCAGACTCTTTTTATCATTTTTGCGTCTACCAACCACAACTCCCTTTCCAGGGAGTTTTTCTTTTGGGAAAATTTCTATTCCGACCGATTTTAGCTGAAAAATGAATTGGAACAGAAGGGAAGAATGTGTGTGAAAACAGCGGTGTTGCTCATTGGACACGGCAGCCGGGACGAGGAAGGGAACGAGGAATTTCTGCGGTTTGTAGATGAGTTACAGGCGAGCATGACAGGGCAAACGGTGGTCGGTTGTTTCCTAGAATTTGCAGAGCCAAATATACCCGCCGGGATCGAGGTGTGTATGGCGCTTGGAGCGACGCGCATTGTGGCCGTTCCCGTCATATTATTGGCAGCTTCTCATGTCAAGTTGGAAATCCCGGAATTTTTGGATGAAGCCCGTCGGCGTCATCCTGAGATTGAGATTGTTTATGGGCGAAACATGGGTCTGCATGAACGGCTGCTCGACTTGCTGGTTGAACGCTTTGAAGAGGTGCAGGACGCCCGTGGACAAGAAGTGAACACACCGCCGGCCCTTGAGCAAGCCGCGCCGAGCGGCACTAGGCCAAACGGCACGCCAAATGATACTGCGATCGTACTGATGGGACGCGGCAGCAGCGACCCGGATGCAAACGGCGACGTGTACAAAATCGCCCGGCTCCTGTGGGAGCGCACGGGGGTGAGTACAGTAGAAACCTGCTTTACAGGCATCACCGACCCGCGCCTTCCAGAAGGCGTCTTCCGGGCGGTGCGTTTGGGGGCGAAACGAATCGTCGTGGTCCCGTACTTTTTGTTCACCGGAATTCTCATCAAGCGCACGAAAAACCTCGTCAAGGATTTGCAGCAACAGCATTCGCAGGTCTCCATCCAGATGTCCGCGTATTTCGGGCTTCACGACATCTTGCGTGAAGTGGTGCTCGACCGGATCAAAGAGGCGGACCAGGAGCAGTCGCGCATGAATTGTGACTTCTGTCAGTACCGCAAAAAGTTCCAACAACAAAACGGTCACTCCGGTCGAGATGAACACCACAAACACGGAGACCATGCATGCACATCACGTGCCGCACCTGACCGCGGGGGAGGTGCGGGCATGAACCCGAGAGGACGAGTGTTTTTAGTTGGCGCAGGCCCGGGCGACCCGGGACTTTTGACCCTGCGCGGGAAGCAGTGCCTCGAACGTGCGGATGTCGTGCTGTACGACCGTCTCGTCTCTTCAGCCGTTCTCAACCTGTCGCCCCCAAATGCCGAAAAACTGTACGTGGGAAAAGAGCGGGAGAACCACGCGGTTCGCCAGGACGAAATCAACGAACTGATGGTCGAGCGGGCGCTCGCAGGGCAGACCGTGGTTCGGCTTAAAGGCGGCGATCCGTTCGTATTTGGCCGCGGAGGCGAAGAAGCAGAGGTGTTGCGCCGACAGGGTATTGAGTTCGAAGTGGTGCCAGGGGTGTCCTCCGCGATTGCGGCACCCGCCTACGCCGGCATTCCCATCACCTATCGGGAAGTGGCTACCGGGTTTCACGTGGTCACGGGACACGAGTGCGTAGCTTCCCCAAAGACGCCGTGGCCGCTGTTTGCCGCCCAAACGCAGACCCTGGTGATTTTGATGGGGTTGTCCCATCTTACCGAGATCGTCGGAAATTTGCTCCAGTACGGCCGTTCTCCAAAAACGCCGGTTGCCTTGATCCGCTGGGGGACGACTGCGAGACAGGAAACCGTGTTTGGGACGCTGGCGGATATCGTGGGCGCGGCCCAAGAAACGGGTATTGAACCGCCGGTTGTCATTGTCGTGGGCGAAGTCGTGCACAAGGCGCAGGACCTGGCTTGGTTTAGCCCGGATGGGGCGTCTTTAGCCAGCATGAGAGTTTGAGGAGGGAGCTACGTTGGCACAAAAGATTTTCATCGTGGGTTTTGGCCCGGGCCACCGGGAACACATCACGGAACGGGCGCGCCAGGCCATTGTCGAAAGCGAAGTTATTCTGGGTTACAACACATACGTCGACTTGGTGAAAGAGCTTTTGACAAATCAAGTGATTGTTCGTACGGGCATGACGGAAGAGGTCAGCCGGGCGCAAAAGGCGGTCGAACTGGCGCAAGGCGGCCAAACGGTGGCGGTAGTTTCCAGCGGCGACGCCGGAGTGTACGGCATGGCGGGACTGATTTACGAGGTCCTGGTGGAGCAAGGTTGGCACCCTTCGGAACCGCCCGAGGTGGAGGTGGTGCCTGGCATTTCGGCGATTAACTCCTGCGCTTCACTGCTCGGTGCCCCGATTATGCACGATGCGTGCACCATCAGCTTGAGCGATCACCTGACACCTTGGGAAGTCATCGAGCACCGCTTGGAAGCGGCGGCTTCCGCCGACTTTGTGATTGCCTTGTACAACCCAAAGAGCGGTCGGCGGACGCGCCAGATCGCCGAAGCGCAGCGCATTTTGCTGAAGCACCGGTCACCTGAGACTCCCGTTGGGCTCGTCAAGAGCGCCTACCGGGACCGTCAAACCGTGGTGCGCACAGATTTAGCTCACATGCTCGATTACGAAATTGGTATGTTGACCACCGTGATTGTCGGAAATTCGGCGACGTTTATGCACGATGACCTCATGATCACGCCGCGGGGGTACCAACGCAAGTATCAGTTGGACACGGTGGAGCAGGCTCTGCGCCCGGGCGAGCGGCTACGGGTGGAAAACGAGCCTTGGTCGTTGCGGGCCAAGGAGACGACAGGGGCACCCATGCGCCAGACGAACGGCCCTTTGGTACAAGTGGGCGTTCTTCGGGTAGGCGAAGTCGGCACATCCGCTGCGCGGGACTTGGCCGAAGAGGCGCTGACGTGCATCCTTGCGGCACAGTGCTCCGCACTCACGCCTACTGAACCGGAGTTCGAACCAGGGAGCGGCATGGGAGCGGCGGACAGTCCTACGCTGCTTGAGGTGGCGTTGTCGCCAGGAGTGGCCAACAAAAAGTTCACTCCGGCCCAGCTCGCGGGTCTCACAGAAATCATCGGGGAAACGGGAGAACTGGAGTATACGACCGCCCACCAGCTGGTGCTGCGCGTTTTGACAACAGAGTCGCAGCAACTCGTGGAACAACTGCGTCAGCTGGGGTTTTGGGTGTTTCCGGTCGGCAACGTAGTCAAGATTAAGGCTTGTGATTTTTGTGACGGCGACAAGGGAGACGGCGTTCCCTTTGCCGAGGAGTTGACGGCCCGCATTGGCGGCTTGCCCGTGCCCAAGGAATTGTGCATCGGTTACAACGGCTGTGCCATGTCCTGTTACGGGGCGGTCCATGAGGATATTGCCCTCGTGTTTCGCAAAGGCAAGGTGGACTTGTTCCTCGGCGGGAAGACCACGGGCCGCAATGCCCAGCCGGCCCGGCGCGTGGCACAAGGCATTCCCGCCAAAGAAGTGGTGGATTTGGTGGAGCAAATTGTCCGCGACTACCAGCGCGACGCGTTCCCGGACGAACGGTTTCACAAGTATTTCAAGCGCGTGGGCAGTGTTGCAGGATTCACGTACCAGGAAACGGCGCCGCTGCCGGCAGCGGATGCAGTGTGCGGGGTCTAAGACAAGATGAGGAGGAACGAGTCGCATGGTCTTTTTTATGGCGGGGACCAGTGACGCGCGCGACCTTGCCGTCCGGTTGAAGCAGCAAGGGCAAGCGCTTTTGGCAAGCGTCGTGACGGACAGTGCGGCCTGCAGTTTGCAAGAGGCTGGGATTGAAGTGCGCACAGGCCGCCTCAATGTAACGGAGATGAGCGAACTATTGCGAACAACGGGGGCGCGGGTGTTGGTGGATGCCAGCCATCCGTTTGCGGAAGAGGCACATCGCACGGCGATGCAGGCGGCAGAGACGGTGGGGATTCCTTACGTTCGCTATGAACGGGCGTCCAAAACGTATGACCATCCGCGCCTTGTGTGGGTCGATACCTATGAAGAGGCGGCGGAGGCCGCGTACGCCCGCAGGGGCAGCATCATGCTGACGACCGGCAGCAAAACCCTGCGGGTGTTTACGAAAGTTTTACTACAGCTTCCCGACGTCCGGTTGGTCGCGCGCCTGCTGCCAAACGTCGAGAACATGGAAAAGTGTGCGCGGCTTGGCTTGGAAGCCAAGAACATAATCGGCATGCAAGGGCCGTTTTCAAAGGAATGCAATCAGGCGTTGTATCGACAGTACAACACCACGTTGATGGTGACGAAGGAAAGCGGGGGTCCGGGCTCCGTGGATGAAAAAGTCGAGGCCGCCATCGACATGGGCATCGACGTGGTCATTATCCGCCGCCCAAAGCTGGCCTATGGCAACAGTTACACGACGTTTGACAGGGTCATTGCTGAAGTGGAAAGACTCACCCGGCCGAATGCCAGCGATGTCTTGTCAAAGTCCGGTGAAGGATGAATGAAACGCATCGACTTTCTTTGCCCCATGCGTCCATCCGCGGGTCAAAGGGAACAAGCAGGTTACAATTTTTTGGACTGGAGGGCATTTGCATGGATTTTGGCACCGAATTTAAACCCCAGATCATTGAACCGCAAAAAATTCAGGATCGAAGCTTTGAAATCATTGCCGAAGAACTGGGTGAACACGCGTTTACACCCGCTCAGTTCAAGGTGGTGCAACGCGTCATTCACGCCTCCGCCGACTTTGAATTAGGCCGCTCTCTGGTCTTTCACGAGCTCGCCGTAGACAGCGGAATTGCCGCAATCCGGTCGGGACGCACGATTGTGGCTGACGTGCAGATGGTGCAGGCGGGCATCAGCAAACCACGCATTGAGAAGTACGGCGGAGACGTGAAAGTCTATATTTCGGACGAGGACGTGATGGCCCAGGCGAAGCATGAGGGCATCACGCGGGCCATAGCCGCCATTCGCAAAGCGGCTAAGGACGCCCCAGATGGCATTTACGTAGTCGGCAATGCCCCCACTGCCTTGCTCGAGGTCATTCGTCTGGTCAAGGCGGGAGAGTTGCAGCCGAGTCTGGTCATCGGAGTACCGGTCGGATTTGTCTCGGCCGCCGAGTCCAAGGCCGAACTCGAAAAACTGGACATTCCGTTCATCGCCAACCGCGGCCGCAAGGGCGGCAGTCCGGCCGCTGTGGCCGCGGTGAACGCACTGGCCATTTTGGCGGACTCGCCCTATCTGGAGAATCCGTCGGGTCCGGCCGCAGCCTCGCATCCGGCCCGTCCGCAAAACGTGTAGTGTGGGGGCAGTACCATGGGGGAAATGCTGGAGGTGCCGGAAGGGCCGCTGCGCCATGGCTACACCACTGGTGCTTGTGCCACGGCCTGTACGAAGGGAGCCCTTTTAAGCCTGATTGAACAAACGACTGTGGAGTCCGTCCACATTTGGATACCGGCAGGGGAAAGAGTTCCTTTTGCTCTGCACGATGTCGCGTTTTCCGAAGTTCAGGCCTCTGCCTCCACCATCAAGGACGGCGGTGACGACCCGGATGCCACACACGGAGCAACCATCATTGCTACGGTATCCTGGACGGACGTCGAGGGTGAAGTGGAGATTGACGGCGGCGTGGGAGTCGGTCGCGTTACTAAACCGGGGCTTCCGATTCCCGTCGGGCTGGCTGCCATTAACCCCGTGCCGCGCAAAATGATCCGCGAAGCGGTCGAAGAGGTTCTTGCGCAGCACAACCTGACGCGAGGGGTGCGTGTGGTGATTTCCGTTCCAGCGGGCGAGGAAATCGCAAAAAAGACCCTGAATGGACGATTGGGTATTGTCGGCGGGATCTCGATTCTCGGCACACGCGGAATTGTGGTGCCTTTCTCCACGTCCTCGTACAAGGCGAGCATTGCGTACGGCCTGTCGGTGGCGAAGGAACAAGGGCTGCGCACGGTCGTCTTGACGACGGGCGGGCGGAGTGAAAACTACGCGATGAAGATGTACCCGGACTTGCCCATCGAGGCTTTTATCGAGATGGGCGATTTTGTCGGATTTACGGCAAACCACGCCAAGCGCACAGAGATGCGAGAAATCCGGTTTGTCGGCATGATGGGAAAGTTTTCGAAAGTGGCCCAAGGCGTGATGATGGTGCACGCGCGCAGCGCACCCATCGACTTTGACTTTCTGGCAGAAGTGGCGGCCAAAGTCGGAGTCCCGGCGGACCTGCGCGCACAGATTCTGCAGGCTAATACGGCGAATCAGGTGGCGGACTGGATGGTCGAATGGGGGTATCGGGGGTTTTTCGATCGCGTCAGCTGGCACTGCTGCAGACAGGTTGCCAAACAAATCGGCCGGGGCCTGCGGATTGACACGCGATTGACCACGCTGCAGGGAGAATACTTAGGAGGAGCGGTGCTCGATGCCGAGTGAAGTCATCGTAGTTGGGATTGGCGACGACGGAGCCGTCGGATTAATGGGGGATGCACGCACGCTCGTGGAGCACGCGGAGATGCTCGTCGGCGGGGAGCGTCAACTGAATTTCTTCCCAAATTTTTTAGGAGAAAAGAAGGTTATCAAGGGCCAATTGAATCCGTTACTCGATGACTTGAGAGACTTGCCCGATACGCAGTCTGTGGTCGTGCTTGCCTCTGGGGATCCGCTGTTTTACGGAATCGGTTCTCTAATGATCAAACGTCTGGGTCGCGAACGAGTACGCATTATCCCGCACCTGAGTTCCGTCCAACTGGCGTTCGCGCGCTGTGGGGAATCGTGGCAGGACGCGAGCGTCATTTCTTTGCATGGGCGGTCTATGGCGGGACTTGCTCAGCGCATAGGCTATGTACAGACCGCAGCGCTGCTGACCGACGCGGACAATTCGCCGGCTAAAATCGCGCGCTACCTGCTGGATTTTAAGATGACAGAGTATAGAATGTTTGTCGCCGAAAACCTTGGCGGACCCACGGAGCGAACCGGGCGCTACAGTTTACAGGAAGCGGCTGTTATGGAGTTTGCACCCCTCAACGTCGTGCTTTTACTAAGGGACACCCAGGGGGGTGACCGTTCTCAGCCGCGGGAGTGGCCGCTTGGCATTGAAGACAGCGAGTTCTCACAGCGCAAACCAGATCGGGGACTCATTACGAAAAAGGAGATTCGCGTCCTGAGTCTGGCGGAATTGGCGCTCCGCCCCGGCGGCGTGCTATGGGACATTGGGGCCTGCACCGGATCGGTTTCGATTGAGGCCGCTTTGCACACC
Source organism: Alicyclobacillus curvatus (assembly GCA_017298655.1). Lineage (GTDB taxonomy): Bacteria > Bacillota > Bacilli > Alicyclobacillales > Alicyclobacillaceae > Alicyclobacillus_B > Alicyclobacillus_B curvatus. Next base: position 690,323 of record CP071184.1, read on the forward strand.
CCCGGGCTGCAGGCGTTTGCGATTGAGAAAAACGAGGGCGATTTGGAAAATCTGCGCGAAAACCAGGTCAAGTTCCGGACGGATTTTGTCGCGGTTCACGGAAAGGCTCCAGCCGGACTGGAAGAGTTCCCGGATCCGGACGCGGTGTTTGTCGGCGGCAGCGGCGGCGAACTGGCCGAGTTGCTGCAAGTTTGCGCAAAGCGGCTGCGCCCCAAGGGGCGCATCGTGATCAATGCGGCCACCCTGGAGACGTTAACGACGGCTTCGCAAACCCTGAAACAGCTCGGTTTCGAGGTCGCGATTGCACTGGTGCAAACGGCGCGCAGTAAGCCTATTTTGAACCTCACTCGCTTTGAAGGCATGAACCCTGTGTACATTGTGACAGCCAGGCACGGAAACGAGGGGGATGAGAAGAGTGATGAATGAACAGCAAAGACCCGGTCAAGCGGCCGCCGGTCAAACGGCTGGTCCGGCAGACAGACCGGAAGGTACACGGTCCAGCCCTGCGCAATTGGGCCGCCTGTTTGGGGTGGGGGTCGGTCCGGGAGACCCGGAGTTGATTACCATCAAGGCGTACCGCACCCTGAAACAAGCGCCCGTGATCGCATATCCGAAAAAGCGTTCCGGGAGCAAAAGCTACGCGCTTGAGATTGTGGAGTTGTATGTCGATGCGGCAGAAAAATCCATGCTCGGACTGGTCTTCCCGATGACCAGGGACCCGGCGGAGCTGGCAGCTAAGTGGCAGCAAACAGCAGATGACGTATGGGCGGCACTGGTTGAGGGACGGGACGTAGCCTTTGTAACCGAGGGCGACCCGATGCTGTACAGCACCTTCATCCACCTAGCGCGGATGTTGCAAGAGCAGCACCCGGATGTGGACATCCACTCCATCCCAGGGATTTCGTCGGTCAACGCGGCTGCGTCCCGGTTCGGACAGGCGTTGGCGGACGGAGACGAGTCGGTGGCGATTGTGCCGGCGCGCGACGACCCCCAGGCCATGCGCCAGGCTATGCTCTCGCACGATTGTGTGGTGTTTATCAAGGTGGCAAAAGTGCTTGACACGATGCTCGACGTGCTGGCTGAGCTGCATCTGACCCAGTGTGCGACCGTGGCGACGAAGCTGACTTCCGGGGACGAACGCATCTGGCGCAACGTGGAAGAACTGCGCGGCAGTGAACTGAACTACTTGACGCTGATGGTGGTGAGAAAATGAATTTGTTGCCCAAGGTATACATCGTGGGTGCAGGTCCTGGGGATCCCGAACTCATTACAGTCAAGGGAATGCGCATTCTGCAAACGGCCGACGTGGTGCTCTTTACCGACAGCCTGGTACGCGACGAACTGCTCGCTACGGCGGACGTGCAGGGGGAAGTCCACCGCACGTCCGGGATGAGTTTGGAGCAGATGCTGGACATCATGGTCAGCAGTGTTCGTCAGGGAAAGAGTGTAGCACGGGTACACACAGGCGATCCGGCCGTCTTTGGCGCCGTTTTGGAACAACTGGCGCTGCTTAAGGCGGCAGGTGTGGAGGTTGAAATCGTGCCCGGCGTCAGTTCCGTGTTTGCCGCGGCCGCCGTACTTGGGGCGGAACTGACGGTCCCTGGCCTGTCGCAAACGGTCATCCTGACGCGCGCGGAGGGCCGGACGCCAGTGCCGGAGCGGGAGAACCTGCGCGCTTTAGCCGGGCACCACTGCACCATCGCGCTTTACCTCAGTGCCACGCGTGCTAAGACGGTAGTGGACGAACTGCTGGCTGCGGGGTGGTCGGCGCACACGCCGGTGGCGGTGGTACAAAAGGCAACCTGGCCCGAGCAAAAGGTCGTACGGACGACCCTGGACGGCTTGGTGCGCGCGATGGGCGACGCGCACATCTCAAACCACGCCATGATTCTGGCGGGATGGGCGCTCGACCCGGACTTGGCGAATCGTACCGACTTGCGCTCGAAGCTTTACGATGAAACATTCACTCACCGCTACCGCAAAGGGGTGAAGACGAGTGAGTAAACCGTATGCTGTGGTGGCGATTACCAAACACGGCGTGGAGATTGCTCGTCGTTTGCAGGCCGGACTGGCTGGAACGGACGTATATTACCCGGCAAAGTTTGCGCGCGGCGATGAAACGGCCCGGGGGATTTATGCGTACGACGGTTCCGTCACTCAGTTCGTCCCGGAACTGTTTGTGCGCTATGATGGATTGATTGGAATTTTTTCCTTGGGTGCCATGGTGCGCCTGGTGGCTCCCTTGTTAAAGGATAAAAAAACCGATCCGGCCGTAGTCGTGATCGATGACCAGGCACAACACGTCATCAGCGTGCTCTCCGGACACCTCGGCGGTGCGAATCAGCTGACACAGCAGGTGGCGCGCTGTCTGGGGGCGGAACCAGTCATTACGACCGCTTCGGACGTCAGCGAAACGCTGGCTGTGGACCTGCTCGGCAGGGAATTTGGCTGGGAAATTGAGAACTTTGAAAAAGTCACGGCGGTGAGCGCTGCGGTGGTGAACGAGCAAAAGGTTCACATCGTGCAGGAAGCTGGGGAGCGCAACTGGTGGCCCTATTCAAAACCGCTGCCGCCGTGGTTTTGCGTGTATTCCTCCACCCAAGCGGCCATGCACGACCCGTTCGACGCTGCCCTCGTGATTACGCCGCGGCTGTTGACGCTGCCTGAGCAAGAGCACTTTCTGACCAATGGGGTATTGTACCGGCCCAAGGTCATTGTCCTTGGGGTGGGCTGCAACCGTGGCACGAAGGCGGACGAAATCGAGTCGGTAGTGCTGAAAACCCTGCAAGACCTGCGCTTGTCCGAGCGCAGCGTCCGCAACCTCGCGACCATCGATATCAAAAAGGACGAACCCGGACTGCTGGAGGTGTGCGAAGGGCGTGCCTGGCCTCTCGTCACGTACACGGCCGCAGAGCTGAATCGGGTTCCGCTTGCCCATCCGTCGGAGACGGTGTACCGCTACGTGGGAGCGTGGGGCGTGTGCGAGCCAGCGGCCAGGCTGTCTTCCGGCGCGAAAGACTGGGTACTTGAGAAAGTCAAGTCTGGCAATGTCACCGTCTCGGTGTGCATGGTGACAGCCGATGCATAGCGGGGATGTGAGGTATTTGCGCACCAACGACACGTCAGAGGACCAGCGCCTGTTGCGACGTCCACGCTTCGTCCTTGCGGGGACCAACAGTGGCGTCGGGAAGACGACGTTCACCCTCGGTTTAATGGCCGCCCTGCAACAGTGTGGACTCAGGGTACAAGGGTACAAGGCAGGGCCGGATTACATCGATCCCAGTTACCATACCGCTGTCACAGGACGCGTTTCGCGCAACCTCGACACCTGGATGCTGTCCAAAGAGGCCGTTATGGAGATTTACCTGCGAAGCAGCGTGGATGCGGACGTCAGTGTGATCGAAGGGGTCATGGGGTTTTACGATGGCAAGGACCCAAAATCCAACGCCGGCAGTACGGCGGAGTTGAGCACCGTGTTGCAGGCTCCGGTCGTCTTGATTGTTAACGTCGGCAAGATGGCGCGCAGTGCGGCCGCGATCGTCAAGGGATTTCAGTGCTTGGACGAAACGGTTCACATCGCCGGCATACTCGTCAACCATGTGGGCAGCCACAATCACTTTGAATTGGTAAAGGACGCGATCGAGCAGGAATGTGCAGTGCGGGTGTTGGGTTACCTGCCTAAGAGAACGGATATTCAGATTCCGGGCCGCCATCTCGGACTTATTCCCGCTATCGAGCGCGGTGAACTGCGTCCGTTGTTCGATTCGCTGGCTGAAGCGATGGAGCAAACCGTAGAGTTGGACGGATTGCTGGCGGCTGCGAGAAGTGCACCCGACTTGATGGACCCTTCACCTGTTTTATTCAGGGCGCCAAAAGCTGAGGCGGCTGGTGACGGTGGTTCTCGCCATTGTCATCGTGCAGATAACCCGATCAAAATTGCGATTGCCAAGGATGCGGCGTTTAACTTCTATTACCCAGAAAACCTCGAGTTGTTGGAGCATTATGGCGCACAGTTGCTCTACTTTAGTCCGCTTGCAGGTGAACTCATACCAGACGAGGCTGACGGCCTGTACCTGGGAGGGGGATTTCCGGAAGAATTTGCCGGACGGTTGAGTGAACATCAGATGCTGCTGGAACAGGTGAACCATCACATTGCGGACGGTCTGCCTACGTTTGCGGAGTGCGGTGGTTATATGTTTCTTAGCCAGTCCATCACCGACCTTAGCGGTAGCACGTATCCCATGGTTGGGCTGCTTCCGGTTAAGGTCACGATGCAACCTCGTCTCGCAGCCCTTGGTTACAGAGAAGTCACAGCTTTAACCGATTCCATTTTATTTGAGGCGGGGGAAAAGGCACGAGGTCACGAGTTTCACTACTCCGCAGCGGAACCTGTACCGTTTGCACGAAGACAGGGTTCACGTGCGCAACGCGACGGCATAGCCCTGACTACGGATCGTGGTTCCACCGCCAACCTTGACGCGGCATATCAGGTGACCGGTCGCTTTGGATACAAGCCGGACGGCTTTGTTTGGAGAAACATGGTCGCCGGGTATACGCATTTGCACTTTGCATCGAATCCGCGTATGGCCAGTCGTTTCGTTACGTCTTGCCGGAATTACCGAGAGAATGGTGGCTCAGTCCTATCGACACCCGGGAACGAAGGGAACGAGGTCTCAGACCGACACGGAGGTACGTATGATTAAACGATTCAGTTCCTTTAGGCAGAGCAAGATGATTGGCGTCTTTGGATTTCTATTGCTTATGAACCTTCTGGCTTGGGTGTTCGTGATACGGGCTGGACATCAGGATTCTCTGCTCGTCTCTCTAGGTACATTGGCGTATGTGTTTGGATTGCGCCACGCAGTCGATGCGGACCATATTGCCGCGATTGATAATACGACGCGTAAACTCATGCAGACAGGCAAACGCTCATTAACGGTTGGATTGTACTTCTCTCTCGGGCACTCTTCCATTGTTTTTCTGCTTACGCTGGTGGTGGTGCTGTCCGTACATTCGCTGCAAGCCACTTTACCGCAATTGGAACACGTGGGCAGTGTGCTCGGCAACACCATCTCTGGAGGTTTTCTCTATCTGATGGCTACCCTGAATTTCGTCATTTTTCTGCAGATGTTTCGCGGGCGACACGAAGAGGTCAGTCTCGATGGATTGCTCGCGAAGCGAGGACTGTTCAATCGACTGTTCCGTCGCGTATTTCGTTTGATCGAGCACAGTTGGCAGATGTATTTTGTCGGTCTGTTGTTTGGACTGGGTTTTGAAACGGCCTCGGAGGTCACTCTGCTCGGGGTCTCTTCGAGTGCGAGCGCTCATGGTACCCCCATGGCAGAGGTTCTGTTGCTGCCACTGTTATTTGCCGCCGGTATGAGTTTGATAGATACACTGGACGGCGTATTTATGACTTACGCATACGGTTGGGCCTTTCAGAATCCGGTTCGAAAACTTTCGTACAATTTATGGGTGACGGGTGTATCCGTGTTGCTCGCGTTTGGTATCGGTTCGCTGGAATGGCTCCAGGTATTCGGGCACCTGTCGCAGCAGAACGGAGGACTATGGTCCTGGCTCGATGGAGTGGACTTTGGAACACTTGGCTATGGCATGATCGCACTACTCGCACTGATTTGGGGTGGGGCGACTGTGTGGGCGTTTCTTCGCCGCGGACACAACGGCACTCCGGTGTCCATCGATTTTGGAGACAAAGAGGTGTAAGCGATGACTGAACCAAAAAATCGAGAGGAGCAAGGGGAGAGCCATGACTCATCTATCTACCCGGCTTCCCTACGTCTTCAGGGACGTCCATGCACGGTGATTGGCGGAGGCGCGATCGCAGTTCGGAAAGTCGAATCCCTGCTCGCGGCCGGGGCGAGAGTCCGGGTGATCAGTCCGGCCGCACAAGAGCGGCTACTCGAACTGGCGGAACGTGGCACGATTGATTACGAAGCACGGCCCTACTTGCCGGGTGATGCCGCCCGCGGTTTCTTGGTGGTGGCGGCCACGAATCAACGGGAGGTGAACCGCCAAATCGCGGCGGAGGCAGAGCGCCACGAGCGATTTGTGAATGTGGTGGATGATCCGGACGGTTGTTCCTTGCAGGTACCGGCCAGTTTCACCATGGCCCATCTCACTGTTTCCATTTCCACGCATGGCCGTGACCCCAAGGCCGCCAAGCACTTAAAAGATGTTCTAGCGCAAGACCTCACGCAAGGGTCTAGCATCTTTGCAAAGGCCAGTCGAGCGTGGCTTGGGTCGCATCCGCACATAAGGAGTGGAGAACTCAGGGCATCCGCATGGGTTGATGAGGAACACGAAACGGTTCCTCCGAAGGAGCGTTTACGTATGTTTAGCCCGAATGTGCTGGGACAGCGCCCGGCTGTCCGTGCATGCCGGGATTTAACCTGCGTCCGTTTGACATCTCACCATACGTTGGTTGCGGCCTGTGATGCGTTGGCGGGAATTGGGCAACTGCTCATGGATACTGTACGTGCCAGACCAGAGGTGGTCGGGCACTTTGCACTCAGGGTCCCCTTGTTGGAAGTGATCGCGGCAGGGGCGACACCGTTTTTGGTGATCCATAATCTTGGAGTTCCTCGCGGCGCATATAGTGACGCCATCTTAGAAGGGATGCATGACTTGGCCGCCACCGTAGGGTTCACAAACCCGGATTCCTTTAATGGCAGCACAGAGGACAATGTCACAGTCGAGCAGACGGGAGTAGGGGTCACGGTCATCGGCAGTACAACGAACTCGCAGTTGCAATGGGCAATCTCGCAACCTGGACACCTCCTGGTATTGGCGGGGTTGCCGAAAAGTGCCCCCAACGTGGATGTCCGAATGGATGATTCAGAGATTGTCAGTGTTGCAGATGTACAATGGCTGCGCCGACAGCCGGGTGTATTCGATATCGTCCCGGTAGGCTCCCGCGGCATTCGCTCTGAGGGAAAGGAACTGGCCAAGAGCGCCCGACTTTCCGTAGAATGGTTTTCAGTCCCCATCGATCTCGATGCCTCCGGCGGTCCAAGCACATGTGTCCTTTTTGGCGTCCTGCCTGACAGACTACTTGATATTGCACAAACCATGCAGGCGCCGGTCACGGTGATTGGGTGTCTTCGTGAGAGAAAGAGGGAGAGACACGGATGACGAACGATCGGAACGGAAATGTACCTTGGCGCATCGAAAGAAATGGGATGAACCCCATTCCGGTTGACGAGCAAACTGGGCGACCCAATGAGTTATTTTGGATTTGGTTTGCGGCGAATCTTGGACTTTTAGGACTATTGTATGGAGCGATTTTAGTCAACTATCATTTAAATTTTGTCCAGGCTTTGCTAGCCGCTGTTCTGTCGGCGCTATCGTTTTTGCTTGTGGGCGTGCTGAGTGTTTCTGGTCGTAACAGTGGGCTGCCCATGTTCGCCGTATCTCGACGGGTATTTGGGCGTTTGGGTAATCTGCCTTTGGTCTTCATCAGTTGGGTGAACCTATTAGGGTGGGAATCCGTTACGGCCATCACGGCAACCTTGTCACTGACGGCGTTGCTGCAGACATGGTTCGGGTTTCCTTCTGGGATATTGGCGACGAGTGTCAGTTTGCTGATGTTCCTGTTGTTGACGGGGTCATTTGGTTTGCTGGGACACGCAACGCTCGTCATCGTGCAGCGTTTGGCGGCTTGGGTACTCGGGGGATTTACCGCGGTAATCGGGGTGTTTTTGTTAGCCGCGTCGAATTGGTCTACCGTATTTCAACAACCTACGTCAGCTTGGATAGGGAATTTTCTTCCGGCAACTTCCATTTTGGTGGCCGGGACAGGGATCAGTTGGGTGAACGTGGCGGCAGATTACAGTCGCTATCAGTCACGTAGATACCCGAGATCTGCACTCATCTCCGCCGTGACGGTCGGGGCCGGGATCCCATTGGTAAGCCTGATTCTGATCGGTTTTTTAGTATCGGTTGGGCATCCTGAGATTGCATCATCGGCGAATCCGGTCCTGGCCTTGGGGCAGAGACTGCCACCGTGGCTGATGGTCCCATATTTAGTGACAGTGGTTGGAGGCTTAGCTGCGGAGACGGATCTTAGTCTGTATTCATCTGGTCTGAATCTGCTCGTTCTGGGTGTGCGCGTAGCCAGGTACAAGACGATTTTCATGGATACCATCGTCATGCTGGGTGTGACGAGCTATTTTCTGTTCGGACATGCCTCTTTGCTGGGAGCTTTCGAGTCCTTTTTAACCGCCATGGGCCTCGCTCTGGCGGCCTGGGCGGGTGTTTTCGTGGTGGCCCCATTATATAGACATGCAAAAGAGCAGGCTTCGAAAGAGAAACAGGCGTTTCTTGCAGGTACGCCATTTTTTCACTGGCAGTCCGTCGCAAGTTGGATTGTGGGAGTGATGACAGGCATGCTTTTCTCAAATTTTGGCGTCTATGTGGGTCCATTGGCGAAAGGTCCGTTTTATCAATCCGGACTGGGTGTCTGTCTTGCATTCTTCGTGAGTCTGATGTCGCGTTGGGTTTTTTCTCTTCGGCAAAAACGACAAGCTCTCTTCGATAACGATTTGTAGGACATCGCCGGACTCCGATTCGAACAGACCGGGCTGTGATGGACGCAGGTCCGCGAGTATACGGAATCTCAGCATCATGGAAAGGGTGAGTTGGCATGCGAAGTTTGATGATTGTGGGGACTGCATCGAGCGTCGGCAAGAGCATTGTGTGCACGGCGCTCTGTCGAATATTTTACCAGGACGGAGTTTCGGTGGCCCCTTTTAAGGCGCAGAACATGTCTCTGAATTCTGCGGTGACTCCGTCGGGGTGTGAAATTGGGAGAGCACAGGCGGCACAGGCAGAGGCGGCAGGGGTCCGACCGAATGAACACATGAATCCCGTTCTTTTAAAACCTACTGGAAATCAGCGAACTCAGATTGTGCTTCAAGGACGTGTTTACGACACCGTATCGGCCCGACACTATTTTCGGAGTTATAAAGAAACCTTATGGCAGGCGGTGGTCGAGTCGTATCAATTTCTCGCGACACGCCATGACGTCATTGTGATGGAGGGGGCGGGAAGTCCCGTTGAAATGAACTTGAAGGAAAGGGATATTGCAAACCTTCGGGCTGCCCAAATGGCGGACGCGGTTGTGGTTCTCGTCGCTGACGTGGATCGTGGGGGTGTCTTTGCTTCGATCGTCGGTACGCTGCAGTTAATGACCTCGGAAGAACGAAAGCGGGTAAAGGGGATTCTTATCAACCGTTTTCGAGGCGATCCTGAACTGTTTCAAGATGGAGTGCAATGGCTGGAACAATATGCTGGCCTCCCGGTTTTTGGCGTCATTCCTTACATTTCAAATATCGGCATTGACGAGGAAGATTCGATGGCCTTTGAATCGGAGCGCTATCGAGGAGCGCATTCAAACTCGCGAGAAGATTCCGCTTTTGTCGGGCAACCACAGCTACGAGTGGCCATCGTCAGACTCCCGCATATTGCAAATTTTACGGATTTTGATCCCCTGTTTCTTGAGCCCGACGTGGAGGCGTTTTTTACAACGGATCCAGTAGCCTTACAGAAGGCAGACGCGATCATCCTGTCGGGAACCAAGAGTACCATGTCCGACCTCATTTGGCTATTCGAGCACGGGCTTGCTGCCGTAATTCAACAAGCAAACCAAATGGGTCGTATGATTTTCGGAATCTGCGGAGGTTATCAAATGCTTGGCCAGCGTGTTTTCGATCCATGGCATCAGGAGGACGAAACGCACAGTGAATGTGAAGGCATTGGAATATTTTCCTACGAGACTACCATTGCACAAGAAAAGGAAACGTTCTTGGTTGAAGGGGAACTTCTGGCTCCTTTCACGGGCGTAAGCGTAAGCGGGTATGAGATCCACATGGGGAAAACGACAGGACTCGAACAGGGTCACGCTTTTGCACGTGTCAGTGCATCCATTGGGGGACCATCTCAAGATCATGCACGGATAGAAGGTGCCGTCTCGGATGATGGACGTATCGTCGGAACGTATCTACACGGCATTTTTCACAACGATGAGTTTCGGACCCGTTGGCTCAATGAAATACGACAGAGCAAAGGCTTGCCACCCAAGGATGATAAGGTCGTCATCCAGAATTCGCGAGAGGACGCGTATGATCGTCTGGCGGATGTAGTTCGAAGCCATTTGAATTTAGCTCGCGTTTACGAATTACTCACTCGTGAAGAGTGAATCGAGTGCCCTTGATTAGACAATGTTGCGGTGACTAACGGAGGACAGATATGAAAATTCACCTTCTACGTCATGGTGAAACGAATTGGAATCGCAATAAACGCCTGCAAGGCCAGAGAGATGTACCCATAGACGATACAGGGAAGCGACAAATTGAGCAGTTTTGCCAACAAACCCGCCAGGATTACACGTTGATTGTCACCAGCCCGCTACGGAGAGCGGTTGAGTCCGCTGAGATTTGTTCCAGGTGGTTTGCACTTCCGAGCGTTGTGGAACCTGCCTTTGCAGAGAGGACTTTTGGGGACCTTGAGGGGATGTGCAAGGATGACATCTGTCGGAAGTTTCTCATTGAGGATGTAGAGGCACTCGAAGCGACTCATAGCGTCGAATCACGAACCGATTTTCAAGCCCGGCTCGAACTTGGGTTAGAGCGGCTTCGCAGGCATTACCTGAGTGAACGCATTTTGCTCGTCACACATGGAAGCGTGATTCGCCTACTTCTGGACGGGATGTCCTCGAATTATAGAGGGCCATGTGGAGGGACGACAAGGTTGAGTCCATCTTTCGGAGTCGTACCGAATGGATGCGAGGTAGTGATGGATATATCCTGAGGAACAAGAGGTTTTTAAGGTTTTGTTCGACACAAAGATCGTCTCGACAGAAAACGATCATCACGAGAGAGGGATCAAAGAGACGTTTGGGCGCCAGGGTCGTTCGATTCAGACATTGGATTGCAGGTTCGGATGAGCAGGTCATTTCGATTCTGATTCCATCACCGTATCCTTGCCTCCATCATCGACCAAATCCTTCACTTAGACTGGCGTGACCGTGATGACTAAAGTTTTCCAGATGGTGTCGCGAGTTGCCCAAATTTGAGGATGCATGCGGGGTATGTCTGAAAACGAGGTAAGGAATTGTCCACGATGGGAGGAATGAAAAATGAGAATTTATACGCGCGGTGGGGATAAAGGCAAGACAGCCTTGATTGGTGGAAAGCGAAGATTCAAACACGACACACGCATTGAAGCCTATGGATCGATTGACGAAGCAGGAGCATTTGTAGGCTTAGCGATTGCGGAGTTGGACACACACCGTGACGCAGACATCATGGATCTGCTTTTCCGTGTTCAACAGACGTTGTGGGACGTAGGCGCAGATGTGGCCGCCGCACCCGGAGCGATCCATGCGTTTCGCACCCCTGAGACGGCTGCAGGGGATCTTGAGCCAGAAATTGATAGGTACAAAGAAGAATCGGATGTCATCAAAAAGTTTATATTGCGGGGCGGCTGTCGAGCGTCTGCAAACCTACATGTGGCCTGTACGGTAGTCCGAAGAGCGGAACGCCGACTGGTGGAATTGATGCAGGTTGAGGAGATCCATCTGCCAACACTCAAATACCTCAATCGATTGTCTGACCTACTTTTTGTACTTGCCCGGGCGGTAAACACTCGAAATCATAGGAGCGACGTCTTCTATGAGCACAGTCCAAATGTTTTTCGAGAGTAAGGACGGATGGATTCGGGGGCTTTGTCCGATGGTTCCATCCATAGTTTGACTGAGCAAGGTCCGGTGCAGTTCGGTGAGAGAACGACCTGGGGACCGAATCGGATCGCAAAAAGCGTACGCGACAATGAAACTTTCGCATTCGTTGCACGAAACTGAAACAGAGAGGGAAGATGCGTTTGGCGATTACGTTCGTGCTTGGCGGCGCGCGTAGCGGCAAGAGTGCCTTTGCCGAGCACTTCGCGTCGAAAGTCTCGAAAAGCTCCGTTGGTGAACCACGTTCCGTCGACTACCTGGCTACTGCAAAGGTACTCGATGATGAAATGAAAGAACGCATTGCTATCCATCAGGCCGACCGACCCCGCGATTGGACGACCATCGAAGAGGCGCTAGACCCGCAAAACATATTGCAAAAACTGAGCCAACGGCCGGTGCCGCCCGTTATTCTGATCGATTGTCTGTCCCTATTATTGAGTAACTGGATGTTTGCACATTGTGACGTTCCGGCTCAAATCGAGTCGTTTCTTGCAGCGTCACTAGAATACCCTGCGCCGCTCATTGTCGTCAGCAATGAGGTGGGGTCTGGTATTGTCCCGGCCGATGCTCTGACGCGAAAGTATCGGGACTGGCTGGGGTGGTTCAATCAGTCTGTGGCCAGAGTAGCAAAGTCTGTTTTGCTCGTGGTGGCCGGGGTTCCAGTCGACTTGCGAAAGCTGGAAGTCAAGTGGTGAGCCACGTCGTGGTCGTCATCCTGACCATGGTCGTCGATACAGCAGTTGGCGACCCAACGTGGCTCCCGCATCCAGTCATCTTCATGGGCCGCTGGACTTCCTTCTGAGAGAAGAAGTGGAACCGCCCGCCGTATCAGGAACGTTCAAGCCGCCGCCTGGTCCTGGGTCTTGCCTTGGCTGCATCTACGGTTGGGTTGTCCTGGTTGATTCCGTTCGCACTGTTGCTGTGGTTTTATCACTGGCTGCCGGCCATCGCAGTCCTTCTGAATATCTGGTTCATCTCGACTACGATTGCGTGGAAGGGTCTTATAGACGCTGGTCATACCGTTCATACAGCTTTAACCAAACAAGGGCTCGTCGAGGCCCGACGGGAGGTGGGTAAGATTGTGGGTCGGGATACCGACCACCTGAATGACGTAGAAGTGGTACGGGCGACGGTAGAGACCTTGGCTGAAAATATCGTCGATGCGATTGTCTCTCCCGTTCTCTTTGGGCTCATCGGTGGTGCACCGCTTGCGATGGCTTATCGCGCTGTGAATACACTGGATTCGATGGTTGGCTATAAAAATGAACGCTATCAGTTTTTTGGCCGAGTTTCAGCAAGACTGGACGATGTTGCCAACTACCTGCCAGCCAGGCTGACGGCGCTCTTACTATTTGTTGCAATTGGGCTGGCTCACCTTTCCGTTCGACAGGCTTGGTTGGCCCTCCACCGCGACGCAAGGCATCACCCGAGTCCGAACTCTGGAATTCCGGAAGCCATGGTAGCAGGAGCATTGTCGGGACAACTCGGGGGTACGAATGTGTATCACGGGGTGGCATCGCAACGGGCAACCATGGGTGAAGCTCGACGTTCGCTCGTTTCGAACGATATTTTGCTGGCACTCCGGCTGGTGAACCTTGTGTCGTTATCCATGTTGGTCATTTTGTGTGTGATGGCGGGAGGACTGGTTCTGTGGCAGGATGGATTCAGGTTGTAAACGAGACAGGATTACAGCCGTGCTGAGGCAGGCGCTTCTCGCGGCACAGTTTTTAACCACCTTTCCACTCCCAAATCTTTCGCACGTCTCTGAAGAGGAGATTCGTCTAAGCAGCATATTCTTTCCGTTAGTTGGAGTCGTCCTTGGCATCATCTTATGGGCAATGGAGTTTCTTTTGCGCCTGGTGTTCCCCAACCTCGTCAGCACCAGTATTGCACTCACCCTCTATACCCTACTGACGGGTGCATTGCATTTGGATGGGCTGATGGACACGGCGGACGCACTTGGCAGTCGAAAGCCGCCGAAACGTGCGCTTGAGATTATGAAGGACAGTCGCGTCGGTGCCATGGGGGTGGTAGCGGCCGTCATGGTCTACAGTGGGAAACTGGCCGCTTTAAATGCGCTTCCCGTGAGCGCCGTCGGAGTCATTGCCCTCCCTCCTGTACTCTCGCGGTTCACGATGGTGCTAGCGATGAGGCTGTCCCCGGCTGCGCGAGGAAAGGAAGGATTAGCGGGATTGTTTGCGCAAAGAATCCCGCGTTTGGCCCTATGGGCAGCAGCCACGGTTTCCATTATTTTTTCGCTCATGTGGTGCCCTGTTTGGCTTGGAGTTGTGATGTGGGTGGGGAGTGTTCTGGTGGCCATTGTCGCGACGACCTTTTTCAGCCGTGGGTTCGGAGGCATGACCGGGGATACTTATGGAGCGTTGAACGAGATTGTGGAGTGGTTCGGGTGGATACTGGGTATAGCACTATTCCTGTATCCATGAAACGGGGGAAATCTCTTGAGGGAAGACTTGTGTCCAACGGGGACGAGAAATAAAAGAAATTTGTCTGCTCCTGACTCAGATAGGTTCGATCACGGAGGGCAGGTTCACAGCTACGCAGCTCTATATGGGACGAGTTGGAATGACGTGATTGATTTTAGTGCGAACATTAATCCGCTCGGTCCACCTGTTTCTGTGATGAACGTTCTCGAAGGCAGCTTGGCCGTGATTCGCCACTACCCAGACCCGAATCATACCGAGTAAGAGGAGTTCTTGCACAGCACTTTCGGGTCCATCCTTCGCAGGTTTTATGCGGCAACGGCGCGAGTGAGGTGATTGACCTACTTTTGCTGTCCTTGAAACCGACACGGGTCGTGGTTCTCGAACCGGCGTTTTCGGAGTACCGGAGAGCGGCAGAGCGCCACGGCAGACAGGTTGTCTACATGTCTCTCCTCGGTCCGTGGAATTCGTCCGCTCCATGGTTCCCACTTCCGACGAAACTCCCCGCCGGATGCCCTACAGTTGCACTGGTCACATTGCATATGGGACAGGTGAACTTGTTCTTACTGCAGTTCCATCGTCCTGAAATCGGGCATCTTGTCGAACAACTTAGCGAGTTTCGGGTCATTCGTACAAAGAGAGTTGTAATGTTGGCTCACTTCTGACGCGATTACAGTGGCGCCGTTTTTCGAAGGTCGAGGGGGATGGCTGCGTTATAAGCCGAAAACGCCAATGTGGTCACCATCCCACGGTCTCGGACAGGCTGGCGGTCTTGCATCCTTTGTGCGCTTGCCTACAAGAGCGACAAAGGAGCGGTGATTTCTACCCCCGTATACTTGATCGTGTCGCACAAGTTGTGCACTGTGTATGGATGATGGTAGCAAGGCCATTAGGCTACAACTTGAAAATATTTCCCAATTTATAACGGAGAAGGGATGTCATTGAGTACAAACATCGTTATCGTAGGGGGCGGCATTACAGGCCTGGCCGCGGCTTACGAAGCCACAACGAGCAGAGAGAGGGACTTTGTTAATGTGACTGTGTTGGAACGAACTGGAAGATTTGGGGGGAAAATAAAAACCCACCAAACCGCGGATTTTTTCGTAGAAGCAGGCCCTGATTCTATCTATACTCGAAAACCGGGGGGGGGTTGAGTTAATTAAAGAATTAGGGTTAGAATTGGAAACGATTTATTCATCTAAAGAAATGAAAACGGGAATCTTACGCAACGATCGACTGTTCACGTTACCACCAGGGATGACCTTTGGACTTCCAACAAAGCTCAGTACGTTTGCGTTCAATTCGTTGATTCCGTTGTCCGGGAAGATCCGTGGCCTCGGAGACCTTGTTTTGCCCAAGGACACGACTACTGTGGATAAGTCGGTTGGTGAAATCTTACGTCGCCGCATTGGAGATGACTTAGTTAACATTCTTGCAGAGCCCATGTTGGCTGGCATTCATGCAGGCAGCATTGACAGGCTGAGTGTAAACGCTGTAGCCCCGTATCTAAGAAAAATGGAACGAGACAATGGTAGTCTTATACGGGCCATGCTGAAACAAGGAAAACAGAGTGCAAAGTCTAGTAAGAAAGGTGTATCTACACCTTCATTTGTATCCGTCAGGAATGGTTTACAACAGTTGGTAGATACCATTGTGGAGAAGCTTCAATCAGTACCTGAAGTCGCCTTACGGACAAAGGCGGACGTTACCCAGGTTGTCGACCGCCCTGATGGTGGCTTTCAGGTTCGCCTAAACAATGAGGGAGGGCGAGAAGAGTCTCTCGAGGCGGATGCAGTCTTACTCTGTGTCCCTGCCTTTTCAGCTAGAAGGCTTATTCCCGCAACGGACCCCGAATTCGATTGGCTACTCGAAATCCCCTATGTATCAACCGCTACAGTCAGTCTCGCGTATCCCATTCAAATGGCAGATCTTGATCTTCGCTTCACCGGATTCCTGGTTCCGCGTGGGGAAGACGAAATGCTCACGGCTTGTACAGTAGTATCGAGAAAGTGGTCCAGGGCTGTAAGAAATGGGTTCTTCGTGGTGCGGGGATACGTGGGACGTGACGGAGAACAACAGGCCATGGGTAAACCCGATGAGGAGATCATTGACCATATGAAGGCACAGATGAGAAAACACTTTGGAGTAACAGTAGATCCAATTTGGTCCATTGTCGACAGATGGCCTCAATCCATGCCCCAGTACCTGGTGGGGCATGGGGAGAAACTGAAGGATTTGCGAGAGAAAATTTCTGAGCATGTTCCGGGTATGTATTTAGCTGGTGCAGGCTATGACGGAATGAGCATTTCAGACTGTATACGCCAAGGACGGCAAGCTATGAAAAATTGTCTCAGTTTAAAAACAGATGCCTAATGGGCCTACCTTGCATCACGGCTTTCGTTGTTGCTGCCTGTTTCTTAGTCTCTGTCGGAATGACAAACGACATGGCGTGTACATGTCGATAATTTCGGGAAGACCGTATCTAGCGACAGATATGAGTGTATTCAGAATTTAAATGAAATGACAAGTGTCGGCGCGTGGTTCTGAGTAAAGATGTTAAACGATTGGGTAAATCACTAAATACATCTCCAGTATCGTAAGTCAGTTGGGCTATGCCCCCACTTTCAAAGAGTAACTGGAAGTATTTAGATTCGCCCTTGCGCAAGTTGCCAGAAGGCGTTCTACCAGTCGATGATCATTTCTCCGGCGATTATACCTATACTGTGTACTCTTCCATATACAGCTGGTCATCAATCTGCCGACCGTGATACGTACCGTCAATGAACTTCTTGAAGTTGCCGATTGCCTTGTCCAACCATTGGAACGTCTCGTCTTTCTTCTCGTCTTTGGTAGTCGTTATCAGATGGCTCTGTACCTGTAGCTGTAGGTCGTCTGCACAACTGGCGTAACTTGGCCATCCGTCTGTCTCCAATACAACGTCCTTTGCGATCCGCCTGGAGAGTACGTCCAGTATCGAACGTTTGCCGACATCACTCACGAGATCCATGAACAGATACTGTGGCTTCCCCTTCTTCAGTGAAATGCCAGCCACGAAATGGACCTGTTCCGTGCCGCGCCCGCGTTTGCCTCCGCGGCTCTTGCAGCCCAGATAGAAATCGTCAACTTGAACGATGCCCTCCAGCTTGTACTGGGCGTTGCGATCCGCCATTGCGATTCGAATCTTCCGCAGCATCAGCCACGCAGTTGGATACGACACGCCTAACATGCGTTCCAGAGTCGTGGCGGTGATGCCGCCTTTATCGTTGGCCACTAGATATATATATATATATATATATAGCAAGAAACCATTTCGTCAGTGGCGTCTTGCTCTTGTGAAAGATGGTGCCTGATGTGACGGAGGTTTGACGATGGCAATCCTTGCACTCAAATAGGGGAACACGATTTTCCGAGTTCTTACGGTGCGTTGCATGCACCCGCATCGCATTACGGCTACCACACTTGGGACAGCCAAACCCTGACGGCCACCGTATTGCGATGATCTGTTCCTCGCAGGCAGACTCACTGGAAAAACGATTTATAAAATCGCTCAAATTCATGTACGGTTCACCCCTGTGGGAACATATGTTCTACATTGATTCTACCACGTTGTCCCCACTTCGGATACACAACTTACGAGACTTGAGATGTATGAATCACTATACTAGAAAGAAAACAGGGCTGATCTCAAATACGTATCCGACCACCTCTGAAGTTCAACTGTCCTAACCGATGGCAACCATTCTGCCAATTGGAACTTTAGCACGCTCTCGAATCCCTGCTGGTACAGTAACGACGTGAGTATTTTCTTTTAAGGCTTTTAAAACTTTAGGCAAAGTGATCATTTTCATGAACGGACAGATGGCAGCCCGGTTTGCGGCGTGGAACTTTTTGTCTGGATTGGACTTCTCCATCTGATGGATAATACCGGTTTCCGTCGCAACAATAAATTCTTGCGACGCCGATTTCTGCGCGTATTGCACCATCCCACCGGTGGAAAGCATGTGCGTGCGTTCTTTCGGCAAGATCCCCTCTGACAAAAGATACATACTTGAAGTGGAGCATCCACACTCTGGATGAATCAATAATTCTGCGTTCGGGTGTTCTTTTAGCACGCCTTCCACGTCTGCTGGTGCAATACCAGCGTGTACGTGACATTCACCCAGCCAAATGTGCATGTTTTCGCGACCTGTAACGCGTTTCACATAGGAACCAAGGAACACGTCTGGTAGGAATAGAATCTCTCGATCGACTGGAATGCTCTCTACAACCTTAACCGCATTTGCAGAGGTGCAACAATAATCGCTCTCTGCTTTTACCGCCGCGGATGTGTTTACGTAGGACACGACGACGGCATCTTTGTGATCTGCTTTCCAGTCACGGAGTTGCTCAACCGTAATTGAATCAGCCAGGGAACAACCTGCATTGATGTCTGGTAGCAGAACAGTTTTCTCGGGATTCAATATCGCGGCCGTTTCCGCCATAAAATGCACGCCACAAAATACAATTACGTCTGCGTCAGTTTTTGCTGCGGCTCTCGCGAGTGCGAGGGAGTCACCCAGAACATCGGCAATATCCTGTATCTCTGGAAGTTCGTAATTATGCGCGAGAATAACCGCATTACACTTCTTTTTCCAAATCATGATTTCCTCGACAAGAGTATGCTCCACCGCTATCGATGTCACCTGAACTCATCTCCTCTTTATAGTCGTGCGATGTAATAGAGTTCTTAACCCGAGTACCCTGCAGAATATATCAATGGACATTGAAGTTAGTTGTCCATCTGTGGCATTTTCAACAATGGCTATACATGAGTATATACACATGCGTGCTAGTGAATCAACTCTCGATATTTGGTTGTGGCGATGTTGTATATACAGCTGTAAAATCACATGTGTTGGACTCTGTTGTTCTAATGATAAGTGTCAACACTGCGATGCACTCACGTTACAGATAAATGATCTGTTAGGAGGTTTCATGATGTTTCTGACCGACTCCACAAAATCGTTGATTCGACTTGCCCTCACGGAAGACATAGGGCGGGGCGATTGTACAACAGAAGCAATCATTGACCCAGAGTTCCAAGCCAGAGCTACTGTATATGTAAAACAGCCTTCACGGGTTGCAGGATTACCCGCGATTGACGCGGTGTTTGCTGAACTTGAGTCTGAAGTACATGTCATTCACCTTGTCGAGGACGGACAGGATGTGACCGACAATCGAAACGCCGTTTGTAGGCTGGAAGGACCAGCGCGGGCGATATTAATGGGGGAGCGCACCGCACTTAATTTCCTTGGACGTCTCACCGGAATTGCAACTTTGACAAGGGAAGCTGTTTATCAACTAAATGGTACCTCAACAAAGTTGCTCGATACGCGGAAAACGACACCAGGTTGGCGCATGCTCGAAAAGTATGCGGTGAAAATGGGCGGTGGACAAAACCATCGTTTTGGGCTAGATGACATGGTGCTTATCAAAGATAATCATATAGCGCTATGTGGTGGAGTTGCTGCTGCCGTACGAAAGGCTCGTGAACGTGTTGGATTATCAACGAAAATCGAGGTGGAAGTTGATACAATCGCGCAACTGAAGGAAGCATTGATAACTGATGCAGACTTGATATTGCTTGACAATATGGATACACCAACGCTTCATCAAGCGGTTCAAATCACAAACAACCGCGTTATCCTCGAAGCCTCCGGGAACATGATTATCAGTCGACTTGCTGAAGTTGCACAAACCGGTGTGAATTACATTTCGATGGGTGCATTGACTCATTCCGCAACCAGTATCGACGTCGGACTGGATATTTCATTTGAATAAATAAACCACTGCAAAGGAGTAATTGACATGAGGGTTTTGGACACCGATTTTGTAATCGTTGGAAGCGGACTTGCAGGTAGTGTCGCTGCATACTTGCTCAGCACTCAAGGAAGCGTGCTTCTTCTGTCCAAGGCTTCTCCAACCGAAAGCAATTCTTTCGTCGCTCAGGGTGGAATTGCAGCCGCAATTGGATCGGATGATGACACGAAGCTGCACGCCAAAGATACATTGGAGGCCGGCGCACAACTATGCGACCCCCACGTCGTAGCCTACCTTACAGCAACCGCACCAAAGTTAGTTCATTGGTTACGAGACATCGGTGTGCCCTTTGACAAAAATACCAGGGGAACTATTTCTCTGGGATTGGAAGGAGCTCACAGTCGAAGCAGAGTTTTGCATGCAGGTGGAGATGCCACGGGTCGTAAGGTTATGGAGACTGTCACTATGGCATTGGAAACGAACCCAAGAATTCAGCGGCTCGCGAACGTACATGTTCTTTCTCTCATTCAAAACCAGAGTAAGCGCGTCATCGGAGCACTCGGTCATATTTATAAAGAGTCCGCCGAGGAGATTCAATTTTACGCCAGGCGAGCGGTGATCCTTGCAACAGGGGGAGCAGGACAGCTATTTCAACGAACGACAAATCCTTTCGGTGCAACGGGTGACGGGATCGCCTTGGCATACCATGCGGGTGCAAGCTTACGAGACCTTGAATTTGTGCAGTTTCATCCAACGACACTCGACCTTGAAGGATGTCCGCCATTTTTGATTTCCGAGGCAGTGCGTGGCGCTGGTGGTACCTTAGTCGATCAACTGGGCGACGCGATTATGAAGAAATACCCACAGGGCGATTTGGAACCACGTGATGTTGTCGCTCGCGCCATTTACAGTAGCCTACAACAAGGCAAAAAAGTGTATCTAGATTGCCGAGAAATAAATGACTTCGCGAAGAAATTCCCAACTATCTTCGAACGGTGTCTGGCACACGGGATTGATCCGTTGACAGACCTGATTCCGGTCTCACCTGCGGCTCATTTCATGATGGGCGGGGTCGTCGCTGAGATCAACGGAAAAACGGATGTACCTGGGCTGTATGCGATTGGGGAGGTTGCAAGCACTGGGGTGCATGGAGCAAACCGCCTTGCCAGTAATTCGTTGCTTGAGTGTCTTGTGATGGCATTCTCAATAGCACAACTTCTGGAGTCCGTCAAATCCATTGAGGAACATGAATTCGATCAACTTGAACTCCCTGTCGCTCTAATCCCGGATAGCCCGGAAGTGCTCGATGAAGTGAAAACCGTGATGTGGGAGTCGGCTGGTATCGTTCGAGACCAAGAATCCATGCAAGATGGTGTGCAGCGACTTTCGAATCTGAAGGAACAGCACCCGCAGTCTCCAGCAATCTGCACTGCGCTGTTGATTTTACAGTCAGCACTGTCTCGGCAAGAGAGTAGAGGAGCACACTTCCGGAGGGATTTCCCGAGCCTTGATCCTCAATTGAATCAGGTAAATACAGTGATGTCTCAGGATACTAAAAATTCGTTATTCATGACGGTATAAAATTCACAACGACTATTGGATAGAATGCTTCAAGGAGGAACTATATGCCCAGAGACGAGCAATCCCGTGCACATAGTCCCAAAGTCGTAAAATCGGTACAAGTACAATCGGAGTCAAAATTAGAGAAGAGTAAACTCATCTCAATTCGTGTGGACGTTCTGGTCTTAGAGAGACTTCAAAAACTTGCCCGAAAACAGCAAAAAGGTTACCAGACCCTTTTAAAGCAATTTGTTATGGAACGGTTGGATGAAGAAGAACAAAAATCAATCGCACAATAGCGCAACGAAATGAGGCGGTTAAATATGAATGACCGCCTCATTTTTGTGTTTTTACGCTTTATAGATCTGGCTTCCAGATTGACGAAACTCCCTGGACTTTTCATCCATTCCGGTAGTAATCGCTGATTCTAGATTCAAGCCTTTTTCTTGGGCGTACTCACGTATATCTTGTGTGATTCGCATACTACAGAACTTTGGACCACACATTGAGCAAAAATGAGCTGTTTTGGCAGGCTCCGCAGGGAGCGTTTCGTCGTGAAAGGCAATGGCACGCTGAGGGTCTAAAGACAGATTAAATTGGTCGTGCCAACGGAATTCAAAACGTGCTTTGGACAAGGCATCGTCACGGTGCTGCGCGTTTGGATGTCCTTTTGCCAAATCAGCTGCATGTGCGGCGATTTTATAAGTAATGACGCCTTCCTTCACGTCGTCTTTGTTCGGAAGTCCCAGATGCTCCTTGGGGGTCACATAACACAGCATGGCAGTGCCGTACCAGCCAATCATTGCTGCACCAATTGCTGAAGTGATGTGGTCATATCCAGGAGCAATGTCGCTCGTCAGTGGACCAAGCGTGTAAAAAGGAGCCTCATGACACACTTCCATTTGACGATCTACGTTTTCCTTGATTTTGTGCATGGGTACGTGACCAGGACCCTCAATCATGACTTGAACGTCATGTTTCCATGCGATCTTAGTCAATTCACCGAGTGTCTCAAGTTCCGCAAACTGGGCTTCGTCGTTCGCGTCTGCAATCGAGCCGGGACGAAGACCGTCACCCAAGGAAAACGACACATCGTATGCCTTCATAATTTCGCAAATCTCTTCGAAGTGCGTGTAGAGGAAGCTCTCCTGATGGTGTGCTAAGCACCAGGCAGCCATAATCGAACCACCTCGGGATACAATCCCAGTCACGCGCTTCGCAGTCAAAGGGATGTATCTCAGCAATACACCTGCGTGAATGGTGAAGTAGTCTACGCCTTGTTCAGCTTGTTCAATGAGCGTGTCGCGATAGATTTCCCAGGTTAATGCTTCGGCTTCTCCGCCAACTTTCTCGAGGGCCTGGTAAATAGGTACTGTACCGATAGGCACGGGAGAGTTTCGAATGATCCACTCACGGGTCGTATGAATGTTCTTCCCCGTTGATAAATCCATAACTGTATCGGCTCCCCATAGCGTTGCCCATTTCATCTTATCGACTTCTTCTTCAATGGAGGACGCGACCGCAGAGTTCCCAATGTTCGCATTGATCTTAACGTGGAAGTTGCGTCCGATGATCATCGGTTCGCTTTCAGGGTGATTGATGTTGGAAGGAATAATTGCGCGGCCTTCCGCGACTTCTTTACGTACAAATTCAGGATCCATACCCTCACGAATCGCGATAAATTCCATCTCTGGTGTGATGATACCTTGTTTTGCGTAATGCATTTGAGTGACGATTTTACCTGGCTTTGCGCGAAGAGGTTTGCGCATTAATCCAGGGAACACCGCTTGATTGTCTCTGATTCTGCCACCCTTCATGCCATCGTCTATCGGCAGGATTTTACGCCCTTCGTACTCTTCAACATCTTCGCGATCTAAAATCCATTCTAGCCGGACTGGGTGCAGTCCTTGTCGAATGTCCGTTGTGGCATTGACGTCCGTATAGATTCCACTGGTATCATACACGCGTACTGGCTTGTTCGCTTGTTCACCAAAGCGGCCGGTGGTAGGTGACAACTGAATTTCTCGCATCGGGACTCGAATGTCTGGTCGGGAACCCGTTACGTAGACTTTCTGACTGCTTGGAAAGAATGAAGTGTTCTCGGACATGTTCTTGCCTCCCTGGTCAATATGTTTTGCTGCTTCTGGAAAATCAAAAAAAGACCGCCGGATAGCGAGCGCGGCGGTCTGCACAACCAATGACATGTGCAACACAATCCCTACGCTGGCATTATCCAGATCAGGTTAACGGTCGGCGACCATCCACTCGCCCTCTCAGCCCGGTTTGCCGAGCTCCCGCGTGACTTATCAAGTTGTGGCTTAAAGATATCATCGTTCTTGAAAACCGACAACCTCGAAATTGAGTGTCGTCCTAGGATGGCGAACCGACGAGGCCAGCCTCAGGACTGCTCGGAGAGGCCACTTCCGTGCGTGGAATACGTCCGGATAGATAGGCAAGGCGTCCCCCTTCAACACCCATCGCCATGGCTTTCGCCATTTGAACCGGATTGGCAGACTTTGCGATGGCAGTATTGATAAGGACTGCATCGGCGCCGAGTTCCATAGCGAGTGAGGCGTCCGATGGAGCTCCAATCCCAGCATCGATGACGACGGGGACACGTCCTGCGACCATATCAATAATGCGCTTCAAGCGTTCGGGGTTTGGCAGTCCTTGTCCTGTTCCAATGGCCGATCCAAAGGGCATGATGGTCGCGCAGCCCACGTCGAGCAAGCGCCGAGCCACGTGATGGTCATCGGAGGTGTACGGTAAGACGACGAACTCTTCTTTGACTAACATTTCCGCCGCTTCCACTGTGGCTACTGGGTCCGGCAGCAGTGTGCCGTCGTCGGGGATGACCTCAAGTTTCACCCAGTTGGACAAGCCAGCGGCACGGGCTAGACGAGCCGTGCGAACTGCTTCTTCAGCGGTTTTGCAACCCGCTGTGTTTGGCAATAGAAAGTATTTATCGAGATTTATATACGCTAGCAAGGATTCCTCGCGTTGATCCAGATTGACACGACGAACGGCGACAGTGACGATTTCCGCTCCAGACGCATCAAGCGCGTCTTTCATTTGGCTGAACGTGCTGTATTTTCCCGTGCCAACCATTAGCCGGGATTGAAAGCTGCGACCCGCAATCATTAAGTTTTCCACGCACGATTCCTCCCTTATCTATTGCGTGCTGCGTGTAGATAGTCGTTCAGTTAAATGATTCAATCATTCAGCCTCCACCCACAAACCGGACAATCTCCAAGGTATCTCCCGCTTTTAGAACGATATTGAAAAACTGGGCTGCTTCAAGAATGCTTCGGTTGTGTTCGATGGCAATCCGCTCGTGAGCCAGATCAAGTTGCTCGATTAGCTGCTCGACGGTGGTGTTCTCCTCAATCGAACTGGTTCTGCCATTGACATAGATGCCCATCATCGTGTCACCCCGCTTTCTACAGATGCGCGTTCTGGTTGGAATGCTTGCCAGTGAGTCGGCCATGGGCGACCATCTACGGAGTCTACCAGCATATTGGCTGTCACAGGGGCAAGCAGAATACCGTTTCGGAAATGTCCGACTGCGACATGAAGGCCAGGCGATGCGGCAAGTTGGCCAATCCACGGGTGGGGATCGGAAGAGCCCGGACGAAGTCCAATCCAACTCCGTTCAAACACGGTGTCGCAGAGTGCGGGGGATATTCGTTTGACGGAAGAGAGCAGATATTGGATAGCATCAACGGTGACGTCTCGATTATATCCTGCCTCTCTGTCCTCGGTGGCCCCGACCACGATGGTTCCACCTCGTTTGGGAACCAGGTAAGCGTGATCATTAAAGATGGTATGTTTTAACGTTCCTTGCCGTGGACGAATGGCTAAGAGTTGACCCTTGACTGGTTGAATTTTTCCTGGAAAGGATGGCAACAAGCGTTGTGCCCAGGCGCCTGCAGCGACAACAACGGCACCAGCGACGTACGTCTGACTTTGGGTGGAGAGGACGTAGCCCGCAGCGTTCTGACGTTGGACAGTCGTGACTTCCGCTCCTTCAACCACGGTACAAGTCTGTGTCACTGCGATGGAGAGTGCTCGGGTGAGAAGGGAAGCGTTAATGTTGCTGTCATCTGGGAGGTGTAGGGCCCCATAGTTTTCCGCTACTATAGGTTCCTCGTTGGTTACCTCGGTGCTGCTCAGGAACTCGGCACGCGCACCTCCTCGAATTTGCCATTCCATTCGCCGATGCAAAGCGTGAACCTCTTCTTGTGAGAACGCTATTTGATAGATCCCGTTGTGGTTCAACTGAGCATCGACACCCGTGGATTCAAGCAACTCATCGATAAAGGCCTGGTACAGCGAGCGACTTTCCAGACAGAGTTCGTAGAAAGGCCCAGGTTCAGACACCTCCAATTGCGCGCCTAGCATGCCTGCAGCCGCGCTTGACGCTTCGGCACCAGTACGATCCCGCTCCAGCAACAGCACACGTCGACCGGTTTGAGCAAGACGCCAAGCACTGGTCATTCCAATCACACCTCCGCCAATGACAACAACGTCAAACGATTCAGTCATGATAGGACTCCTCCTTTCCTTTGTCCGATACGCCCTGATGCCGTGCAAATGGGATTTTCGGAAGCGCAGGTGAATCATTGATGATCTCTTTTAAGGTTCTAGTGGCCTCGAGAGGGTTGGCGGCGCTGACCACAGCTCCGATCACGGCGACGCCGCTACAGTTGGTTTCCAAAACAGGGGCAAGATTAGAGCGATCGATCCCTCCGATGGCGATAACCGGGATAGACAACGCATCGACCACTCTGCGCAACGCATGTAAACCGCGAGGAGGCATCCCTGGATGAGATTCGCTCGCATAGATGTGTCCAAATGTGACATAGTCAGCACCCGCCTGCTCAGCGGCTAGCGCTTCGTCGAGACTGTGCACCGAGCATCCAATTTGTCCCGACCAATTTACCCGTCGGCGCAACTGGTCAACCACCGGAATGGGCAGAGACTTCGAAGCTAGGTGTACCCCAGCGAGATTGGCGGCGAATGCGACATCGACTCGGTCATTGACAAAAACCGCTGGTGACTGTTGTTTGGAGAAGAGCTGCCGCTGTAACTCCGTGACCAAGGAGTAGGTCTCCGACACGGGGGCTTTCTTTTCGCGAATTTGAATGACATCAGCACCACCTTCGGCTGAGAGGACAAGAGCCTCGAGCAGAGGTTAGCGGTGCCTGGTTCTATCACTGATGACATGCAGGACTGCGCTCATTTTTCACCTCAATGAAAAAAGCCGTGCCTAATTAATAGGTACGGCGGGTTTCCAATCTGAACCCAACAAACGACACCTTGCCTTGGTGTTTGCATCGATTGTGCAAGTCTATGCACTTCGCGCCGGCTCAACCATTACGTTCCGGAATTCATCGCAAAGACGGACTTAGGCTATCATGCAGGCGGTAATACCGTCAAGACCGCTTTTACGCCACCACTCAAACGTTACCTTGCGCAATGGTCTAAATTCAGGTAAAACTGAGCCATTCACGGCGATTCATATGCTGATGGATGGAAACGTGTCAATGAAGGGGAGAGACACGCGTATGCCCATGCAAAATGAACGGTACTCACTACAAATCCTATTTCGTCCAATTGGGATTGAAGGGCAAACAAAATTGTCTGAGGCTCGAGTTGCGATTGTAGGCGTTGGCGCACTCGGAACGGTATTGGCGACTCAACTTGTACGAGCGGGCGTTGGATTCGTGCGGTTGATTGATAGGGATGTGATTGAGCCATCCAACCTTCAGCGACAATCTCTGTATGACGAAGTGGACGCGGACGAAGGCCAAGCCAAAGCGGTTGCGGCGGCTGAGAAATTGCGAGACGCCAATCGAGACATAACCATCGAGGCTGTGATTGAGGATGTGACTTGGCGAAACGCTGAGACTCTTCTGACCGACGTGGATGTTATTCTTGACGGAACCGACAATTTCCAAGTCAGATACCTCATCAACGAAGTTTCAGTAAAACATAACATTCCTTGGTCCTACAGGTCCTGTGTCATGGTACTCCTCCTCGCTATTTGGCCACTCGAAAGGTCTAATCCCCAGTGAATTGCAGCTAAATTTCACCGTCTTCGTGTAAGTTAGTGCTGTCACCAGAAGAATTAGACCTTTTGCAAATGGGGTTGAAAGTGCTCAGCCAAAAACCTACTCAATTGGCTAATACCCTTGTTCACTAGAATCGCTTATCTACATCAAATCTTAGATCGTTCGAATTTGCAATATTTGTCCTATTCCTGTTCAGAGAAAGGGCACTTCTGTCGGCGCTAGCGGAACATGAAATCGGTATCCCCTTCGCTTACCATTTTGAACATAGACAGCGGGCAACAGTCCACTGCGCATGCGATTCAATACGGTCTGTCTCGTACAGTTCAGACGATCCGCAGCTACTCTTAACTCAACCCAATCCACAGATGGCTCGTTCACCAGCCGTTCCCGTAGATGGTCGGTAATTTCAATCTGCCAAGGAGCCCCCTGGGCAACTTGCTGCCCTTGAATGAAACCCTCTCGCAACCATCTCAGCACGGTAGCAGTACTCACGCTTAGTTCGTCAGCAGCCTGGGCTACGGTATACATGTTTTCAGTCTCGGACGTGTTTGAATGGCCGGAGAAGACGGGAATGTTATAGTGATTTCTGAGTGAACAGACTCGGCCCGCGTTGAAATTGTTACCCTTTCCAGTGCGAATGTGTTGACGTACCAAAATCCGTGCAATCACATCATCAGGGTAATGAAGCGCTAAACGTCGAACAAGGTCGACCGTCTCCTCTTCTGTAGAATTTCCGTGATGCCCGACCTTATTGAGTGGGCTGGTAAAATGCGTGACAGCACCGCCCTCCCATTGAACCGTGCAACGGGCCACACGCTGCTCTTGATCAACAAGAACTACGATGCTCCTAATGAGTGTTCTAAGGAGTTCCTTTCGATCCCTATTGGTAGTTTGTGGTGAATTCCAGACCCTTTTCAGCCCCCTTCCCAGAGCATGTATCCGACTCTTTTCTTCGGCAGTTAAGGGATTATGTTTGCGGTCCCGACGCTCCTCAAGCAGCTTTTGTACGCGTTGCACTTCACGCAACCCTCGCTCCCAAGCTTTTTCCATCGTACGAGCAACCAGTCTGTTTTCCGGCTCAACTCGATCGTATTGCCGTTTGGCACGTTCAGCATCGTAAAGAGCCTTTTCAAGTTGCTTCTCAAGAAGTTTTTCCTCAGCAACATGTCTCATTTCGGCCTGCTCCATTGCTTCACCAATAATTGCTAATCTGGCGGGTGTTACGGTGTCAAGAAAAAGGCGAGCAACGTGCTGGTCCAAGCGCTTTCCGCCAAGTCCTTGACAGACATGCTCGGCCCCTTGCATTCTTTGTGCTTGGCCACAAATATATCTCTGCACGTTGCCACCTTTACCGCCATAAGAAACCAACATCCTGCGGCCACACTTTCCGCAAACTAGCAGCCCCTGAAGTAAGGCCGCTCCCTGCTGGGGGGAACCTGAGTTCCGGGGGCCTTTAAAGTTCCGACGTAGGAGTTCCTGGTTGGTAACAAAGGTATCCCAAGAAATATAGGGCTCATGATGATCGTGAATTACAATGGGCCATTCCTCGCGGGCCACCTGCCTGGCTTTCACCTGAAGCCGACCGTCTGGCCCTATAGACTTTTCATATTTAGTTCTACCGAACACAAAAGTGCCAGCGTATATAGGATTGGTCAGGATCCCGTGGATCGTTTTATAAGTGGGGAGTTTCCATGTTAGGCCCTTACTTGGGTGCATGACAGGAACTTGAATTTCTTCGGCCCGAAACCAGGTGAGCACCCGTCTGGCCGTTTTCAGTACAAGAAATTGTTGAAAGACCAGTTGGATGGCTGTCACAATCGCTTCATTACGCGCAACCACCACTTTGTCATCGTCATCATACTCATAGCCAGCCGGCAGCCAAGTTTTGAGTTCCCCCTTCTGAGCTTTATGCAATAAACCACCTTGCATCCGACTGCGAATGAGATGCAGTTCAGCCTCACTCATCGTTCCCTTTAACCCTAGTAGCAACCGATCATTGTACGACGAAGGATCGTAGACTCCATCCGAATCAGCGATCAGTGTATTACACATTGCACATAGGTCCAACAAGTGGTACCAATCCGCATTGTTCCGGGCAAGACGAGAGACTTCGAGTCCAAGAATGATACCAACATCACCGAGTCCGACGTCTGCAACGAGCTGCTTGAATCCGGCACGTCCTCCGTCCGCACCACTCTGCCCTAGGTCCTGGTCTATAACTAGAATCTGTGGTGCTACCCAGCCTAAGGTCTTAGCACGTTCAACTAACTCATATTGTCTTTGCTGGCTTTCTAAATGGCCAAGAACCTGCGACATTGTAGATTGACGAACATATACACATGCCTTTCGTTCCAATTGCCTGTGCGTGATTTTAGAATGGGCGTTATTCAAGGATGTTACGCCCCTCTCTGACGTGCTCTATTCGACACAGTAGGGCAGCAATGGCTCGGATTACCTTGATGCGACATTCTTCAGGGAGGGAGGCCCATTCCGGTGCGGATAAATCTACTTGATTTTCGTCCTCAAACAAACTAACCTGTCTCATGCAAGCTCCTCCTAACGATTGTGAGATTTGTTCGCGCAAATTCACTCTACGTTCGGAGGAGTTCTATTTTCAAGATGATCAACAAGCAACAGAAACTTGCGTATAGCCTCAATAGATGCAAGCAGGGCCGACTCATCTGATGTTACATTTTGACCAGATTGGGAATCGAACCACCTCGCCGGCAGACAGCCAATCGATTCGTCGGCTAATTGTACCTTGTAGTACGGCCCGTCCTTACATTGTTGTTTACCTAGTAAAAGAAACTCGTTTCCGTGTAAAGGGTGTCCTAGGAAGCTCATAATAACTTTCTCTTGCGAAATGTACTTATCATGTGCTGTGTCGTACGGCGGTGCGGTGAGCTCATATGGAACTACCTCCTTCTTTCGTCCTGGAAAGACCCCCCTGTCTTGTATGTCTATTTGGAGCGGAATTAGGCGGAAACCACGACACATGCGACACTGTCGGTGTGATAGCGCCTGTTGTATCTATCATCGCTTCGTTTCAGGTTGCAGAGACCATAAAATATCTGACTGGAAATGTAGAGGCCCTCAATGATGCCCTGATCCATATCGATGTTTGGGGCAATGAGTTTCGCAGTGTTCAAATGGGCAATCCCAGAATGAACTGCTCTTGTTGTCATGATAGGCAGTTTGTTTCGCTTCAGCCGAACTCAGACAGTCTGACTGTCTCTATGTGTGGAAGAAGGACAATTCAAGTTCGCCCTTCTGGTGGATTTCATTTAAAGCTGGATGAGATGGCCAGTCAGTTGTCCCAAATTGGGCACGTTCGCCACAATGCGCACCTTTTGCGCTGTGATTTTGGAGACACCCAAATTACGTTGTTCGCTGACGGACGAGCTCTCATTCACGGAGTGGAAGACGAAGCGATTGCCCGAAGCCTATATGCACGGTACATCGGCATGTAGGTTAGGCAAGAAGGATTGCTATAAAACTGCTCGACCTCAATGATTCGTGATATATTGACCCTAACCGAATAGGGCCACTAGGGGGGCAATATGCTGAGACAAGGAATTCTCCTTGGACCCTTAGCACCTGATCTGGATAATACCAGCGTAGGAAAGTGGCAGAAGTCCGTCACGGCGCTCCTGCGGTATCGGGGCTTCCTGCCCCCTAGAGGCCTCTCTGATAAGGAGGCTTTTTGCATGTCGTTTTTGAATGAACCTCGAACGCAATACAACTCATTTCTCGATTCCTCTGAACGCGTTTTGATGGCATCATGATTCGAACGGAACAGGGCCATGTTGTCAGGGCGCTTACCATTGCGGGATCGGACAGTGGAGGCGGTGCTGGGATTCAGGCAGATCTGAAAACCATGCATCAGTTCCAAGTCTACGGAATGTCAGTGTTGACATCCCTTATTGCACAAAACACAAACGGCGTACAGGGGATTTATGAAGTAACCCCCGAATTTGTGCGACTTCAATTGGAGTCCGTATACACGGATCTTGGGATAGACGTCGTGAAGACGGGCATGCTTGCCAACACTAAGATTATACATACGGTTGCGTCTTTTCTTCGAGAAATAGACATTGAAAAAGTAGTAGTGGACCCAGTGATGGCTGCGAAGGGGGGGACTCCTCTACTTCGAAAAGAATCCGTCGAGATACTCAAGGAAGAACTGTTGCCTTTGGCTATGGTCATTACACCGAACATGGTAGAGGCTGAAGAGTTGTGCGGATACTCCATTCGTGATTTTGAGGACTGCCACCGCGCTGCTATCGATATTGCAGCTCTCGGGCCACGGGCAGTGATCGTCAAAGGCGGGCACATGCCACCAGACTGGGTAAAGGATGCCCCGAATTTAGTCGTGGATCTCGTGTATGGGTGGTGAATTTACCTATTTTGCGACAGAAAGAGTGGACACGTACAAGACGCACGGGACTGGTTGTACGTTTTCTTCCGCGATGACCTCAATGTTGGCTCGAGGAGCATCGATTTTGGAAGCCGTAGATATGGCGAAAGCCTTTATATATGAAGCCGTGAAACGGGCGAAAACGTGGGATGTAGGTGAGGGGCATGGCCCGACGGACCAATCCGCCCCAATTCCTGCTAGGTTTGAACCGATGTCATCTGCGTTCTACGTGTTTCGAAATGGACGATGGGTACGAGGAGAGTAGATAAAGATATGGCATCCATTCGCGAATGGCGGAAAAGACTCGCGTTGTATTTGGTAACCGACGACAAGAGTTCACCAGAACGACTTCTTACAACCGTTCGAAATGCGCTTGAGGGTGGCGTAACGACCGTACAACTGCGCAGGAAGCACGATGACGGCCGGCAGCTTGTTGAACTCGGTCATGGCATTCGAGAACTTACGAAATCTTTTGGTGCATTGTACATTGTGAATGACAGAGTGGACATTGCGTTACTTACCCAAGCGGATGGAGTTCACGTGGGACAAAGCGACATCTCTTGCCGAGATGCGCGGAGGTTGCTGGGAGATAAACTCATTGGCGTGTCGACATGTACGCTCGAAGAAGCAAAGACTGCTGAGCGGGACGGGGCAGATTACTTGGGCGTCGGTGCTGTATTCCCGACGCGGTCTAAGTCAGATGCGGATATGTGCGGGATCGACGGATTGGCCGCGATTACACAATATGTTTCGATCCCGGTCGTTGGCATAGGGGGCATTGCATTAAACAATTTAAAATCAGTCGTGGAAGCAGGTGCAGACGGCGTCGCTGTCGTATCTGCCATTTTACACGCAGAAGACCCCCGTAGAGCGAGTGTCGAACTAAAGCAGTTTCTCACTTAATGGCCAAGAATCAAAGGTTTGTGCGTAAACGGGCTACCAAAATAGCACGAGGTGGCTGGAATTTCCGACCACCTCGTTTTTGATGCTCAGTTCGACAGTTTGCTAATGTTCACGAATTTCAAATCGGGATTTCGGAGGACGTTCAGATCACGCTGTCTGCCGGGAAGAGAGCAGGTATGCTACGGGGTGGAAAAACCATGGGCCGCCCGCAGCAGTATTTGCGGACGAACAAACGGGCATGTAGAACCAAAAGAATTTCTGGGGGCCGGAAATGAAAATTCATCTGTTACGTCACGGGCAGACGGACTGGAATCTCAAAGGACGTGTACAAGGGCAAAAAGATGTTCCACTTAACCAGACAGGTAAGCAACAAATTGTCCGATTCTCTACTCGAGTGGAGTACCCTTACTCAATGGTTATTACCAGCCCTTTACGACGAGCAGTTCAGTCAGCCGAACTTTGCTCAGTATGGCTGGGTCTTCCTCTTGTAAAAGAATCTCCTTTTGCAGAACGAGCTTTTGGTATCTTCGAAGGTCTACGGAAAGATGAAGTTTATAAACAGTTTCAGATTGCTGACATCGAGATGCTGGATAAGTTTCCTGGCATCGAACGGATGTCGAGTTTTCGAGAGCGCCTAGAAGCAGGACTAAGGAGACTCACAAAACAGTATTCTGAGGAGCGTATTTTACTGGTTACGCACGGAAGCGTGATTCGTTTACTTACGAAGATGACCAGAACAACTTCCACTAAATCCACCCAGGTCACGAGAATAGATGATTTTCCACAGATTGTAGCGAATGGTTCTGTTGTAGAAATAGACATATCTTAAGAGTATCTCAGCGTAGAAAGGACAATTGGTGTTGATATCCTTAAAGTTTCCTCAGTAGTAGACAGGGGCATCTGTTGGGATTACGATGAAAGCATACTGAAGACAACTTCATAGTCAGGAAAGGTGTTCGCTGAGAAGTGAACAAAATAGGGAAACCGGTAAAAGTCCGGTGCGGTCCCGCCACTGTAAGGGTGAGTCCGGTTCGACGCCACTGAACATATATGTTTGGGAAGGTGAACCACGGACAATGATCCTAAGCCAGGAGACCTGCCTTTCCTGTTGTTCGACCATAGCCTACGGACGATAGGTGAGTGTCACTCGTGAAAAATACGTGTATGACAGCTATCTCCCGTTGGAGATAGCTTTTTTCATATCACTTTGACTTGGAGGAGTGGACTTTGACATCTGCGTTGAATCGCGTCTTAGGGGATATTCCACCACAAAACAAGGAGGTCACCGAAAGATCGCGTCACCGACTCGACGACCTCACAAAGCCGATTGGCAGCTTGGGGACACTTGAAAACATCATTCTTCGACTGGCTTCTATGACGGAACGGATCATCCCTGCTCTTCACTCGCCTTATGTACTCATCTTTGCTGCTGATCATGGGATCAGCGCCGAGGGTGTGTCTGCGTACAAAGATGAAGTGACTGAACAAATGGTGGTCAACATGTGCATGGGCAGCGCTGTTAGCAGCGTGTTGGCCCGGGCTCAAAATATACCTCTTCAGGTCGTAGATGTAGGGATCCGTTCGCGCGTTCGTCACCCGGATGTGCTGGTTCAAAAAGTCGGGCTCGGAACGAAAAACTTCGTTCATGAGCCTGCCATGACCATTGACCAGGCGCAAAGGTGTGTGGAAATTGGAATTGAAGCTGTTGAGAAACACGTCAGCCAGGGGGCTGACATCTTTGTTGTCGGGGAGATGGGCATCGGGAATACCACTTCAAGTACCGCTTTGCTCTCCGTTTTTTTGGAGATTTGTCCCGGAATTCTCGTCGGTGACGGCACTGGTATATCCACTGAGCAGAAGCGGTTGAAGAGTCAACTCATTGAGGCAGCGGTAAAGCATTTGTCTCCAGATACGAAGGACCCATGGGACGTGTTCAGGAAATTTGGTGGATTTGAAATTGGGGCCATGGCAGGTGCCTATCTTGCCTGTGCTTATCACCGTATCCCGGTACTGCTCGATGGTGTTATTACAACAGCTGCGGCACTCTTTGCGAGTAGATTGAACCCCGCTGTCAAGGACTACCTGATTGCTTCTCACGAGTCTTCTGAACCAGCCCATGCTTACGCACTAACTGCGCTCGGCCTCGAGCCGTTGGTAAAGTGGGGCATGCACCTCGGTGAAGGGTCTGGGGCGTTGTCTGTACTGCCTGTAATTCGAAACATGTGTCAGGTCATGGCGGAGACTGCAACATTTGAAGACGCGAGGGTATCAAACCCCCATCGAACTCATCACGATTCCGAATTTCGTCCTGTGCAAGGTAGCGCTGGTTCACTGATGATATCTGGAAGTCCGACCGTACCAGATTTTACGGAAGCAGAGCGAAACGCGGTGTATAAGGCCATTCTTGCACGTCGGGATATTCGGTCCTTTTTACCGGATGAAATTGATGAAGATGCCCTCTGGCGGATTCTCGCGGCGGCACATCACGGGCCGTCTGTCGGCTATATGCAACCGTGGAATTTTATACTGGTTCGAGATAACGCACGCCTTCGTGAAATCCAGCAAACCGTCGAGGGAGAACGGGTACGGGCAGCGGAGAACTATCAGGACCTCAAGCAAGATTACTATTTACGATTAAAAGTGGAGGGGCTGTTACAGGCACCACTCACGATTTGCGTAACCAACGACTCCACCCGCGGCGGTCCACATGTGTTGGGGAGAAATACAATTCCTGAAACGGACCTGATGTCTACTTCCTGCGCGATTGAAAACATGTGGCTGGCTGCGAGGGCTGAAGGAATCGGATTAGGATGGGTGAGTATTTACCAGAAAGCTGATATTCGTCGAATCCTTCGGATTCCCGAGCACATCGATCCGGTGGCGTTACTCTCCGTAGGTTACACATCGCATTTCCCAGACATTCCGCTACTCGAACGCGTCGGCTGGGGAAAGCGATTGGAATTGCAGAGTCTTATCTATCAAGACTATTGGGGAAACGAGGAGGATACAAAGTCATGAGAGTTTATACACGAGGTGGAGACAAAGGGAAAACGGCACTGATCGGCGGTGAACGACGGTTCAAGCATGATTTGCGCATCGAAGCATATGGAACAGTGGACGAGGCAGGGGCGTTTATTGGCATGGCAATCAGTGAGTTGAATGAGCCCAAGGATGCCGATATTATCCATTTGCTCTATCAGATTCAGCAAACCTTGTGGGATGTTGGCGCCGACTTGGCTGCGGTTCCTGGTGCCAAGTACACATTTCGGACGAAGGAAGAGGCAGCGGGAGAACTCGAACCGTTCATTGACCGGTATAAGGAGGAGGCAGACAAGGTTACCAAGTTTATCTTACGTGGCGGTGATAAAGCGGCGGCAACGCTCCATGTTTCGTGTACGGTTGTCCGGCGGGCTGAGCGGCAAGTGGTCGCACTGATGCAAGTCGAAAATATCTTCGAACCAACGCTTAAATACCTGAATCGTCTCTCTGATTTGCTCTTTGTACTCGCGAGAGCCGTCAATGCGAGACGCGAAAAAAAGGATGTTCTTTACGAGAATAGTGCAGAAGTCTTCCGGGAAGGAAAAAATCATTCAAGCATCACTACGGAGTTGTAATCGGATGTTTTGTGTCAAAGACCCTCGGCAATCCAAGCTATTCTGGGTAAATCGTGGTATTCACTGGGTCCAAAATAGCCGGCTGATTCATATCAAATCCGATAACAGATTACGCACCATCAGTTCAGCCATCCACGGCGGAGGCATGAACAATCTGTGTGATATCGTGAACTTCAAAGTTCCCAAGACGTACAACTGCGAAGCCCCGAAACTTGATTTGTCTCTCCGGTTGTCTAAGTTGGGGATTCAGGAGAATGACGCTGCAGCTCTAATGACGGCTGCACGTCTCGAAGACGCTGGATGGGTGGAAGTGCAAGGGGAACAGTGGAGTATTTTAGTATGTGTTACAGCCGGATTTTCGAATGCAGCCCGTGTTGGCGGCGAATACCTCAAGTCTTTGGAGCCCGGCACGATTAATACGATTGTTATCGTTGATGGATACATGACTGAAGAAGCATTCGTTGAGTCGGTGATTACAGTAACAGAGGCAAAGGCTTCGGCGCTTTCCGATCTTGCCGTGACGTGTCTCGACGGGCGAATCGCAACGGGTACAACGACAGATGCTGTGGTCGTAGGTGCCACTCAACCCAGCGAATATCAAACGGAGTGCCCCATAGAGTATACAGGGCTTGCTACAGAGTTTGGAGAACGACTCGCCACGGCTGTGCACAATGCGATTTGTGAGTCTGGGCGAAGGTATATCCTGCGGCAACAAAAATAGTACTTGACGTTCTAGCCGATATTCAATAGGATTACTAACGAATTGAATCCACCTCTTCAGGTGCTCTGGAAACGGAGATAATAGGGAAACCGGTGCAATCCCGGTACGGTCCCGCCACTGTAATCAGCGTCTTTCGGAACAACACCACTGCAAACGTGGGAAGGTGTTGAACAAGCCGAGCTGAGAGTCAGGAGACCTGCCTGAAGAGCCAGAGCGAAACCTTCGAGGAGAGGTTGCGAGGATAGGTAATTTATTATCCGACCAAACAATCTCTGCCATAGGCAGAGATTTTCCTTTTTTGAAGGGGACGCCTCATGACCCATATCAGGAGGTATCTCGATGAAAAAGTCCGTCTTCATCATCCCCACCGTGTTAACTGCTTTGACACTGGGTGTTGCAGGTTGTGGTACGAATACCGCATCCGGCAATGCAAATACTGCAACAACGTCCACAGGGTCTTCAGTCAGCACAGCCAATCAAGCGTCATCATCCTCGCAAACTACTACGTCACAGGATGCATCTGCGTCGTTCCCAGTGACGTTAAAAGACGGTGCAGGCCATACGGTGACCATCTCCAAGCAACCGCAGCGCATCGCCTCGACAACGGAAGGAACGGACGAGATTCTGACAGCATTAGTCCCGAAAAAGGATATCGTTCTCGTGACGAACTACGCGGATGATCCGCAGTACTCGAATGTGACGTCCCTCGTCAAAGGAATTTCCACCATCCAGAATCTCACTGCTGAGCAAGTCATTGCTGCCAAGCCAGACCTTGTATTAACGGCCTCGTATGCAAAGCAAAGTGTGGTCAGTCAGATTGAACAAGCGGGTATTCCAGCATATGAGCTTAACAATTTCAATTCCATTGCTGATATCGAACGAAACATTCAGGTCGTGGGCAAATTGGTTGGACAAGAAGCAAAGGCCGTGAAGGTTGTTAGGACCATGCAGTCTCAGTTGCAGAAGGTGGAAAATGCAGTCAAAGGCCAGAAAAAAGTAACTGTTCTCGACTACAGTTCCTATGGGTATGCGGCTGGCTCATCCACGACAGTAAATGATGTCATTGTGGATGCGGGTGGGATTAACGCAGCAGCTAAGCTGAACGGCTGGCAGCAGATGACGGACGAAGAAATTGTGAAATTAAACCCGGATGTAATCATCGACGCAAACAATGACAAGGGGTTTGTTCAGAAGATCCTTTCAGACCCTGCCTTGAAAGATGTTTCTGCCGTTAAGAATCACCGCGTTTATGGTGTTAGCAGCGCAGATTTGACAAGCGTGTCGCAGTATGTGACACGGGGAGTGCGAGATGTGGCAAAGCTGTTGTATCCGAATGTACAGATGGGAAATGAGTAATCTTCGGATTCGGTGGACTTTTGTCGCTCTCGGTATCGCACTGTTGGTAGGGGCAGCATTAGAACTGACTCTGGGACCTGTGACTATCCCAGTTCGCCAACTCATTCCAGATGCATGGGGCTATTTTCAGGGTGTGCATGATACCAATGCCATTGTCATTGGAGCCATTCGTTTGCCGCGACTGTTTGTCGCGGCACTCGTTGGGGCCGGGTTGGCCACCACCGGGGCTGCTCTCCAGGCTGTGTTTCGGAATCCGATGGCTGACCCATCGATTATCGGAGTGTCCAGCGGGGCTTCCCTTGGAGCAGTGTTGACCATTCAACTCGGGTTGTCGCAACTGAATGAGTGGTATACCCCTGCAGGAGCGTTCGTGAGTGGACTGATTGTGGTCTTTGTCATCTATCGCATTGCCACCGTGCATGGAAAAACATCAATTTATTCATTACTGTTGTCAGGTGTTGCATTTAGCGCACTATGCAGTTCTATCGTGACATTGATTCTCTCACTCGCACCGCTCGAGACGATGCAACAGATGCTGTTTTGGTTGATGGGCGGGCTGGATGGAAGTACATGGCGCGAAGTTTTAATGCTCCTTGTGTTTGTTGTTGTCGCGATTGGAATTTACCTGACGCAAGCACATGCACTTGACGCACTGTCCTTGGGAGAAGAGCAGGCGCAAGGAGTTGGGGTGTCGCTGCAGCAGACAAAGCAGGTTGTGCTCGTTACCTCTGCATTCGTGGTCGGCGCATGTGTTAGTTCTACAGGAGTGATTGGGTTCGTTGGATTGGTCGTACCCCACCTGTTACGGATTTGGGTGGGGCCTGCAAATCGGCGGCTCATCATTTCCTCAGCTGTTGGAGGTGCCGTCCTGATGCTATTCGCGGACTTAATCGCCCGAATGATACTGTTGCCGATTGAGTTAAACGTTGGCATCATTACGTCTTTACTTGGGGCACCGTTCTTTCTGTTCCTGTTGCGTCGTCAAGAGTCGCGCGTGTACCGGGGGTGAGAAAATGAACCAAACTGCAGCGCTCCTTATGGAGGATCTGTCTTTCGGCGGTATATTGGAACGTATTCAGTGTGAATGGTCGGGCGGACAAGTCGTCGGGCTTGTGGGCCCGAATGGAGCAGGTAAATCAACGCTATTGCGTCTACTTGCGGGTGTGATTCGACCGACTCGAGGTCGAATCTATATCCGTGGCCAGTCGATTTCCAAAGTATCTCCGAAGGACCGGGCCAGGGACGTGGCTTATCTGCCGCAACAGATGCCGGACAACGCATCGTTTACGGTTGAACAGTACGTAGAAATGGGGCGCTTCCCTTATCGTACACTCTTTGGAGGCCTCGATAGGGAAAGCCGTGAAGCTGTGAATCGAGCGATGACTGGCTTGAACTTGTTGTCCTTTCGAACGGCCCGGCTTGATCAAATATCCGGTGGAGAACGGCAGCGTGCAGGCGTTGCACGTTGTCTGGCCCAGGGTAGTCCAATCATTCTGCTTGATGAACCAATAGCAAACCTAGACGTTCATTACCAACTGGACATCCTTCTTCATCTGCAAAGGTTGGCCCAAGAGGGGCGACTCATCGTCATCGCGATTCACCATCTTGAGCTTGCCGCTAGGTATTGCGACAGGCTCTTATTGCTGCATTCAGGTCGAGTGTATGCTGAAGGACCTCCGCAGGATGTTCTGTCAGAGCGTGCTTTAGAAGAGGTGTTCCAGGTGAAAGCCAAAACATATGCCGATCCGTTTGGCGGACACCTGCGTGTGAGTTGTTCGCCTTGAAGGGAGGAGATTGTGTTGGGATATACCTTTGTTCTTGGCGGTGCGCGTAGTGGAAAGAGTTCGTTCGCAGAACAACTGGCACTGCGCATATCCGAGATCCATTCCATGAATGTTATGTACGTGGCAACCGCACAAATCAGCGATGATGAGATGCAAGAACGTATCCAACGTCACCGTTCAGGGAGGCCGTCACAATGGGAGACGGCTGAAATCCCACTCAACGTTTCCAGTTGGCTCCAAACAGAGCGTGCGCCGCAGGTTATTCTCATTGACTGTCTCTCCCTGCTCCTAAATAACTGGATGTTTCTCGACGGCTGCGACGAAGAGCAGGTCTTCGCCAGAATTGACGCGCTTGTTGCGGCGATGGCAGAAACGGAGCACAGGGTGATCGTTGTCAGCAATGAGGTTGGGCAAGGCATAGTCCCTGGGGATGGCGTGTCACGCAGGTACCGGGATTGGCTCGGTGTAATGAATCAGAAGACGGCCCAATGTGCTGAGAAGGTGATTTGGGTTGTTGCGGGAATCCCAGTAGATTTACGAAAACTGCAGGTATCCCTTCCATGAATCTCTTCTTCGGTGCTGGCCTGGCTCTGTTCGTTGACAGAATGATAGGAGATCCGAGATTTATTCCACATCCCGTTGTATTGATTGGTAAGTACATCACGCTGTATGACCGCCGCTTGAACCGGGCCGTTGCCTCGCGCAACGCAAAACGCGCCTTTGGTATCTTCCTTACCGTCACAACCGTATTGATTGCAAGCATTATCCCGTGGTTGTTCCTTTTTCTGCTGAAACGATACACGACGGTGTGGTTCGCTTGGACGTTAAACGTGTTTCTTATCTCTACAACGATAGCCTGGAAAGGGTTGGTGAATGCCGGTTGGGGCGTACTCCATCGGTTGCAAACAGAGGGGATAGAAGCTGCGCGGCGAGAAGTATCCATGATTGTCGGGCGGGATACTGAACATTTATCGGAGGCCGAAGTGGTACGTGGCACGGTCGAGACCCTTGCTGAGAATATCGTGGATGCGATTGTCTCCCCTGTATTTTATGCCTGCATCGGTGGGGCCCCATTGGCACTCTTTTACCGGGCAGCCAATACACTCGACTCTATGGTCGGGTATAAAAATGAGCGTTATGTGGACTTTGGGTGGTGTTCTGCTCGGCTTGACGACGTATTGAACTTCATTCCGGCCCGTCTGACCATCGGTCTCGTATGGATCGCGACATGGATGACAAAGAACAACGCACGCGAGGCAATCCGAATCATGCAGAGGGATGCCCGCAAACATCCAAGTCCCAACAGCGGCATCCCGGAAACGATGGTTGCAGGTGCACTCGGCGTTCAACTGGGCGGCGTCAACTTCTATGGAGGTATCGAATCCCGGCGAGCGACGATGGGCGACTTCAGCAGAACTTTGCAAGCCTCCGATATTGGGCGCACGATTCTTATTGTTCATGTCACGTGTATGGTGATTTTGGTCATGGCAGGGCTAGGAGGTGTGTTGGTTTGGCAATTGTAAGGTGGTTCATTCTAGCGACACAATTTGCAACAGTGATTCCAACACCCTCCATCCGGACTGTGCGTGACAGTGATGTCCGAACGAGTGTGCTCTTTTTTCCGATTATCGGCGTTGCGCTTGGGAGCGCCCTTTGGGGTGTGCAATATTTTCTTACGAGACATGTGCCAAGCTTGCCTGCCACGGCAGTTTCACTGACGGTGTACACCCTTCTTACAGGAGCGCTTCATCTGGATGGTCTGATGGACACGGCTGATGCCATTGGCAGCAGACGCCCGCGCGAAGAGGCGCTCAACATTATGAAAGACAGCCGCATTGGAGCCATGGGGGCTGTGGCTGCCATCCTCATCCTCATTGGGAAATTGACAGCGATATCGAGTGTTTCCCCGCAAGATTGGGAGCCCTTTATCGTTGTTCCAATGACGTCTAGGCTGTCAGTGATCTGGTCGATGGCGGTGTCTCGCTCTGCCCGACAGGAAGGGTTGGGCAGTTTTTTTGCACGAAGGGTGTCGGGGTGGGTCTTGGCAGGCGCGACCATTTTTAGCGGAGTTGTATGTATTTTCATTCTGCCATTGAAGGACGCACTATGGGTGCTTGTTTACTTTGTCGTAACAGTCTCACTTTTCAACGGTTGGATGGTGCGTAAATTCGGAGGAACGACAGGAGATACGTACGGTGCTTTAAACGAAATCATGGAATGGGTTGGTTGGATGGTATTTGCAGTTACGATCCATTAAGGGGCGCTATAGATGCATGGCGGACGAATTTACGAGTACGCAGAGAAGAGCGGACGAAGCTCTGACCACGTGTTTGATTTTAGTGCAAACATCAATCCGATGGGACCTCCCAAAAGCGTGATGACGGCCATTCAAGGTGCGATTAATGGTATTCGACATTACCCGGACGCCCGGCACATCGAGGTGATTCAGGCCATCTGCAGCAAGTATCCGATGGCGGTTGCGCAGAGTGTTTTTTGCGGTAACGGTGCGTCAGAGGTGATCGATTTGACCATCCGTGCACTAACTCCGAGGCGAGTTTTTCTATTTGAACCCGCGTTTGCGGAATATCAACAGGCTGCAGAGCGGGTTAGAGCCGAGGTCGTCCATATCCCCCTCTTTGCAGGATCGTCGTTCGGAGAATCCCTGACTGATCTCGGAGAATTGTTACATGATATTGTAAGCCGGTGCAGACCCGGCGACGTGGTGGTCATCAACAATCCGCACAACCCAACGGGCATGTGCTGGCGGAGAGATGAGTTCATCCGCTTCGTTGCCGTGCTTGGTGAGAGAGGGGTTACGGTCCTTGTAGATGAATCGTTTATGGATTTTCGACCCGACGAGTCGGAGAGAACAGTCATGCCAGACACAGAGCATCTGAAAAACCTTATTGTTGTGCGATCCGCGACGAAGATGTACGCCATCCCGGGACTTCGGTTTGGTTTCGGCGTAGCGCATGCAGATCTGGTCAAGAAAATTGAAGTGAATCGGGACAGGTGGAGTGTCAATCATCTGGCACAGGTCGCGGCCATCGCCGCGTACCAGGATGGGCAATTTGTTCGGGCGACTTTTTCGTGGCTTCAAAGGGAGCACGGTTACGTCCTCCAGACCTGGGGCAGACATGCGGCCGTGCAGATTTATCCGCCGAGTGTAAACTACTTCTTGATTCACGTACGGGAAGACCTTCCTGTTGAAAGCATTGTCGCACAACTCGAGCAAGAGGGAATGTTTGTCCGCCGCTGTGGAAATTTCATAGGCCTCGGGGCGTTTGACATTCGAATCGCAATTCGGTCTCACGAAGATAACGAGCGAATGTGGAACGCCTTTAATGATGCCTTACGAAGGCTGT
This sequence comes from Alicyclobacillus curvatus, assembly GCA_017298655.1. GTDB lineage: Bacteria > Bacillota > Bacilli > Alicyclobacillales > Alicyclobacillaceae > Alicyclobacillus_B > Alicyclobacillus_B curvatus. The sequence goes on from CP071184.1 coordinate 734,112, forward strand.
GATGGAGGCTTCATGAGTCCATTTGACAAGTGGCCTGTGTTGTCAAGAGTGTCTACGTGAAATCTTCTGTCGCGGTACGTGACACGTGCGATCGATGCATGATGAGGTTGCCAGTGCCGAAACCGTCCCAGCGGATCGCCATGGTAGTCTGCCAGCCAAAGGCCGAGCGGTCCGCCGTGAGTTACAATGCACACCGTACCTTCTTTGTGCTTCGCGACAAGGGATTCAAGCCCTTGTTGAAAACGGCGCAGTGCTGCACTGCGTGACTCACCGGATGGAAACTGAAAGTCCGGCAATGAATCGTCAAGCGCGGCATCCATCAGAGACTTATACCGTTCATACGCGAGGAAGGAAGACATCCCGTCAACGATACCAAGGTGAATCTCGCTCAGAGCCGGACATGTGTTTATCTCAAGATTTCTGCGCCTCTCTGCTATGACACTGGCTGTCTGCAAGCAACGCTTCAGCGGACTGGAGTATAGGCAGTCGATAGATACGTTCTGAAGCGCATTTGCGACAGCTTTGGCCTGCAAGACGCCAAACTCATGCAACGGAGGGTCAGTATGACCAATCAAGGTATAGTTCAGGTTCTCTGTTGTCACACCATGCCGCACGAAGATGAGCGTCGTCACATTGAGTCCTCCCGTCAGAAAGTGAGTTGAAACCATTGAATCTACCTCGAATCGTCATTGCAGGCACGCATAGCGGTGTGGGGAAGTCCACCGTTTCTCTGGGCCTCATGGCCGCATTTCGTCAGCGCGGGCTATGCGTACAGAGCTTTAAAGTCGGGCCAGACTACATTGATCCAAGTTATCACACGGCCATTACCGACAGGACATCGAGGAACCTGGACAGTTGGATGCTAGATAAACAGATGGTCCGGGATATCTTCGTCCATGCTGCGACGGATAAGGATATCTCCATTGTAGAAGGTGTGATGGGATTTTACGATGGCAAGGATGTCTTGTCGAACGAGGGAAGCACTGCGGAGATCAGCCTTTTGCTCGATTGCCCCGTCCTTCTGGTTGTCGACTGTTCGGGGATGGCCCGAAGCGCTGCGGCGACGGTTAAAGGTTATCAAGACTTGGACCGTCGTGTAAACATTGCCGGTGTCGTAGCAAACCGTGTAGGCGGGGAAGGCCACTTTCGTCTGATTCAACAGGCGGTGGAACACGAGTGCGGCATCCCCGTCGTGGGATACCTGTCGAAGCATTCGGAAATCGAAATCCCTGAACGACATCTGGGGTTGATTCCGGCTATAGAACGGGGAGAACACACTCTGTTGCTGGAACAACTGAGCGCCCTAGCATCGTCTACGATTGATTTGGATGCGGTGCTCTCCTTAGCGAAGGCTGCGCCGGAGATACCAGAGAGTGAAAAGGGCCAGGTGTACCCGTCACTGTTATCGAAGCATACTGCGTCGGGCGATATGCCAAAGACACGGATTGCTATCGCCAGGGATGCAGCCTTCAACTTTTACTACGAAGAAAACCTGGAGCTGCTCGAGCACTACGGTGCGGAACTTGTGTTCTTCAGTCCACTCTCCGGGGAGAAAATTCCGGAAGATGCAGGGGGCTTGTATATCGGCGGAGGATTCCCTGAAGAGTTTGCGGCACAACTTAGTTCCATGAAAGATGTTCGGGATGACTTTCGAGAGAAAATTCGAAACGGCTTACCGACCTACGCGGAGTGTGGAGGGTATATGTACCTCACGGAACAACTGACGGATCTGCAAGGGACTACGCATGACCTGGTTGGCCTCATTCCCGCACGGGTGACCATGCAGAAACGCCTTTCCGGATTTGGCTATCGGGAAGTAACGGGTATGGAGGAGAACTGGCTGATTCCTTCAACGGAATCTGCGCGAGGGCACGAATTTCACTACTCAACCATCGAGTTTCGTTTGCCACAGTATTTTGCGTATGAAGCATCTGGGTCTCGCTGGTCAGGCCGACGAGGTGAGGGGTATTCGAACGGTAACCTTGTCGCCGGATACACGCATCTTCACTTTGCTTCGAATCCGCTTGTCGTCGAGAAGTTTGTGGAACGGTGCAGAATGTATCGAGCAGGTGAATCAGGAAGGCAGGCGACATGAATAATGGCACGGAGCCTGATGGTTGTTGGTACCTCTTCGAATGTCGGAAAAAGCATCCTGGCAACGGCCCTTGGCCGTATCCTTACACAAGACGGCCATCGTGTAGCACCGTTTAAAGCGCAAAACATGTCACTCAATTCAGCCGTAACGCCTTCAGGCCGGGAGATTGGACGGGCCCAGGCTGTTCAGGCTGAGGCGTGCGGGATCCTTTCCAACGAACATATGAACCCAGTTTTGTTAAAACCGACCGGGAACATGCAAAGCCAGATTGTGCTGCAGGGTCGTCCGATTGGAACGAAATCGGCAAGAGACTATTTCTATGATGAAAAAGAGCTGCTTTGGAAGGCGGTCGTGGAAAGTTATCAATTTCTCGCACAGCGCCATGACATCATTGTCATTGAGGGTGCGGGCAGCCCTGTTGAGATGAACCTGAAACGACGGGACATTGCCAACATGAGGACAGCACAGATGGCCGAAGCAGATGTACTGCTCGTGGCAGACATTGACCGTGGCGGCGTGTTTGCATCCATTGTGGGGACGCTTCAACTGCTCGATTCGGACGAGCGGAAACTCGTAAAGGGGATTATCGTCAACAAGTTTCGCGGTGACGCCCGATTGTTTGATGAAGGCCGTCGCTGGCTCGAGGACTACACCGGTGTGCCTGTACGCGGGGTCATTCCATACATACCAAACCTGGCGATTGATGCAGAAGATTCCGTGGGCTTGTCAGCGGATCGATATCACAAAGCAAAGATATCAGGGGAAGGTATTCGTGTTGGCATTGTTCAGCTTCCCCACATCTCAAATTTCACGGATTTTGATCCACTTTTTGTGGAACCCGACGTTGGCGCGTATTTCTGCACCCAACCCGACGAACTCGATCATGTCGATGTTATCGTAATACCTGGTACAAAAAGCACCTTGATGGACTTGCGCTGGTTGAATGACAACGGCTGGACGGCATCGATTCAGAGGGCGGTTCAAGGTGGAGTGTACGTACTTGGAATCTGTGGCGGTTATCAAATGCTCGGGACCGAGATTCATGACCCGGAACACCTTGAATCCGAGATTGGCACTTCTAAGCAGTCCTGTAATGAAGCAATTTGAGGTTTGCTAGATTAAAAAACCTCCTGGTATCGTGAGAGTTGACGAGACCATCACGAAATCACAGGAGGGTGAAGCAATAATGGCAAAGAATGTGAATGCTAAGATTCAGCGCATCACGGAGGGAACACTTGTTGTCGGTGTTGACATCGCCAAGCATACGCATGTGGCAAGAAGCGTTGATTGGCGAGGCATCGAGCTTGGCAAGCCCCTCACCTTCGAGAATACCAGGACTGGGCTTGAGAATCTAGAGAAATGGTTGGAAGAGTTGAAGCGTTCTCACAGCAAGGACGATGTGTTAATAGGCATGGAGCCAACGGGCCATTATTGGATGGCGCTCGCTCAGTATCTGCGAGAACGTGGTATTCGGGTGGTTCACGTGAATCCGTCACACGTCAAGAAGAGTAAGGAACTGGATGACAACTCACCGACGAAGAATGACGTCAAGGATGCGCTCACCATTGCCCGTCTGGTCAAAGACGGTCGTTACGCGGAGCCTATCATTCCAACCGATGTGTACGCCGAACTGCGGACTGGCATGAACCAACGAGAGCGCCTCATGGAGGATACGCAGCGAGTCAGGGGACGTATCCATAACTGGCTGGATCGATTCTTCCCGGAGTTCGTGCCGAGCGTGTTCAGTGACTGGGGTGGCAAAGCTGCACTGGCCGTATTGCATAAAATATGGCTGCCTGTGGATATCTCCAGTATGGCACCAGAGGATGTTGTCCACATGTGGAGGGAGGCGGATATCAAGCGCGGTGTGGGGTTAAAGGCGGCAAAGAAGCTTATCAATGCCGCACAGGGCTCCATCGGGCTGCGAGAAGGGTTGACTATGGCACGTCAGGAACTGCAGATCCTGTTGAGTCAATACGACCTGATTCAAGAACAATTGGACCAGTTGGAGGGACAGATTGCCGAACTATTGGCGAAGATTCCAGGAGCGCCGCAAATGTTGAGAATACCCGGTCTCGGGTTATCCACAGTCGCCGGATTCCTGGCCGAAGTCGGAAACCTGTCGTTATTCACAAGCTGGCACCAGATTCGCAAGTTGGCTGGGCTTAACCTGAAAGAAGACAGTTCCGGCCTGCATAAGGGCCAGACGGTCATCAGTAAGCGAGGTAGAGCACGACTGCGAGCATTGCTCTATCGAGGCGTATTTTTCCTGGTCGCAACGAACTCAGAGTTCAAGCTGCTGCACCAGCACTACAAAAAGCGTGTGGATAACCCGCTCAAGCCAAAACAGTCGCTCGTTGCTCTCTGTGGAAAACTGATACGTATTCTGTACACGATAGGTACACGGCATGTGGATTACGATCCCATCCGAGCCCTTGGGCCGGCCTACAAGACGCTCACGAACCAGGTTGCTTGATTCATAGGACTGACCGTCGTTTCACTTACAACGTCGCACGAGAATGCTTGTATTTGACAAACGTATAGCACGGAGAAGCCGGCAGACATTCTCTCCATTCGGGCATCGACCCTGTATCTAAGCTTAGCTGGCCTCCACCCTTTCGATAGGTCGTACGAAGGACTGCTGAGGGCATTAGACCCTGTGAGACATGAGAGGGTAAACCACGAAAGACATTGGTGGAGATCCATAGGGTGCGTACCATAAATTTCAAGGCGGCATTGACCGTCTGGTTCAACACGCCCTCATACAGATCAAATCGTTCTCATGGACAATTCTGCAGTTCGAGTATGAAATGGTCAAATGTGAAATCACGCGATTGAGTGAGAAAACGAGAGAAAAACGTACTTTTATTGAGAGAGGGATTAGGACTCTTTGATACGGTGACCACCATATGTGCGGACAAGACCACAGTTTTGGTGGGGGGTGAGTTCTCAGGCGAATTTACAGGTATTCCAGTCGAAGGTTATGAAATTCACATGGGAGTCACGGAGTTTCCTGGAGCACGGAATCCGCTTGCCATGACACGGCGGGTCTACACCGATGGAGCATACGCCCCCCCTTCAGATAGTGCGGTACCGGAAGGACATATGTCTGAAGATGGCCGAATCATCGGGACGTACCTTCACGGGGTACTACACAACGATGTTTTTCGTAATGCCTGGCTAAACAGGATACGACGCCACAAGGGATTGCCGTTACAAGAAAAAGCGACGAATGTCATGGCACACCGCACCGAAGAATTTGATCGACTTGCTCAGGTGGTTCGTACCCACCTAGACATGAGCAAATTGTATGACGTACTCGGTCTTACATGAACGATATTCAACGGAGGGGTTCGTACTATGTATCCAGAACGAATTGTTTGCCTTGCCGCAGAAATCCCGGAAATCCTGTATCGGCTGGGTGCTCTTGACCGGGTTGTCGGCATTTCCGCCTACACGACACGCCCGGCGGAGGCACTTCTCCTGCCGAAAGTATCCGGATTCAAACATGGTAGCACCAAACGAATTCTTCAGGATCAACCAGACGTTGCGATCCTAACCTCTGGGGTACAAAAGGAGCTCGCTGCTGAGCTCTCTAAACAAGGTGTGACTACGGTGCATTTTAACCCGCACCGGCTTGAGGATATGTTCCACACCATACTACTGATTGGCAACTTGATTGGGAAATCAGATGAAGCCTTGGTGTATGTGGCCGAGCTCCGTCAAGAGGTGGATGAAGTCCGTCAGAGTGCGGCTGAACTTCCTTTTCGACCTCGTGTGTATTTTGAAGAGTGGATGGACCCTATCATCGTTGGGACGGCGTGGGTGAGTGATTTAATCGAGATTGCAGGCGGTATTGACGTGTTCCGTGAAAAATCATTGGGGGGACGCCATGCATCAGAACGGGTTGGGCGAGCTGATGAAATTGTTACTGCCGCCCGGATATCGTGCTCGCATCTTGGTGTGGAAAACCATTCATTTCCGAAAACTTTCTTGCGCGATCGGGTTATTCTGAAATACCCGCTGTTAAGAATGAGATGGTTTTCGAGCTCGATCTGAAATACTTCAGTGTGGCCCAATGTTGCTTGACAGTATAAAGCACGTACACTTCGCTCGTGGTACGTTCTGAACGTGGTGTCGGCCCATGAGGATACATTATCGTGACGGTTTTGATAAAAGAGGTAACCATGTAGGGGGTAGCCGATATTTTTCGGCCATCTCGTCTGCCATAAAGTGTCCTGATTGTCCCAGAGTTCATACAGCTGGTCTCCAATGCTCTCATAGTCAATCTCGTTGAATCTTAGAAGGGAACCCTGTTTGGGATAAGAGGCTTTAGTGGAGAAGAGTGCAGTCTGGCACACACGAAACGCCGCGCAAAGTGAGATGGACGTCGACGCCATTGTGCGCCGCAAACCATCGATTGTCCTCGTTGATGAATTGGCCCATACAAACGTCCCAGGCTGCAGACGAGAGAAACGATATCAAGACATCCAGTATCTGCTTGAACAGGGCATTAACGTAGTGACCGCCGTCAACGTCCAGCACCTTGAGAGTTTGCACGATAAAGTCGAGCACATTACAGGGGCGAACGCATACCAGACTGGTTCATGAAGTTGGCCCGTGAAATCAAGCTGATAGACGTCACTCCAGAGACCCTGCAACAAAGGCTCGTGGAAGGACGCATCTATGCGCGAGACAAGATAGAACGCGCGCTTGACAATCTCTTTCAAACGGTGAATTTAGCCGCATTGCGCGAATTGGCGCTGCTTGAAGTGGCGGATGATGTGGACCAGCGCATTGACAGGGCAATAAAGTCAAGAAAATGGAGCCAGGATACGGAGCGCATCCTTGTCTGCGTCAACCACCGCCCCCATTCTGAAAAGCTCATTCGTCGCGGCTGGCGGATTGCCGACCGCCTCCAGGCGGAACTTTGGGTACTCGTCGTCTCGAGCGAAGAGGTCATGAATCCCGAAGATGAGCGTGATTTCGCAAAGATCAAGCATTTAAGTGAACAATTCGACGCCCATTTTCTCTCGAGGCCTGCTGTCAATCACAACATTGGTCTGACGATTGTACAAACGGCGATGGAACTTGAGGTCTCGCAGCTGGTCGCGGGCCAACCGCTCGCACAGCGCGGGGTGTTTTCACGCTTTCGACCGAATCCTCTAGATTACGTTCTTGAGCATGCCGAATTCGTTGACCTGCACATTGTCGCCTATGAAGGAGACTAAACCGCCTGCAGTAATCTGTGAAGATGTGTTTGATCTACAAGCAGTTAAGGTCTGCGTAAAAACCTCGGATCTCGCCGACAAACGAGTCGTGCATGGGGCGTTTGGATCGTAATAGCACATAAAGAGGAACCTCCTACAATCGCGGTCTGCGGTTGGTATAGACGGTGAATGCATGCATCATATAGAATTCTGAATATTTACTGTATAATTAAGAATTGAAGGAATGCTGCCCGATGAAACTGGTTCCGATCGCACTTGACGGAAACGGGGAAGGAGTGCTGAGAGATGTCGGACAGGTTTCTACTAAAGAAGTGTAAGAAACGCCCGAGGCATGCACAGGTGCCGATGACGAGGGTATCACCTTGTCGTGGTGCGAACATCATAGCTTCTCCAGATCTGCAAATGACGGAGAGCGGCGACGAATGCCCCAATACGTCGTATCAATACCATCCGATCGAGCAAACCGTTTATCAATGGAACGAAAATGATGACATTTGGATACTCGAGAAACAAGTCTCTCGTGAGAACGTTACCCTAGCTCTCAGTGTATTGTTATCAGCGTGTCTACTGGCCGGGCAGATTACGGTATGGATTTTAACGAGTCCAGGTCCTTCGAAACGAAGCATGACCCATAAATCGCACCGCGCGTCTCCACATGACAATCGCACTTCACAGGACCTTGTGGAGATAACAGGCAATGAATCCAAGAAAACGATAGGGTAGTTCGCGTCAAGATACCAGCAGCTGCGATTACCCACACTAAGCTACTGTAGATCAAACACCTGATGCCAGTGAGGCCGTTGATCCCAACTTGTGGGTTTGTTGAAGGCTCAACGTTGACGGTAGGTCGTCTCGTATGCGCGAATTGCGTACCGCAAGTCATACCTCCGTCAACGGGCGACTCCGTACCTGGCTTCAGCCTATCGATATAACAATGAGTGGCTGTCAAAGCATCGGGGAAAAGCCCAACGTGGTCTTAAGTCATTAGGATGGACCTAACGAACAGGGAATCTATGAAAATTCAGAATGGGATTTAGTAGAGATCATTGACTTGACGCCATAATTTCCTTGTATTGGTAGTATGGAGCTCCAAATTGAGCTGGTGTTCGGTAGCCGATGGAGGAGTGGATCCGCCTCCGGTTGTACCAGATTTCAATGTATTCCCAGATATCTCGTTGTGCGTGAGCTCGTGTTGTGTAGTTCTCCAGGTGTATCAGCTCTCGCTTGATCACACTGTGGAAAGATTCGATGCACGCATTATCCCAACAGTTGCCTTTGCGGCTCATGCTGCCGACCATGTTGTATTCTCTTAGCTTGTCCTGATATTCCTTTGATGCGTATTGGCTGCCACGGTCTGAGTGGTGCAATACACCGCCTTCAGGGTTCTCACGCTCATAAGCCTGTTCAAGAGCTTCGATGACAAGCTCCTTCGTCATCCGTGAACCCGCTCTCCAGCCAACAATCTTGCGTGTGAATAAGTCCGTGATACTCGCAAGGTAGAGCCAGCCTTCAGTTGTCCACACGTAGGTGATGTCAGCCATCCAGACCTCATTGGGACGCTCTGCTTGAAACGTCTGATTAAGCACATTGTCATGTGCAGGATGGTTATGTTTTGAATTGGTGGTTGCTTTGTATTTGCGAACAGTACGGCTTCTCAGTTTATTCTCTCGCATGATACCAGCGACCGTCTTCTTACCAACCCGTATTCCCTCATCTCGAAGCACCCGAATAATCTTCGGACTCCCGTACAAACGGCGAGAGGATACAAAGATTTCATGGACTCGTCGGGTAATCATGCGTCGCCGCTTTTTACGCTCGCTCTCTGGGCGAGTCAACCATGCATAGTAACCGCTTCGAAAAACCTGCAGCACTTTGCCCATCCTCTGAACGGAAACGTTGAAGCGGTTGTCATAGATGGGGTCACGTCACGAAACGGAAAAAATCGTACGTTAAGACGCAGGAAGGCGCAAAAACGCGCCTCGGTTTGATTTCCGAGACGCAATACTTTCATTGAGACCGCACTAGCAATTACTTTGGACAGCCATCACAAGCCCTGACCCTGCTTCCGCCGTTTGGAAGTATCATGTAAGACTAGTCGTATGTGGCACGACACGATTTTCGATGGCAACCTTGATTCCGTTAATGATTTGGACAATGTCATCATCATGCGGTTCATCAAGCGACAACCCAATTTTCGGACCACAACAGCCCGCCCCAGCAAAAATTACGCGAATGCCTTCTGCGTTATGTTCTTTCCATAACCCGCCTACATACGTTTTTCCCGCATCCGTAATTTGCATCATACGGTACTCCTTTCGGGTACTGATTGATTTTCTAAGAATCGCTCGCACTCCAACGCCGCCATGCATCCTGACCCTGCTGCAGTGATCGCTTGTCGGAACTTATGGTCCTGCACGTCGCCGCAAGCAAATACACCAGAAATGTTTGTTTCGGTTGTGCCAGGATTCACAACAATGTATCCCACATCATCGGTATCAATTTGACCATTCAAGAAAGCTGTATTAGGTCTGTGACCAATCGCAACAAAGATACCGTCGGTTGCAAGGGTTTCTTCCAAATACGTTTCATTATTTATGACCTTGAGTCCCGTCACACGCTTACCATCCGACTCTACTTCAACAGGCGTGTAATTGAGGCTCCACGTTATTTTAGGATTGTTACGTGCGCGGTCTTGCATGATTTTCGACGCCCGAAGTTCACCTCGACGATGTACAATTCGCACCTCCGAAGCGAACTTCGTTAAGAAATTCGCTTCGGAGGTGCGACTGGTTCATCGAGTTCAAATTTCGCGTAGTTCTCTTTCGCCTTGGTTGGCTCCGCATCAAAGAACGCACGATAGAACTTCAGAGACGCTTCTAAATCACTGCAATTCACCGCAACATGCATCCGTTTAATCGTCATTGGTTGACTTCCTCCTCCAAGAATTTGGCGATGCGGTCTTTAACGGCATCGCGGACTTCGTGGAATTTTGCGGTCACTTCTTCTTCCGATCCTGTCGCTTTTGCTGGGTCTTCGAATCCCCAGTGCAGACGATTCACATGCGGTGGTGTTACGGGACACTTGTCGTTTGCGTCCCCGCAAAGCGTAATGACGTAGTCGGCTTTATTTAAAATCTCCGGGTTAATCAAATCGGATGTGTGATTCGAGATGTCGACGCCCGCATCCTTCATCGCCGCGACTGCACGTGGATTGAGTCCGTGTGTTTCGATCCCTGCACTGTAGACTTCGATTTTGTCTCCACCAAGCTGTCTTGCCCATCCTTCTGCCATCTGGCTACGGCAGGAGTTGCCTGTGCAAAGAAAATAGATGAGTGGTTTCTTCATGAAAGATTCCTCCTAAATTGTTAGTGAACTAATGTCAGCCACAAATACAGACCAGACAGCGTGATAAACAGTGTTGGAATGGTAAGGACAATCCCTGTCTTGAAGTATTGACCCCAGCCTATTTTCACACCTTTTTGCGATAAAACATGCAGCCAAAGTAGCGTAGCGAGTGAGCCAATTGGCGTAATCTTTGGTCCTAAGTCACATCCGATGACGTTGGCATACACCATGGCTTCATGCATCACGCCTGTGGCACTTGTGGAGTGAATGGCGAGTGCATCGATCATGACTGTAGGCATGTTGTTCATGATGCTCGACAGAATTGCAGCCACAAAGCCCGCGAACAACGTCCCGCCATAAAGTCCGCCATGCGTTGACCACTGCATTAGGTGACCGAGTAGATTGGTCAGTCCTGCATTTCGCAGTCCATAGACGACAACGTACATGCCGATGGAAAACACCACGATTGCCCACGGCGCGGATTTAATGGTTTTCCATGGCGCAATGGTTTTTGTCCGTGACCCTACGATGAGAAAGACCAGTGCAATTACGAGGGCAGCGGCAGACACAGGGAAATGAAGAAGCTCTGTCAAAATGTAGCCGACAAGCAATACGACAAGGATGATCCAGGATGCTTTAAACATGCCGTTGTGCTTGATGGCACGTGTAGCTTCTGGCAGATCGCTCGGGTTGTATTCTTTCGGGATATCCTTCCGAAAGAACAGATAAAGCATCAAGAGACTGGCACCAAACGAAAACAGGTCAGGTACGATCATGTGCAAAGCGTATTGGATAAAGCCAACGCCGAAGTAATCAGCCGATACGATGTTCACCAGGTTACTCACGATAAGTGGCAGCGATGTTGTATCTGCAATAAATCCACTCGCCAAAATAAACGGGAGCATTTTTTTCATATCGAACTTCAACAATTTCACTTTCTCAAGCACAATAGGTGTCAAAATGAGCGCGGCACCATCATTCGCAAAGAATGCAGCTACAATCGCACCGAGAATGGTGATGAAAAGAAAAACTTTCCGCCCATCGCCCTTCGCAGCGTGTGCCATTTTGAGTGCTGCCCATTCGAAGAAACCTATTTGATCAAGAATCATGGAAATAATGATGATACCCACAAATGAGAGTGTCGCATCCCATACAATCTTCGTAACAGACCAAACATCACCGAGATGGACGACGTGAAGCAGGAGTGCGAGCACTGCGCCGCCTAGTGCGCTCCATCCAATCGATAAGCCTTTTGGCTGCCAAATCACAAATACCAACGTAACAACAAATACCCCGATTGCTAACCATGTCATAGACGTCATTGTTTCACCCCCCGTCACATTGGACGAGTAATCCTTTCTCTTTCAGCTCATTTAGTTCATTTGTCATGTCAGGCAAACTGTTTAGCGATACACCAATTTCGGCGAGACGTACCTTGTTGAGCGAATAAAATACCCACATCCCTTTACGGGTTTCCTTCACAAGACCTGCGGTCTTGAGTCGGCTCATGTGTTTCGAAACGGCGGGTTGCGAAATCCTGAAAATCGGAACGAGTTCACATACACAGCAATCACGTATGTTCAATAATGAAATGATACGAAGCCGCGTCGGATCTCCGAGCGCTTTAAGTGCATCAGCAAGCGTTTCGAAATCCATATACATTTCACCTCCATCCACAATATAATATAACCATATTGTTATTTGAAGATGCAACGGTTTATCAATTTTGTCATTATGACCTATACCTCAATCTAACGTCAGGGTTATATATCATTCAACGTCAAGTTAGGGTGTTTAAATATATTAATTGACATATTCAGCGAAGGGTCATAGATTTATTCCTGACACAATAGGGAATGGAGAGCGTTTGATGAAAGGTCAACGCATTGGTTATATTCGCGTAAGTAGCTTCAAACAAAATCCAGAACGACAATTAGAACAGGTTCAAGTGGATCGTGTATTCACGGACAAAGCATCAGGCAAAGATACGCAACGACCACAGTTAGATGCTTTGTTCGCATTCGCACGCGACGGGGATACTGTAGTGGTACATAGTATGGATCGTCTTGCTCGTAACTTGGACGACCTCAGGAAAATTGTCCAAACCCTAACCAAGCGTGGCTCGGTTTGACGCCGTTCGGTGTTTCTCATATACGTCACTACGTTCACCATCTATCTGAGCTTGCTCAACAAACCGATAGAGGATTGGTATTAGCTACAGCATTGATACGGATGTTACGCCAGCAACGCATCATCATCCCTACAGTGGATGTCATTGAGCGTGTATGTACAGAAGCATTAACTCGTGGAACTCGACAGCTATACGAAGCTTTGATTGCCCCTCTGTCAAAACATCAGCGGCGATCATTAGATTGTCTGCTATCGATTCGCGAAGGTACCACGATGAGCTCATTGTCTTGGTTACGTCAGCCTCCAGGCGCTCCAAACGCGAACCATTTTTTGGCTCACATTGAGCGGCTACGTACAATTGAAGCTCTAGCGTTACCCGCCGGTCTAGAACGTGCTGTTCACCAGAATCGTTTATTTAAAATCGCCCGTGAGGGCGGTCAAATGACTGCACAACATCTACGTGACCTCGAGTCCTCTCGGCGCTGTTCTACTCTTGTGGCCGTTGTACTCGATACCCGCGCTACACTCATCGATGAAATCATTGACATGCACGATCGTATATTCGGTACGCTATTTAACCGAGCTAAACGACGTCACTCTGAGCGATTCCAACAGTCAGGAAAAGCAATCAACGAAAAACTACGCTTGTACTCCCGAATTGGCCGTGCACTAGTAGAAGCTAAGCAAAGCGGAAGTGACCCATTTAAGGCCATCGAATCGGTTCTGCCGTGGGAGATATTTGCCGAGAGCGTTACTTGCATATTCCGGGGCTTTTGGACACTGAATCCGGAAAGTCGTGGACAGTCGTTCCGAAAAGTCTTGGACAGTGAGTCCAGAAACTCTTGGACACTTTCCGTTCGTCCATGTGGGATTACTTTGAATTAAACAAATTTCTTAGTTCGTTGCAACAGTTTTGTCTCCCTCAGGAGCGTTTTTTACCCCACTCAGTAGTTTTCGCATCGACTCCCCTTTCAGTTGAATCTTGTATGCGTCGTGGACTAGGCGGTCCAGCACAGCGTCTGCTAGAGTCGAGTCAGAAAATTGTTCGTACCACAGTTCTACTGGTATTTGACTAACCACACAGGTTGAATGTTGGCGTACTCTGTCATCGAGAATGTCCAGTAGTTCTCGAGCCTCTGGTGCTGAGAGGTTGGCCAGGCCCCAGTCATCTAAGATGAGTAGGTCTATCTTTGCAAGTGCTTTGGAAACGCGGCCATATGAACCATCTCCTTTGGCCATCATCATCTGGTGAAGGAGACGAGAGAGCCGATGGTACTGTACCTTAAAGCCAAGCCTACATGCGCCCGTGGCCAAGGCACAGGCTAGAAAGGTTTTGCCCGCTCCGGTACGACACAGCACATGATAAGTACATTTCGCAAGAGAAAGTTATTATGAGCTTCCTAGGACACCCTTTACACGGAAACGAGTTTCTTTTACTAGGTAAACAACAATGTAAGGACGGGCCGTACTACAAGGTACAATTAGCCGACGAATCGATTGGCTGTCTGCCGGCGAGGTGGTTCGATTCCCAATCTGGTCAAAATGTAACATCAGATGAGTCGGCCCTGCTTGCATCTATTGAGGCTATACGCAAGTTTCTGTTGCTTGTTGATCATCTTGAAAATAGAACTCCTCCGAACGTAGAGTGAATTTGCGCGAACAAATCTCACAATCGTTAGGAGGAGCTTGCATGAGACAGGTTAGTTTGTTTGAGGACGAAAATCAAGTAGATTTATCCGCACCGGAATGGGCCTCCCTCCCTGAAGAATGTCGCATCAAGGTAATCCGAGCCATTGCTGCCCTACTGTGTCGAATAGAGCACGTCAGAGAGGGGCGTAACATCCTTGAATAACGCCCATTCTAAAATCACGCACAGGCAATTGGAACGAAAGGCATGTGTATATGTTCGTCAATCTACAATGTCGCAGGTTCTTGGCCATTTAGAAAGCCAGCAAAGACAATATGAGTTAGTTGAACGTGCTAAGACCTTAGGCTGGGTAGCACCACAGATTCTAGTTATAGACCAGGACCTAGGGCAGAGTGGTGCGGACGGAGGACGTGCCGGATTCAAGCAGCTCGTTGCAGACGTCGGACTCGGTGATGTTGGTATCATTCTTGGACTCGAAGTCTCTCGTCTTGCCCGGAACAATGCGGATTGGTACCACTTGTTGGACCTATGTGCAATGTGTAATACACTGATCGCTGATTCGGATGGAGTCTACGATCCTTCGTCGTACAATGATCGGTTGCTACTAGGGTTAAAGGGAACGATGAGTGAGGCTGAACTGCATCTCATTCGCAGTCGGATGCAAGGTGGTTTATTGCATAAAGCTCAGAAGGGGGAACTCAAAACTTGGCTGCCGGCTGGCTATGAGTATGATGACGATGACAAAGTGGTGGTTGCGCGTAATGAAGCGATTGTGACAGCCATCCAACTGGTCTTTCAACAATTTCTTGTACTGAAAACGGCCAGACGGGTGCTCACCTGGTTTCGGGCCGAAGAAATTCAAGTTCCTGTCATGCACCCAAGTAAGGGCCTAACATGGAAACTCCCCACTTATAAAACGATCCACGGGATCCTGACCAATCCTATATACGCTGGCACTTTTGTGTTCGGTAGAACTAAATATGAAAAGTCTATAGGGCCAGACGGTCGGCTTCAGGTGAAAGCCAGGCAGGTGGCCCGCGAGGAATGGCCCATTGTAATTCACGATCATCATGAGCCCTATATTTCTTGGGATACCTTTGTTACCAACCAGGAACTCCTACGTCGGAACTTTAAAGGCCCCCGGAACTCAGGTTCCCCCCAGCAGGGAGCGGCCTTACTTCAGGGGCTGCTAGTTTGCGGAAAGTGTGGCCGCAGGATGTTGGTTTCTTATGGCGGTAAAGGTGGCAACGTGCAGAGATATATTTGTGGCCAAGCACAAAGAATGCAAGGGGCCGAGCATGTCTGTCAAGGACTTGGCGGAAAGCGCTTGGACCAGCACGTTGCTCGCCTTTTTCTTGACACCGTAACACCCGCCAGATTAGCAATTATTGGTGAAGCAATGGAGCAGGCCGAAATGAGACATGTTGCTGAGGAAAAACTTCTTGAGAAGCAACTTGAAAAGGCTCTTTACGATGCTGAACGTGCCAAACGGCAATACGATCGAGTTGAGCCGGAAAACAGACTGGTTGCTCGTACGATGGAAAAAGCTTGGGAGCGAGGGTTGCGTGAAGTGCAACGCGTACAAAAGCTGCTTGAGGAGCGTCGGGACCGCAAACATAATCCCTTAACTGCCGAAGAAAAGAGTCGGATACATGCTCTGGGAAGGGGGCTGAAAAGGGTCTGGAATTCACCACAAACTACCAATAGGGATCGAAAGGAACTCCTTAGAACACTCATTAGGAGCATCGTAGTTCTTGTTGATCAAGAGCAGCGTGTGGCCCGTTGCACGGTTCAATGGGAGGGCGGTGCTGTCACGCATTTTACCAGCCCACTCAATAAGGTCGGGCATCACGGAAATTCTACAGAAGAGGAGACGGTCGACCTTGTTCGACGTTTAGCGCTTCATTACCCTGATGATGTGATTGCACGGATTTTGGTACGTCAACACATTCGCACTGGAAAGGGTAACAATTTCAACGCGGGCCGAGTCTGTTCACTCAGAAATCACTATAACATTCCCGTCTTCTCCGGCCATTCAAACACGTCCGAGACTGAAAACATGTATACCGTAGCCCAGGCTGCTGACGAACTAAGCGTGAGTACTGCTACCGTGCTGAGATGGTTGCGAGAGGGTTTCATTCAAGGGCAGCAAGTTGCCCAGGGGGCTCCTTGGCAGATTGAAATTACCGACCATCTACGGGAACGGCTGGTGAACGAGCCATCTGTGGATTGGGTTGAGTTAAGAGTAGCTGCGGATCGTCTGAACTGTACGAGACAGACCGTATTGAATCGCATGCGCAGTGGACTGTTGCCCGCTGTCTATGTTCAAAATGGTAAGCGAAGGGGATACCGATTTCATGTTCCGCTAGCGCCGACAGAAGTGCCCTTTCTCTGAACAGGAATAGGACAAATATTGCAAATTCGAACGATCTAAGATTTGATGTAGATAAGCGATTCTAGTGAACAAGGGTATTAGCCAATTGAGTAGGTTTTTGGCTGAGCACTTTCAACCCCATTTGCAAAAGGTCTAATTCTTCTGGTGACAGCACTAACTTACACGAAGACGGTGAAATTTAGCTGCAATTCACTGGGGATTAGACCTTTCGAGTGGCCAAATAGCGAGGAGGAGTACCATGACACAGGACCTGTGGGGCCGGAGATCAGTAAATTATGTCGTTCTGTCAGCCACTGACCTGTGAGCAATTGTTGGATGAGTGAGCGGTCTAAGCCCCTGGGTACTTGGTAGTCAATCTCTTCCGGCGCCGCCTGAACCCTGAGATGAGCGGCTTGGAGCAGCCGAGATAACTGGCGGTTCTGACGGAGCGTCCATTCATGGTCGACCAGGAGTCCAAGGCGGTCGTCAAAGGCCAGTTCTGCGGCGTGAGCATCCTTGAGTTGGCGAGAATAGGCGTCTGCCATGCCGTTGAGTCGAAGTTGGCGAAGTGTGTTAATCGTTTGATTACTGAGCATTGATAGATTCCCCCTAAGAGATTTTAATGGGGTTGACCGGTGTCCGTTGCACCCGAACACCGGCACCCGTTCATACTCGAACTAGTTTGGCTTCCCGGTGGGTTCTCATGAATCGGCGTGGGTTTATCGGTGTCGAGGTCTAACGTCACCTGATCAATGCCGGCTTCGAGAATGGATTTCACGCTACGATACGTACACGCATTGATGGAAACCGCATGTGCACAAGCTGACTCGATTCGTTCTCTGCTATATTTTTTTGCGAGAGCCTGTAGCCCTAGACAGGAGCGGTAGGCCTGTTGAGGATGCGCTTTTCGATGCAAAATCTGTTCTGTCACTGTGGCTGTGTATGGTCCGAAAGTTTTGCCCCAGTTGATAAACTTTTCTGGCGTCCATTCCATGTGCGCCAGATGGGACTTTGGCATATGGGCTGGTTCAGTGATGTGCCTGTATTTGCTATGTGTTTCTCGAACGTGGCTCGTAACCCGTTTTCCACGCAAAAACACCTCAACAATCTTTTCGCTGATGCGTACATCCACGTACTCTCGCACCAGTGAATAGGGCACACTGTAGTAGTTCTTGTCGACCTCGATATGATAGTCTGGAGCCACACGGGCCTGAACCCAACGAGCAAACTCGTAGGGGATGGCCGGTAGCGCTCGGAGGGCCGGCTTATCCACGGCGGCAAACAGGGATGCGCGCGTGCCCTTCAGCTTTTGAAACGGCTTATTGTTGAGCGTTTCCAAGGCGTCATGAATCGCAGTATTCAACTCCCCAAGACTAAAGAACCTTCGATTTCTCAGGGCTGCGAGAATCCACTGCTCGACGATCTTGACGCCCGCCTCGACCTTCGGCTTGTCTTTCGGTCGGTAGGGCCGTGCTGGCATGACGGCACAGCCATAATGTCGCGCCATTTCAGCGTAGGTTCGGTTTGTAGAGGGTTCATAACGGTCTGACTTCTTAACTGCCGATTTCAAATTGTCCGGAACGATGAGTTGGGGTACGCCGCCAAAGTACTGAAAGGCATTCACGTGTCCACCAATGAAATCTCCGAGGCTCTGCGACCATTGTCCTTCCGCGTACGTGTAATTACTGGCTCCAAGCACAGCAACGAAGATCTCCGCCTCCCGGATCTCCCCAGTGTCTGGGGCGATGATTGATACCGTTTGTCCTGCGTAATCCACAAACATCTTTTCACCACCGCGGTGCTGCTGATGCATGGATATATCTAGCTTCTTTTTCCATTGGCGATAATGTTCGCAGAATTGGCTGTACTGGTATCCATCCTGATGCTCCTGTTTGTACTCGATCCACAACAACTGTAAGGTGACGCCTTTCCTACGTAGTTCCTGGTGCACGTAATTCCAGTCTGGCTCTTCAATTTTTCGCGGTCGACCCGTGACAGCGGGGTACAACGTGGATTCCAGGTTGGACTCGTCCTCCAACTCGGAAGGTAACGGCCAACCAACGCCAACTGTCTCAGCACGAGTTAGAACATTGGTGACGGTACTACGTGAGATATCTAAACTGGCGGCGATAGCTCGACGACTCATTCCTCCTTCATGGTACAGACGTAAGATTTCCTTGAGCTTTGGCATGGGCAACCTCCATTCAGCCAAGACAGTGCCTCCTTTCGCGGATACAACAAGATCCGACAAAAGGGGTAATTTCCCTGCTTGATTTGGTAGCCCACACAGACGATTTGGAGGAGCGAAGTGGGAAGGCCTTGAACGAGGAGATTATCTGTCCAAGACTTTTCGGAATGGGTGTCCAAGAGTTATTGGAATAGAGGGCCGAGAGTTTTCGGAATTAACGTCCAAGACTTAACGGAATCCCTGTCCAAGAGATTCCGGAATATGCATTACTGAAACGGAGAAAATGGCTCAGCCCGCAAACTTCGATTTTCTCCCACTAATCAGTGACGGATTCCCACAGCTTCGACGATACACCCCATCTCTACTTGAATCGCTTCAGCTCAAGGCAGCACCAACAGCACAAGAACTTCTTGAAGGAGTAAATACGATTAAGAACATGAATCAAAGGCAAGCGCGCAAAGTACCCGATAATGCGCCCACAAATTTTGTTCGTAAACGCTGGGAAAGTGTTGTCTGGGAAAAGGATGAACTTGACCGCCGGTTTTACGAACTATGTGTGTTATCTGAGTTAAAAAACTCTCTTCGATCAGGTGACATCTGGGTACAAGGATCGCGTCAGTTCAAGGATTTCGAGGAGTATCTGTTACCTACATCACGCTTCACACATCAACTTAATCGACAAGAGCTTGATTTGCCTAATGAAACCGACTGCGAACGTTTCCTTAAAGATCGTCTGGCGGTACTGGAACGTGAATTAGCCAACACTGAACACCTTGCTTCACAAAATGAATTGCCGGATGCGACCATTACAGACAATGGACTTAAAATTTCCCCACTCACGAATGCT
Source organism: Alicyclobacillus curvatus (assembly GCA_017298655.1). Classification (GTDB taxonomy): domain Bacteria; phylum Bacillota; class Bacilli; order Alicyclobacillales; family Alicyclobacillaceae; genus Alicyclobacillus_B; species Alicyclobacillus_B curvatus. The sequence goes on from CP071184.1 coordinate 753,969, forward strand.
GTACCAAAGGAAGCGGATGCCTTAATGCATCAAGCGTATTCTCTGCTTCCTCACGTAAAAATCACCGACTTATTGCTTGAGGTAGATAATTGGACCCACTTCACTCGCCATTTCACTCATCTCAAAAGCAATGATCAAGTTGCCGACCGGAATCTGTTGTTAACTGCAATTCTGGCTGATGCAATCAATTTGGGGCTCAGTAAAATGGCGGAATCATGCCGAGGGGCGACATTCGCAAAGCTATCCTGGTTACAGGCATGGCATATCCGCGATGAAACGTATTCTGCGGGATTGGCTGAACTTGTGAATGCACAGTCGCAGCAGACCTTTAGTGCGTGGTGGGGAGACGGTACCACTTCTTCGTCAGACGGACAATGGTTTCGGGCTGGTGGTACTGGCCAATCAGTCGGCCATTTTAACGCGAAATATGGCAACGAGCCAGGAGTCACTTTCACTACACGCATATTTCGGACCAATACGCGCCCTTTCACACCAAAGTCATTAACGCGGCAGTTCGAGATGCAACTCATGTGTTGGACGGTTTGTTGTATCATGAGTCGGAATTACAAATCGAAGAGCACTATACCGATACAGCTGGCTTTACTGACCACGTATTCGGTCTTACGCATTTACTTGGTTTTCGTTTTGCACCACGTATACGCGATCTTAAGAGCCGATGCCAAAATCAAATAATCGCCGTTACAACAGGTATCCTGGATGTAAGATACGACGCACTTTATTTCGTCAAAGAAAAACGAAATGATCAGAGAACTTTATTACAGGCGTTTCAGAGGGTCCATGGGTCTATCCAAGTCATGTGAATTGTATGTTTATCGATAGTATTTGGATGTTTATACGAGGTAAATCATGGTGGATGAAAATCGTCGAGTTGGTGCTAGATATAAATACGCCACGGAACCCTCTTTTGGTAGAATTAAGTCGACCAAAACCCATTCACAACAAAGGAGAAGCTCCATGGCGAAATCCAGTATATCACAACACGCGCAATCTGGTTTGGTTCCTTTCCCCTTGATTCCCCGTCAATGGGAACAGTATATGGATGTTCCGTTTGTTATCCCCGCACTGACTTTCCCTTGGGACATCTTTCGAAGCATTGAGCAGGAATACTACCGGCATCTATATGACTCGTTGCGTGAGGAACGGATAAATCGGTCGGAAGAAACCAGCAACGTCACCAACTCTGCTCTCGGGCTAGAACTCCCGACACCAACGGAACAGGCGGATGATACGCCGGCAGCCAGACGAAGTCGCTCAGGACGCAAACCCCACGACTTTATGCCCATGATGCGTGCATTCGAACTGGCTCGATTGCTATACGTCGAGATGATGGCAGAGAGCGTCTACCTTCAGGTTCGCTCAAATCCGTTGTTTGCTGAAGCTTGTGGGTTCACAGGCAAGCTTCCCAGTTACCGCTCGTTTGCCCGCTTCGACGACATCATGACGAACTTCGGGTTATGGGATAAGGCTCGACAGCTAGTCGTTATGTTCAATTTGAAGCCGGGCGTGCTAGATGCCGAAGACGCGCTGGTTGCCGACACGACACATGTTGAAGCAGAAGCGACATACGGAAAGCAGATGAAAATATGCGGCCACAAAGAAGACTGTAATTGCCCTACCGTCCCCACGGACGACAACGTGGGTATTGTTCGTAAGAGTAACGCTGTATCTTACATTGGTCACAAAGTTTCCTTACTCAGTGGCGCAAAGGGACAACTCCCGCTTACCAGAGAGGTGTGCAAGGGTGGCGAATACGATGCCTTCACTTTGCTGCCTACACTTGAGAGATTCAAGTCTGAGTTTGAGGAACTGGCGCAGTCCGTGCAATATGTACTTGCCGATGGGATTTACCAGAGTCCCAGGAACCAGCAGACAACAAAGGATGTACTTGGGGCGAAACTGGTGGCTCCCACCAGGGGCCGACAGGACAAACCGAGCGATGTACGTGGAATTGATATGGTTGACCGCTACGGGGTACCCCATTGCATTGCTGGACACAAGATGGAGTTGAAAGGGTGCGACCTCAAAAAGAAACAGTACATATTCAGGTGTCCAGTTCACAACCCTCAGGCAAAGCAGGAAGGGCTTGGCTGCCCGGAACACAAGCACGTTGAGTGTTGTAACAGCGCCACGCAAGGCCGGGTGCTTCGGGTGGATTTTTCGACGACACCTCAGGTCGATCCCGAGTTCCCACAGCACAGCCGTACATTCGATACATTGTATGACGCCCGAACAGGGATTGAGCGAATCATTGGAATGCTGAAGGACGGGTACAGTTTACGGCGCGTGCACAAACGTGGACGTAAGGCGGTAGAGGCACACGTCGACCAAGCTATCCTCTGCATGCATGTGATGGCATACTGCGCTTACGTTCAAAGTGGAACTGTGAACCGAGGGTGGACACGAAGTCGACTGAAGCGGGCTCAATAAAATGAAACTTATCCGCAGCAACTGAGACTGGTCAAACCTACCTTAGATTTCCTACGTCCGCTTTTGCCAATAGCAACGAACATCCGTCGACTTCCAGGAACGGAACGCCCTGACCGGCCGAGTTCTGGGGCATTCGCCCGTACTTTCAGGTACTCCAACCGGCCTCCAAAGTAATTTTGGCAACGGCTTTAAAGACAAGAAACTCTATGTGCCGGGTGATATCAGGCCATATCCAACACTGACTGACGTAATCGGAGGCGGAATCAATATAAAGCATATTCAGAAGGAATGGAATGAGGTCCTTCGCTTGGCCGCATCGATTAAACAGGGTACCGTTACCGCCTCACTCATGCTCAGAAAGCTTGGTAGCTATCCACGCCAAAATGGGCTAGCGATGACTCTACGAGAACTCGGACGCATCGAACGTACGTTGTTTACGTTAGAATGGCTTCAAAACGTTGAACTGCGGCGTCGGGTGCACGTTGGACTAAACAAAGGGGAAGCCAAAAATGCATTGGCCCGGGCGATCTTCTTTAACCGACAAGGGGAACTGCGTGACCGTAGTTTTGAAAATCAGGGATATCGAGCTTCAGGCCTTAACTTGGTAGTGGCAGCTATCGTATTGTGGAATACCGTCTATCGAACGAGCAATACAGGCTTTGCGGTCCCGTGGGCAGGAAACTGACGACAGCCTATTACAACACTTATCACCACTCGGATGGGAACATATCAATCTAACCGGTGACTATACATGGCAACAACCAGGTAGAACGAGGCGGGTTTAGACCATTGCGCTCAGTCAATAATCCTTAAAGTACGATTTTTTCCGTTTCGTGACGTGACCCCTAGATGAACTGATACCTTACTTCCGGTCCTTGCTGAAGATGCGCACTGCTTTTTTACGAAAATGGATTCATGAATGCACTTGATGAGCCTGCGGGAAGAAAGCTGTGAGAGGTCTCGAGCTTAACGGGGATTATCTCATGGTAGACTAGATGGATGGCGGCGAGATGATATAGCCTTTTGCTGTAGGCTTGCGGATCATGTTGACTTCACGGCGCTGTTCGCTGTCTTGTCTAAAACGCTCGAGATAGTCTGCGCCCAACTCTTCATAAGGCTGTCTGCGATGAAGCACATGATACACAATGCGGAGCATAGTATGGGCGAGTGCGACAAGTGCCTTTTTGACACCCATTCTCCGCACCCACACCCAGTATCGCGATGATAAACGAGTCTGTCTGCTTCTGGCTGCGGCCCAGGCGCATTCAACCAACACGGTTTTTAGGGCCTTGTTTCCGCTTCGAGAACCAACTTTCTTTTTCTTGCCTGCGCTCTCCTGGTTTCCAGGACTGAGACCTGCCCACGCGGCAAGTTGGCTATCACTACCGAATTGGCTGCCTGTCTGTACCGATTTCTGCAAGAATGACCGCGGCAGCATTACCGTTGCTTGCGGGAATGGTAGTGAGCAGTTCTACAGCCGCTTGCCTATCCATCAAATGCTTTTCAATCTCGTGCTCTACCGCTAGAAACTTCTGCTCGATGAACTGCAGGTGCTCATAGGAAAACCGAATCATGTCTCGGTGGTGTCGACGAAGTCGTCCTTCTAGTGCCAGCAGAAGTTCGGTAGATTTGCGTCGCAACGCACCTCGCATGTCTGCTTGAAGGTATTCTTCCGTCACCGTTGATAATTTGTTGGAGGAGACGTCGGCCGGACACGCCAAAGAGGTCTGACATGTAGGCGGTGAGCTTAATGCTTGCATCCTGCAAAAGTCGATGGATGCGGTTTTTCTCGGCAAGTTTCTTTCGATAACGCGTCAGGTCTCTCAGTTCTCGTGTCTCTTGATGTGGGACAAAACTTGCATCCACCAGCCCGCTACGAAGAAGTTTCGCAAGCCACTCCGCGTCTTTCATGTCTGTTTTCCGGCCAGGGAGATTCTTAATATGGTGAGCGTTCGCGAGGAGCAGTTCGAGGTCACACCCTTCCAGTGCATTCCACACAGGTTTCCAATATCGCCCAGTACTTTCCATGGCAACGTGTGTGCATCCCGATGCAACGAGCCAGTCCGCCAAAGCCAGCAAATCCTTCATCATCGTTCCAAACGTCCGAATCTGTGACGGGAGCGCGGTCTAGAGGACCCACCAACACACAAGCTACAACCGTTTCCTGATGAACATCAAGCCCAGCATAGCGTTCTAAAATCGCCTCCTTCATCGTTGGTTATGCTTCCGTTCATGGAAAGATGAACCAGAAGACAACCCGACATATGAAGACTTTTACACGGACTCGCAGTCCAATATCTTGTGCTTGGAGGATTGTCTATTCAGTGTTTTTAGCGGGGTCGAACCAGCACAAAGCTGATACGAACTGATCGGGTTCAGTATCATTATCACGGACACTCCACCATGGACGCTATAGCTAATCCATTTTCATGATAGCTTGTGTTCAAATCGGGTCATGAAGGTTTTTTTAAAACACACATATCCACTCTCGTAAGTTCTCTTTGAACAGTGGAGCATGAGTGGTAAACTAGGTATAGGAACACACGTTCGTATGCCGAGGTGGTATTCATGAATCTCTTGGAGTTTACACAACAATTCTCTGATGAAAAAGCCTGTGAAGAGTATTTGATTCACCTACGATGGAAAAAAGGTTTCACTTGCCCGAAGTGTCGTCATTTTGAAGCTATGCTGGTTCATGCAACCCACAGGCGTGACGCCGACCGTAGATTGCCGCTGTTTGAATGTAAACAGTGTCATCGCCAGATTTCTGTCACTGCAGGCACGATTTTTCACAAAAGCAAAACGCCGCTATACAAGTGGTTCATTGGTATATACCTGGTCAGCAATGATAAGCGTGGTATGTCTGCAAAAACACTGCAACGTCACATTGGCGTATATTACGACACGGCTTGGAACATGCTCAACAAAATCCGTAATGCGATGGCGGAATGAAATGCCAAGTACCAGCTTGAAGGCATCGTTCAGGTCGATGACTTTTACCTTGGCAGTAAGAGCAAAGGCAAACGGGGACGTGGCACAACGCAGACGCCCATGGTCATGGGGGTTTCACTGATGAAAGGTAAACCCCAATACTGCTTCATTGAAGCTGTTGAAGACTTAGCAAAAATTCGATCTTGCCAATTTTACAGCGTAACCTTGGTACTGATGTTGTCTGGGAAACGGACGGGAACTGGTCATATGGCGCCAGTGCAACGGAACTGGACATTGCGCATCTGGTAACATTGTCAAGCGACGAAGATGCTCACGAAACATTTCAGTGGGTCGATACATTGATGAGTAATTTGAAAGCGTTTATTGACGGGACATACCATGGACGAGAGCGTTTCAAACAACTGTATACTGCTGAATTCACCTACCGATTGAACCGCCGACACATGGGACACAGGCTCGTCGAACAACTTCTAAACACTTGCGCACTGACGCACCCAATAAATGTAAGGCAAACTGCCTAAGTGGTGGGTCAGCCCAGGTTACTTATGAGATTGGATATGTGTGTTTTAAAATCTCTACTTCCTCCCGCAGCTCACGGTTCTCACGCTCCAAATCTCTCGTAGTCTGGGCTTCCGGCTTCAGATGCCCGCTGCCGACAAACGGATGTTTTGGGTCATCTTTATATTCAGAAATCCACCGATAGAGCGTATTTGCGGTGATCCCAAGGTCACGAGCCACCTGGAAGGCTGGCTTCCCCTCCTCTACAACCAGTCTGACGGTATTGAGCCTAAAGTCGTTGTCTTATTGCTTCGTCATTGTAGACACCTCGAATCGATTTACTTATTTTCACATTCTCGATTCGCTGTGTCCACCATTACAACCTAACACCAGAGGAGGGGTGACCCCCTCCTACTCAATCAGTTGAATTTGTCCAAGATTAGGATTGAGGCGGTGTTGGCTGCGTTGAACCATAAGCAACGTTGAATCCATCCGTATCAGAATCTTGGTTGGACGGATACGACACAATTTTGTTTCTTTGAACCATGTACCCATTTTCACTTGTGTTCAGTGAAGGGTTTCCTCCATTCACCGTACCGGGATCAAATGTAGTCTGACCGTAGTTTGCGAGTGTTGAAATCGTTCCATTGACCTGCGGAGCCTCTTGTATCCATTCTGCAGACGTGCCAGGGCCCGAATAAGACTGCGTCGTCGAGAATGTCTCGTTCTGTGTCACGTCGTTCAGTGTAATTGTCCATGTCCCGTTGCCATTGTTGTGAATGTGAGCAGTCATGTGGTCTCCAGGACTGATGAACATTGTCGGAATGACAGTTTCGGCTGCAGGGAGTATCTCCCACCATGCGTCGTACTGTGCCTTTCCATTCACGTAATCCTGTTCAGTCCCAGTCTGAATAAGATCACTGTTATTGAACCCATCGATGCCGATCCACGATGATGAATATGTGTTTGAGCTTGAAGCCTTCACCGTGGGGACTACCCAACTTCCGGTGATATCGTTGTACGTCGAACCAGTCGCCGCAAAACCTGACCAATTGGATGATGACCACCCAATGTTTGTGATGTGCTTACCGTAAGCAGATGACCCTGATTTCGGAGTGAGAGATTGACGAGGTAGGTTTTTGATCGTGACTCCGGGATGGGTGTAACTTGACTTGTGAACAGACTTTCCGCTGTTTGATTGCCCATGGGCGTTGGGAAGATTGGTGATTGTGGTGCCTGGGTGTGTGTAGCTCGTTCCTTGTGCAGCTGCAAATGCGGTAGCAGGAAGCACAGTCATTCCAATGGCAGTCACGGCAACAGAAGTCTTGATAAGGCTCTTTCGTATCATCGAACCCCTCCAAAAGGAAATTTTGAACAATTCAACATATGTATAGAGAGGGAGATCTATTCCAGATATGTAATGTCAATTTTGGTGAGCACTGTACAACTCTGAGTGAACAAGAAATAAGGCCGTGGCATGGAAATAAACGAGTTGAAGAATATCACGACAGAGGTTGTGGAAGAGGCTCGATCCAACCTCGTCATCGGGGCTAGATTTTAGTAATCCCCGGTACGACAACAAATAGTGATCGAATTTATACGACATTTAACTCTGAAAGTCACAGACTGTAGGCCCACCGGGTAACTGGTGGGTTTCCCTTTAACGACCGTTTATGATACAACCGCAAAGCGGCCTATGTGTTTTCGCTCCCTAGCGCAAAGTGACATATTAACGCGCATTTCGAAGACTGGGACCTCTGTGAATGAGCCAGACAATTGAAGAGGCGCTCCCCGTAAGGCTAAGATGAGTTTGACAAGAACCATCATTAGCTAGTGCCCCTTCAGGCAACGTTGTTCTGCAAATAGGAAGGTATACCCAGCGGATAGCGAATGATCATCATGGTGATGATCATGTGTGCATTCGTCCGAGAACTGACAGCACAAGAGGGAAATAAGCTGACCTGAATTGCTCGTCGGGGATCAAATTCTGTGGACGTCCGTCGCGCTCTCGTTGTACTTGCGTCGGCTCAAAGCATGAAGGTACCGGAAATCTCGGATCTCTATCATCTTTCTAAGCATGTCCGGAATGGCCTTCGGGCCTTTAACGAAGATGGATTCCCGTCTCTCAAGCCACGATACGGCGGTGGGCGACCCCGTACCTTGACTCAGGAGCAACGTGCGGATATTGTTGATCTGGCAGAGATTCCGCCGAAGACACTCGGTTTGCCGTTTACGCAATGGTCGTTGTCGAAACTGAGGGAAACAGCTGAGCAAAAAGGCATCGTGAAATCCCTCAGCATTGACACCATCCGAGTTATCCTGGACGAGGCGCAGATTACATAACAGCACACGAACACTTGGAAAGAGTCCAATGATCCGGAGTTTGAGGCTAAAAAAACGAATCAAAGCCCTGTACCAAAACCACCCACAGATGGACGGGTGATCTGCCTCGATGAATTCGGCCCCTTGGCCATCCAGCCGTTTCCCGGCAGGGGATGGTTCAAAAAGGAGAAACCATACCGTCTACCAGCTACCTATCACCGATACCAGGGCGTTCGTCACCTGCTGGCTGCACTATAGATTTGAAAGACGACAAGTTATATGGACATACATCAGACCATGAGAAACATCAGGACATCTTGCGCTTTCTCAAGGTCCTGCGACGACGCTACCATCGTTCCGAACGGTTGTAAGTCGTTCTGGACAACTTTTCTCCACACAAACACGGAAAGGTGACAGATTGGGCTGAGAAAAACAACGTCCAGTTGGTCTTCACGGCAACAAAAGCCTCATGGATGAACCGTATTGAATGTCACTTCGACCCGTTACGAAAATTCGTGCTGTCCGGTAGCAATTATAGCAACCATGCAGAGTTGGCTCAGGCCATTCAAACACACATTCGCTGGCGAAATAAGCACAAACGGGACGACCGGATCCTACGAGAGCAAAAGAAGATCAAGGTTGCCTGAAAGGGCACTAGCCATGTTGACCGAAGCGATAAAACAGCCAAGAATTTCTGGTTGGAATCTCCATGCGCCAGATGTGCACATATAGCAGGGGGCCGACGGTGTAATGGAGTTGCGTATAAGTATGCAGTCCCCGTGAGGGTAGTCATCTTGCGCAAGCGGGCATAACTTGAACAGTATGCGAATTGAAGCGTGTCAGTTAGTTGCCTTTTTGTCCGTGTACTCCTGTATCTTGGGCTCTCGCATAACCCTTCTTTGTCTTTACAGCGAAAGCGGTGCAGGTCGGGTCATGTGGAATGGCGAATAACTTTGTCCCAACGGAACATGCGCTTGAAAGAGTTCCCGTTTGAGGTGTAGATTCAACGTTCGAATAGGTTGTCACTGAGCCGATTTGCTTGCCTACGGTCTTTACGGGTTCGGATGTTACTTTGTAAATGTGATTGTTCCAGTTCACCAATTCGAAAGCCCAAGAACCTGCCGATCTCTGTTGTTTCGATTGTCCTTCTGCCTGTACATGTCGCAACCATCCGAAGAAAGAGTGAGCAAGACGAGCCAGGACATTATTTTCATATGCTTCAACCTCCCTTCATACAAATAGATGTACTACAGCATATCATGTAGAATCTACTAGTTTTGAATAGCCGGAGACATTTCGATTTATGATGATAGACGTAATAAGACAAACAAGGGTGCCCCAGTGTATGGCACTCCTGTTTGTCTGCGTCGCCGCCCATTTCCCCGGCAGGAGTAATGAGAACAAAGAGAGTCGTTCCCACCCTCTGGACCAGGAACCATCCACCACAAACAAATGGCAACGTTTGGTACGAGCAAGGGGGGGAAGGTGCATTTGATGAATACTTGACGGTATGCCGGATAACGAGTAAAATAACTCTACGCTTAGCATTGAATTCATCATCTAGGTAGACTTTTCAAAAAACCATCTTGGTTAGTTGATAGTAAACCGACAAATTTTCAGAATGTAATGGTTCCTAAAGGACCACTGCGTTTTGAGTTTGTCGGTTTTTTTGTTGGGTAGAATGATTTCAATGTTGAAAGGGGAGGCGGGATGTTAGTCATCGTATTCTTCTTATCCCTTACACTTTTGGGACTGAGCTCTATCGCCATATTGCATCCGCGTGTTCCCTTGAATTTGGTTCGTATTCACGTTGCTATTAGCGGACTGCCACCATTCATCGCATTGTTAAATCTTATTGCGACAAGCACGACTCGAATTTTTGGTCCATGGCGCCTTGATCCCTTGGGTTGGTTGACAACGTTATTTGTCCTCACAATCGGTTTCGTAGTTCAGCGCTATTCCGTCCGTCAATTATTTGGAGATCGAAATTACCGCGCGTACTTTGCACTTTTGACCTTCACCACGGGTTCAGCTGCACTTGCTTGGGTGAGTAATGACCTCCGCCTTCTGTTGGTGTGGTGGGGAGCTACTCTTTTTGGTCTCACATTACTTATCAGGTTGAATCAGGATTGGCAAGTGGCTCGAACTACCGCCTACCGTGCGGGACTGTTATTTGCAATCAGTTGGTTGCTCTTCTGCTCAGCAATAACGTGGCTTGCGCTTGTAACAGGACACTGGCAGTTTTCACTTGCACTGACCAAAGGTGCATTGGTACAAATGAGCTCATGGGAGGATACAACTGTTGCCCTATTACTAGTTATCGCGGTTACAGTTCCAGCTGCCCAGTATCCTTTCCAACGATGGTTGTTGGACTCAGTTGTTGCGCCTACACCTGTGTCAGCAATCATGCATGCAGGTGTCGTCAACGCGGGTGGAATTATACTGACCCGTTTCGCACCCGTATTCAGTGGCGATTTGGCTCAAATTGTTTTAACGCTGCTGGCAAGCGTTTCAGTCCTGCTTGGGACCGGAATGGTGTTGATCCAAGCGGATTACAAACGTCAACTAGTTGGGTCGACGATCGCGCAGATGGGGTTTATGCTGATTCAATGCGCATTAGGCGCCTATTTGGCAGCCATCATTCACGCTGTCTTGCACGGGTTGTTTAAATCCGCGCTCTTTCTACAGGCTGGCACTGCCGTACATGACAACGAGCCGGCGGCTCTTAAGGGAGCCCCCAAAACATCATTTTTGTGGAAAAGTGCAGGAGTATTTTTAGGTCTTTTCGTGGCGATTGGGTTTTGGTTAATTGTGGAAAATGGAGGTTACGATATGATTAGTGCCCTACTACTAGGGTGGTCTGTGGTCTTTGCGTGGTCACACCTCGTAACTTCTGCTCCAGGACGTATTGGGCGCGCTGTGGGAATCACATTGTTAGCAGGAACGTTAGTCGTGTTCGGTATGATTCTTGCCTTGTTCTATGTGCTGTTGCACGGTACCGTCCCGCACGGCATCCAACCCCATTCAACAGTCATAGTCTTAGTTCTCATCATCTTGTTAGTAAGCAGTGTGGTTGGTGCGTGGTTATCTCGCCATCCTTATTCTACGTTCTTCTCCGTCGTGTATCTTTGGCTCGTACGATTAGGCGAACCCCATCGCGACGCTGTTGAAAGCCATCCAAAGTATCTGACAGCTATGCACTCAAGGAGGTAACCAGGATGGATGGTACATTAACACAACAGAGAATATTAGAACCTGATGTTCGAAACCTGGGTTCAATTGACGATTTGCATGATTTAGTGCGTGCCTCTAGCCGCGTCATTGTGCCGCTTGGGCCGGTTACATCTTTTGCAGCACGTAGTCCTTGGGCAGGACTTGAAAACCTGTCATTTGAACAAGTTGCATGCTGGCTCAAGGATATTCGCGACGTAGATATATATCCTAGCGCTTCGTTACTGAAGGATGCGAAGGACCAAGGCGAAATCGATCCGAAGTTTCTCGAACAAGGGCTGCAATATTGGCTTGATTCACAGTCAATAACATTGCCGCGCGATGTCGCAGAACGGTTCTGTCGGGCTGCTCTTGAGTTGGATGACCTGCCTTCCAATATTTTGAAATTCCCAGTATTAAAGGATCTGGCAAAGAAATTGAATCATCTTGCTATGCCAGTGATTAAACGTCAGCCGCTCCAAACATTAAGTTTTCGCTGCGAACGGGAGCATGACCTGAATCGCCATTTGATTAAGTGGTGCAAGTTGTATTTGAACGGGTCCCATTCAACTTGGTCACTGCCAAACCGTACCGAGGGCTTCTATCGAGCTTGGCACCGGTTAGTGCAATACGACCCGGAGCTTCACCGCGCGCAACGCCAACTTTTGAAAAATCGTCCGCAAGAGGCGGCTGTTGCTTTAAGGGAAGCATTATCGGCACTTGAAATCCCGACCGTACAAATTCAGGCTTACCTTGAGGCACATTTGCTATCTTTGCCAGGGTGGGCGGGAATGATGTTGTGGCATTCGCCACAGCTGCTAATAGAATATTTGGCTGTTCGAATTACTATGGAGTGGGCTTTGATTCATCCAGTGTTACCCTTACCTGAAGAACAAAACGCAGAACAACTGATTGTTATTCGACTGATTGCGGCGTGGGCTTATTGGGGGGACTTGCAGATTGATGATTGGTCACAACTCCCCGCAACGCAGCAAAAGGCGCACCTGACGCTTGCCTATCGTTTTAACGATTTAGTTCGTCGGCAGCTTTGGCTAGGAGCTTGGGAGCAAAGCTACGAAGAGTTGCTAAAAGAACAAGTCATCTCGAAACGTCTGGTTTCCCATGACTCCAATCCTGTGTTAGCGCAATTAGCGTTTTGTATTGATACGCGCTCAGAGCCTTTTCGTCGAGCGATTGAAGAAGCAGGCCCATTTGAGACGTTTGGCGTGGCTGGCTTTTTCGGACTGCCAATTGAGACATGTGAACTTGGTAGTACACAAAGTCACGCGTCCCTGCCAGTGATACTCAAAGCGCAGCATCAGATAAAAGAACTCGCATCCGAGATCGACTTCGAATCGTACCAGGAACGTAGACAAGCAACAGCGTCGATTAAGCGCACCTTTCAGGCGATGAAGCAAAACATCTTGACCAGCTTATTGTTGCCAGAGGTAAGCGGCCCATGGCTTAGCCTGCAGATGCTGGCGCGTAGCTTTTTCCCGCGTAGAGCCGGTCGCATCTTTAGACAGCTACAAAGTAAGTGGTTGCAAAAACCCTCGACGGAACTTTCGCTGGATTACTTGCAAATGAAGGCGGGGTTGCCAGTTGGTTTTTCTGAAGAAGAGAAAGTGCAGTATGTAAGTCAATTGCTCAAAATGATGGGGTTAACTGAGGACTTTGCGCCTTTAGTTATCATTTGTGGGCATGGCAGTCGTAGCACCAACAACCCGTATGCCGCTGCGTTAGACTGTGGCGCTTGCGGCGGAGCGTCAGGCGGGTTCAATGCGCGGGTATTGGCAACGTTGTGTAACCAGGCACGAGTGAGAGAAGCTCTTGAAACTGAAGGGATTAAAATCCCGGAGGACACGATGTTTGCAGCCGCCGAGCATATCACAACGTTCAATCAATTACGTTGGCTGTATGTTCCTGAACTATCAGAAGGAGCACAAGCGGCGTTTGGTCGCATTTGTGAGGCGTTGTCAAAGGTTAGTGAACGCGTCAACGCAGAGCAATTATCTCGGTTGCCCAATCTTGGCTTTCATTTCAACAACCCGAATACCGAGATGCAACGCCTTGCTGAAGATTGGAGTGAGGTGCGCCCGGAATGGGGGCTAGCGCGTAACGCTGCATTTATCATAGGCACCCGCCGACTTACCAAGGACTGCAACTTGGACGGGAGAGTCTTTTTGCATTCCTATGACTGGCACGATGATTATGATGGTACTCTACTTTCAAGCATCATCGCGGGCCCGGCGACAGTCGCTCAGTGGATAAACCTACAGTATTATGCGTCGACCGTCGCACCTCATTATTATGGCAGCGGGAATAAAGCCACGCAGACAGTGACGGCTGGTTTTGGTGTCATGCAAGGGAACGCAAGTGATTTGTTAACTGGGCTCCCTTGGCAGTCTGTTATGAAATCTGATGGAGCGTTCTATCATGCACCCCTGCGGTTGCTGGTGGTCATCGAAGCACCAGATGAACATGTAGAGCGCTTGATGGAGCACGATCTCGCATTCCACCAAAAGGTACAAAATGGATGGATTCGCCTTGCAACCATTGATTCAAAGGGGCACTGGAACGTCATAAAGGAGGGAAATCATGACTAAATCAAAAGGTGCAACCGAGTCTGAAATCAGCAGGGCTTTAACGCAATGGGAGAAGGATTATCTTGGGCGTGGCTCTCTCAATGTTAAATCAGATATTTTACGGGATATGATTATTGTCACCTTACGCGGCATCTTAACCCCTGCCGAATATTCGCTTTGTCAGGATAAAGAGGGTTTGCTTTCAATAAAAAAAACTCGGACTAGTTTGGTGGAATCAGGTGTCGAGGATTTAAAGGAGATAATTCTCAACACCACTTGTCTGGATGTCGTCAGCTTCCATACAGATATCAGCACGTGTACTGGGGAGCGGGTCATGGTATTTCGACTTTCAAAGGATTTAGGGAGCACTTTTTCATAGATACAGAGGGTAAACACAATTAAGAGGAGGTATTGCGTTATGAACTTCAATAAAAACGCAAAAGTCCTGTTTTTGACCGGGGTGGATCAAGAATTACCGCAGCTACTACAACAGATGACCAACATCAATATAGAAAACATGATGACTTTACAAGTTTATGGACCCGAAATCGCCCAACCGTTTGGCGACCTTATGCGTGCCATCATCTTGGCAATATATCAAGGTAATGTTGAGGAAGTGGTCGTGGTTGGTACAACACATGACCAACGCCGCGATGTACGAGCCAAACTATATGAACAAGATGGGATACCAGAAAAGGCCAAAACCGTTGATTTCCTCTTTACTCGTTGTATGCCGGAGTTCCCGGGTGTCACTCTTGATGAATGGCTACAAGGAAGCAAAACGGTAACTGAGAGTGTACAAAAAAGTGTGAAGTTGCTGCGGGAACATCCACTGCTGCCATCTGGTTTTACAGTTCACGGATTATTAATGGACAAGGAGAAGGGTGAACTAACCGAAGTTAAAGTTTCCTAAATCTCGAAGTCGGAGGTAATGCATCGGGGCGACAAGGGGGTTATAGGGGAGGGACAAGTAACACCAACAATATTAACCCCTACTTCGCTGGTGGCGGGGCATCGGACATCCATAGCGTTTCTGAGAGTGCCTTGAACACTTTGGAATCGCGTTTGCTGGTCGCAGGAGGTGGCGGAGGCGCTGGCTCCAGTTGTGTCGAGTCCGGGACCTTGATTCGAGCATCACCTCCGATACAACAGGTGTGCCGCAAATCACCGTCACGCCTGCCTTCGCAGTCATCATAGACTCGTTGCCGTCGGCAAATGTCGGATGGTCGTTTGATGCAAAGTTACAGGCGGCCGATGGAACAGGGCCCTATACCTGGGCAGTTGCAAGCGGATCGACGCTGCCAGGTGGATTAAGTCTGGACCCCACGAACGGTACCATTTCGGGTACGCCGACAAATCGGGTACATACACCTTCTCGGTCCAGGTGACGGATTCATCCAGTCCCGCGCTGACGGTCTCCGTGCCGTACACTCTGACGGTAACAGAAATAGGTACCGTGACCGGGTTGTCGGACAGCGCTCTCACATCAAGCGGTTGGACTGAATCGTGGACCCCGGTACCCGCGGCGACGAATAATGATTTCTATTTGAACAAGCAATTGGCAGGGTCGACTACCAACGCGGTGTATCACGTAAACGGAGCTACCCCGGCTACGACCAATCAGGTTTCTGTTGCGGAAGAGGTGTACGGTGCATTTGCCCAGACCACCACTGCTTCAGTGTACACGCCGCCCACTGCGCCGACAGATCTGTTGCATGGGGATGTGTACCCGAGTGGCTGGACAGAGACGTGGACACCTGTGGCAGGTGCCGACTCTTACAACCTGTATCTGAACGGAAGCAAAGTAGGCAATACCACAAGTGCGTCCTATCCATTTACAGGAGAACAACCAAATACGCCTTACCAAGTCAACGTGACAACAGTGGAGGCCGTGTATGGAGAGAGAGCACTCGGTCGTTGACAGATACGGTTCAAACGAGCGCTGTACCGACGGGGAGGAGACCGACGGGCGGCAGTGGCGCATCAAATGGCGGTGGTACGACGGACGGGAGTGGTTCATCCAGTGCAGCCGGTTCTGGCAGCAGCGGTTCATCGGGTGGGAGCAGTACGACTGGTTCCACAGGTGGCGGCACGCCATCGCCCTCGCCGAATGCCCTGGTGTCGCACGAGTTTAACAGCAGTGGCGGTAGCCTGAAGCAGACCGTCGGACCCGTCACGGGGCGTCGCACAAACTGTCTCCGGGCTAGGTTCGGCAAACGTTGCGATGGTGTTTGGTGTGCATTTCTCTGGCAATCCACCGACAAAGCCCATCACGGTGACAATCACCGATGCGAATATTCCAGCAAACGGTATTTTTTACAGACTGTCGTCGACAGGGGGGCTGACTGAACCACGGAAAATCCATAGTATGATGCGCAATTCTGAATGATGCCGTTCAACCCATAGACAAATTGACGTGCTGGAAAAAACAGTGGAAAGGGATTATAAAATGTTGTCACCATTACGTTGGAAAGACTTGGTCTGTCGTTGGCTGAATATCCTGCAACGGGCTATACAAGGGATCCCAGAGTTTGGGCATGTCCGTTATGTCCGAACAATACACAGCTTGCAAGTAGGAATGGAGGGAGGAGACCGAGCGGTGTATCAGGATCTCGTGGACCTCGGACGGTATTCGGGGGACGAGTGCATCATCCCCTGCAAAACTCAGAAAGTGGCAGAAACATGCGAAGTATTTTCCGATAGGAAATTCGGTTCGGATATCTTGGCATGCTGCCCGCGTCGTATTTTGACAGACGAACACGATCGTACTGGTCGTTAAAGATACGGTGGGCATCCAATTTCAGGATGGAAAACACCCGGTTCTCTTCGGATGTACATTTGTAGCATCTGGCCGCACAGTCGGAGTGTCGGCCACAGAAACACATGGTGGTCGAGAAACGCTCGGAACTCTTCGACACTGGTATTCGAGGCCATGATTTCGGGAGAGATGTACAGATGTGCATTTAGGGTCACTTGATTCCCGTGGACTTCATGCGATTCCTTCTCTCTACGCCACTCGCCGTGCGGGTTTGAATGCACTGCATCACTGGCGTAGAGGGCGTCGGAAGCGGCCATGAAAGCCAAATTGCTCGTTCGGGTGAAGTGATACAAGGAATTTCGCTTTGGGGTTCTGGTAGCACGCTATACAATCTCGCGATCCATGTGAGCCTCCCTTCAAATTTCCCTGCGTCAATTTTAATGTGCTTCTGAACTTCGGGTCTTGATATACGCTCGTCCCTGCATAAGAAGAACGGGTTTGCCAGTCTGGCTCGTTGATGTAAATTCAAGCGCAATCATTCCACGGTCAGGTCGAGAGGACGCTGTTGCTTCGGCAACTTTGACTTTCTTTCGTGTACAGCGTGTCTCCGGGATAAACGGGTGCCGGCCACTTGATGTAATCCATACCAGTATCGACATGAATGGGTTGGGGGTCATATTGACTTGCAAACACATGAAGTTCCTCACCGGTGATTGTAACTGGTTCTATTTCGAATACTTCCCCGACGTGAAAATCCTCAAAGAACATGCAATGACCTCCGAAAATGTCACGATCCCCAACGATGAGATACCTGCTGACCTACCTCTGTTTGTCAGCGGGTATTTCGTTGGCGGGTGTTATTCTTGATTCGGCTGGTAGTCTCCAGGGACCGCCCAGTGGCAATGGACAGTCGGTTCCAGCTATTGATGGTGTTAATGGCCATCACCAGTTGTACGTACTGCTTTTCATCAAAGTGAGCACGTGCCTGCTCGTACAGATCATCCGGAACACGATGCGTTGATACAAGCGTCAAGGCTTCGGTCAATTCCAGCGCTGCTCGTTCAGCAGCCGTGTAGAAGGGAGCTTCACGCCAGGCATTCAGGGCGTAAATACGTTGCTCGGTTTCCGCAGCCGCTCGTGCGTCTTTTGTATGCATGTCCAGGCAGTATGCGCATCCATTGATTTACGACGCCCGGATTTTGATCAATTCTGCGAGTCTCGAATCGAGTCCGCTGTTTCGGACGTATGTCTCAAGGTGCATCATGGCTTTCAAGCTGTCTGGACCAACCTGCGCATATAGACCATGCGTGGTTGAATATGGATCCCCCTCCTAAATCCAAATTATCTCGCCTTCGTACTGACTCTAGGCGAGCACAATCAAATGTTAGCACTTGCTTACAACGTTGTCGAGCCGTATACTGTGCCACATGAGGTGAACCGACATGGCACGCAAGACCACTGAAGAGAGAATTGAAAATGCGGCAATCTCTTTGTTTGCGGAGAGTGGGTATAAAGGCGCTTCGACACGAAAGATTGCCAAAGAGGCTGGCGTCAGTGAGCTCACGATATATCGGTGCTACAAAACCAAGGAGGAATTATTCCGACACGCACTCGCAAAACGTATGCCGGACGCTTGGCTGGATGACGTTACGATGGATCACAGTCTGCCATTGAATGAGCAATTGGCGACTGTCTTTCAAAAGCTGCATGAAACACTTGAACAGCGCAAGGAGTTAATTCGCATCTTCTACAGGGATGACACAGATTCGCCAGACATCGTGGTGTTGGCGAGGCGGATCCCTGCAAAAATTTGGACGTCAATCGAACAATGTCTCCGTCAAGCAAAACCAGGCGTCGCACCAGAGACGGCGAGACGCTTGGCTTTTCAGATCTTTTGCGCATATTTAGGGGTGTTCTTGCTGACGGCCACTTTCGGCAAAGACCTGTTGCCGTTCTCCATCGGCGAATATCACGATAGCATGGTTCAGACGTACACTCGATTACTTTCGTAAGGGGGGTATCGGCAATGAATCCACTGTTATATGGCATCCTCGTGATCACCACCACCGTCCTGATGGGCTCTTCGTTCGCTGTCGGGAAGATTGGCCTAGCCTATGTATCTCCGTTGTTGCTGGTTGGGATCCGGTTTGCGTTCGCCGGCCTCCTCATGGCACTGTTTGTCATTCGCCGCCCTCACCCACGCGCATGGGCCGATTGGATGCGGGTCGCAACCATCGGGTTGTTTCAGAGTGCCGGTGTGATGGGTTGTATCTTCATCAGTCTGCGAACCATTACCGCCAGTGAATCGTCTATCTTGACGTTCGTGAATCCCTTATTGGTGGTCGTGCTTGGCACGCTGTTTGCGAGAGCCAGATATCGAGGGGTGCAGTGGGGTGGCGTGATTCTCGGATTCACCGGGGTGTTCATCACACTGGGATTCCACTTACATCTGCGTTTTGGCACCTGGCTTGGCCTTTTGGGTGCGGTGTCCTGGGCCATTGCCACGCTTCTCATTAAACAATGGGGCAGCCGGATGGATACATGGGTGCTGACGGCATACCAAATGTTGTTCGGCGGGGGGTTATTGCTTATCGGAAGTTTTACCATTGAGCGACCACATTTGGCGCTCAACACCACGTCGGTTTTCGTTCTTGTGTGGCTGGTCATCATGGCGTCCATCGTGCAGTTTGCTATCTGGTTTTATTTGCTGCATCACGGCGATCCGGGAAAGACCAGTGCGTTTTTGTTCCTGGCCCCATTCTTTGGCGTACTGTCGGGATGGCTGATTCTCGGGGAGCCCATCAGGTGGCCTGTACTGGTCGGCGGCGTGCTTATCTTCGCCGGTATTTTCCTGGTCAATTGGCCGGAGCCGAAGAGCCAGGATGTCTTGCGAGCCGAATGACAACACGACGGCACTGGGGGATCGACGCATTGGCGATTTTGGCTATTGGTCCCAACCTGATGCTCAGGGTAGCGGTCATGTTGATGCAGGATTTGGTGCAGAATTCATTTGCCACAGGATCGTACGCTCCAATGTGGGTCGTCAATTCCGGTAACCTGGCGTTTGCGCTGTTTGCTCCGGTCGGTCCGTTTCTCATGCGGCGGATTGGACTCAGAAGTACGTATGTCCCACCCATGATTGTCTTCTTGCTCGGATCGCTGATATGTAGCTTGTCACCAACCATCGTTTGGCTCGGAGTAGGACGTTTCCTGGAGGGAATGGCCGCCGGAACTGTCTTCATGATGATGATTCCGACGCTCATTCTATCGTTTCCAGCCGGGCGTCGGAACCGTGTCCTGGCGGTATTGGTCATTGGTTTTTTCGGATTCGTGGCCATGGGGCCGGTTCTGGGCTCACTCACCCTCTTGGAAGATGCCTGGCGCTGGCTGTTTGTAGCGGTGGGTCTGCTTGCTCTTGGGGGTACCTTGATGGGCAGGACATTGCCGAAAACCATTGGCCCACCGCCGAATCAAAATGGCGCAGCAGCAGGCAGCCCTGTACTTGATACATCAGGTCTTCTGCTCACTGTAGCAACATGCCTGTCGCTCGCCATTACGTTGGGCAATCTCGTCCGCTGGGGGCTCTCGTCCCCGCAGTTCAGTATCCCTGCCATCATCTCTGCAGTTTTCTTCGTACTATTCGTCTGGGTAGAGCTGTCGATCTCCAATACCCTGGTGCCATTTGGACTCGTCCTGATGAAGCCATCGTTTCGAACCATGATGGCTGTTCTCAGCAATATTTCCATGATCCTAGCATTGGCAATGCTGAGCGTGGTGCTCCGATCGGTCGAAGCATTTTCCAATGGCGCCATCACTTCCTTTTATCTCAGCTTGCTACCGGGAGTTGTGCTATCGGCCGTACTTATGACGGTATTCCATGATCGGGTTGGACCGGGAGTGCTCGGCATCGCTGGCTCGCTGTGCCTGATGAATGTGCCTTATCAGTGGCTGTCCGTGGAAAAGAGGCGACGCTATGGTCACTTGGCTGGCGATTGATCATTCTCGGCACGGGCGGGGGGTGACCATGGCCTCAGGATTGGTTGGCGCAGCGCTTGGAGGGCCAATGCCACAACTCCCGAAGACGATGACGGCCGTTCAATTTATTCGCTTGCTTATCTTCATGATGATTGCGCCTTTGTTTAGCTGGACGCTTTCTACAACGGCGACTGCCAGTTTTGAGGTGTCGTCGTGGAACATATCGGTCACGAACGCCCAGGTCATTCATCAACTGAACGGCATCGTCACGCGTCTGGAACAACATGGACTGAACCCTCAAGCAGCGAACAGTGAAAATGAAATATTAGGAGGCTGCAAAGATGGACTTCACACGTCACGACCTCGGTAATGGATTTTCCCTCTTTCGAGGATTGATAGCTGGTGGACAGCTAACGGTTAACGCCTATTTGATTCAAGATGAAAAAACACTTCTGATGACAGTTTGTTCACGTCATTTCACAGCTTTGAATGGATTCTGTGGGCTACGGTCGCCATAACGTTTGGTTCCCGAAGCTTGATTCTTTACATGAAGCATCCGGAAATTGGACGAGTCTTGTCCGCAGAACGTGCAATTAAGTGCCAAAGAAGAGATCATTAAAAAGTCCCGAAGCAGTTAATACCAGTATTCAGGCGAAAAGGTAAGCGTTCATCTGAACACTACTATTCGGAGGACCCGGACCGAGCAGCGAAATTCGGCATGGATAAGGAGCTTGGCAGTACATCTCGAAAGCGATGGCTATTAGTTGAGTGACTGACAACCACTGGTCATATACTGGACAATCGACAACAGGCCCCTGGTTCTGGATTACTCAGAACCAGGGGTTCCATTTGGCACTGATTCCAACATCAATACTTTCCGCCTCATTGGTGTACAGTAGCGGTAAATCCATCCAGAGAGGATGATTCAACCGTGAACTCCAATAATGGCGGCCACAAATTCACCAACCGCCTGATCCACGAGAAATCTCCATATCTGCTCCAACACGCCCACAACCCAGTCGACTGGTGCCCATGGTGCGACGAAGCATTCCGCATCGTTCGCAGGTTCAATCGGCCCATTCTTTTGTCCATAGGCTACTCGTAGCCCGGCGGGGCTACGAGTGGCAATATACGGGAATGGAGTAATATATGGACCTGTCATGGTAGCGGGTCCGTAAACTACCCGCTCTAGCAGGCGCTTGCCCACATAGGGGGTTGTTTCTTGGGCGATTTCCTTATAATGGTGATTTCTTGGTCTAATGATTTTCGGTACAATGACGTTTAGAGATTGCGATCACGTAGCATGGAGGGAACATGGGAAGACGGATCAAAGGTTCGAGCCAACTGGAACTGGATCTCTTCGACGGTGTTGAGATGAAGCGTTTGCGCGAAGAGAACGGTATGTTGCGGGCGGTTAGCCAGCGATTGCAAAAGCAAAATGCAGAGTTAATCGACGAAATCAGCCGACTGAAACGGTTGGTTTGGTCAAGTGCGCTGAACAACGCCCATGTGCACGTGGACTCTAGGGCAGGGGCTGTCGCTGAGGACTCATTTGAACCCAACACAGGGACTCATTTTCGCTCGGTGACCAAGGTATCACATATTGAAGATAAAATTGCTCTTTTCCGTAGTTATTTTAAGGGGCGGGAAGATGTTTACGCCGTTCGTGCAGCAAATACGATTGGTAAGGTGCCATACTATCCGAAGCGTCAGTATCTTAGGAAAGAGAACGGAAAAATCCAGTGGGGTGATTATCTTCCGTTGACGGACGAGGTGATTCAGGCACATTTGCAAGACGATGCTTCCCAAGTGACAATCGGCATTTACCCACTCCTGATGGATGAGAAGTGCTGGTTTCTCGCCATTGATCTCGATAAGACCAGTTGGAAAGAGGACACGGCGGTTTTTTTGGAAACGTGTCAAACGTTTAACATACCCACGGCTTTGGAACGATCGCGATCGGGGAATGGCGGGCATGTGTGGATATTCTTTGCGGAACCTTTGCCTGCGCGTACTGCACGACTGTTAGGGACGAGATTGTTGACCCGCACCGTGGAGACACGACACCAAATCGGACTCGACTCCTATGACCGCATGTTTCCCAGTCAAGACACTTCACCCAAAGGGAAACACCTAGGCAATTTGATCGCGCTGCCCCTGCAGAGAGTGCCTGCAAAGGAAGGGCATAGCTTATTCATCGATGAAGAACACGTTCCGTATCCAGATCAATGGGTGTTCCTTGCGTCGCTTGGAAAAATGACGCGAGACGAAGTTGAGGATATTGTGTGTGTGATGGAGCAATTCGGTGATCTTATCGCAGTCCCTGAACCGTCAACAGGCGAGGAAGATGATACCCCATGGGATAGGCCACAAAAAAACATTTTGTCGCGACTTCTTCCGGAGCCGCTACCGAAGAAGATCAGAATTGTTCTTGCCGACCTGCTTTATGTGGAAAAACAAGGTCTGTCATCGCCACAAATCAATACATTCATTCACATGGCCGCTTTTCAAAACCCAGAGTTCTATAAAGCTCAAGCAATGCGGATGCCGACATACAATAAGCCGCGTGTGATTGATTGCTCTGAGGAGCTGCATCAATATATTACTTTACCCAGAGGTCGCCAGGAGGAAGTCATTTCCTTGCTGCGGTCTCAGGATGTCCCTATGGAAATCGAAGACAGACGTAATCCGGGTACGCCAACTGACGTGACATTTCACGGTCAGCTCAGGGTTGAACAACAACATGCGGTTCAGAATCTGCAGCAATATGATATCGGAACGTTATCAGCAACGACTGCGTTCGGCAAGACAGTTGTCGCTGCATGGATGATTACTGAACGTGCGACGAATACACTTATACTGGTGGATAAAACGCAACTGATGGAACAGTGGGTGGAGCGCCTGTCCGCACTTCTAAAGGTTCCCAAGAATGAAATTGGGATCATCGGTGGCGGGAAGCAGAAACGAACCGGGTGGATTGACGTAGCTCTGTTCCAGAGTGTATACGTCAATAAAGAGGTCAAGGATTTTGTCGCGGAATACGGACATGTGATCGTGGACGAATGCCACCACGTTTCAGCGGTCAGTTTTGAGCAAGTCTTGAAAAGAGTGAAAGCAAAATATGTGCTTGGGTTGACGGCGACGTTGACACGTAAAGATGGGAAACACCCAATCGTCCTGATGCAGTGTGGCCCAGTTCGCTTCAAAACAGATGCTAGGATGCAAGCGAAGACGCGGCCCTTTCAGCAGGTTGTCATCCCAAGAAACACTGATTTCAAGCTGCCGGATTCAGATGGAGAAATTCCAATCCAACAACTTTACGCGCTTTTGTCGCAGGACGAATCTCGGAACGATATGATTTTCGATGATTTGCTGAAAGCCTTGGAGAGGGGAAGGTCGCCGATCTTCCTCACGGATCGCGTTCATTTGGAATACTTTGAAAATAGGTTAAAGGGCTTTGCCACGAACATCATTGTACTGCGCGGTGGAATGGGTAAGAAGCAGCGACAAACCACGCAAGAGCGCATTTTATTCATTCCGGCAGA
This sequence comes from Alicyclobacillus curvatus, assembly GCA_017298655.1. GTDB lineage: Bacteria > Bacillota > Bacilli > Alicyclobacillales > Alicyclobacillaceae > Alicyclobacillus_B > Alicyclobacillus_B curvatus. The sequence continues at coordinate 778,262 of CP071184.1, forward strand.
CGCGGAGCGTTTGATTCTGGCCACCGGACGGTTTGTTGGGGAAGGCTTTGATGATGCTCGTCTTGATACTTTGTTTCTTGCCATGCCGATTTCGTGGAAGGGTACAGTACAACAGTACGCCGGACGCCTTCACCGATTATATGAGCCAAAACAGGAAGTCCAGATTATGATTACGTGGATAAGCATGTGCCGTGCTCGCGAGAATGTATCAGAAGCGGCTCAAGGGATATCAGACGATGGGGTACAAAGAGCGAAGTATAGACGAAGTTTGAACGTGAGGTAAGAGGAGAGCGCAGTAAGGATGTTTTGTGGGAACCTTTTTAAGGTGCGCTCCAATAGGTCAACCTTTGAATTTTGTTTTGTTTATTCAGTGCACATTCCGCTGCATATCCGCAACTTTCTCCTTCGACAAACCAGTATGTTGCGCAACCCTCTCAATATCCATCCCGGATAGTAACAGGTTCCTCGCAATGTTTTCTGCTGCTTGTAACGCACCTTTTTCTTCCGCCTCTTGAGCCCGTAGTTCCGCTTCGCGAACAGCGGCAGCATCATCTAAAATGGCTTTTCGGCGAGATTCGTATTCAGCCCAGGCTCGCGGATCACGGCTAATGTCTTCCCATTCTTCAAATGCTTTTTTCATGACGGAATCCTGCATTGCAATCGCCTCCAATTCTCGACGGATGTCTTCATTCTCTCCAGCTTCCAAGAGTAGCAACCAACGGACGAGTAAGTCTTCGTGAAGATTAAGAGCCTTCCTACGCCAGTTCACCATGAGTTTCGGGATCTCCATGAAATGGATTTCGAGGACATCGGTGAGCAAAAATTTTTCTTGATCTTCAAGCAGGTGAAACGTTGTATGGTATCGTTCGGTTGGTTTTACGAATCGAAAATTCAAGATGTTAATCGTAATGGTCTTAGCCAACTCTTTGTAGCCCATTCCTTCGTTCAATTGACCTGAATAGATTCGCGACCAGTAATACAGTGTGCGCTTCTCCATATCATATCGGTTTGCGAGTTGGATTTCGATATTGATTCGTGCACCGTTTTCCGTACGCGCGTGAATGTCCAGAACCGATTTCTTGTCGTCCAAATGTTTGGATTCCAGTTCTGAATTCAGAATTTCAATCGACGTGATGCACTCGTTCTTTGGGAGTTTGAGAGTCGCGTTAAGGAAGGCAATGAGGATTGGCTCATTTCCCTGTTTCCCAAACAATTGTTTGAAAGCAAAATCGACCTTTAAATCCATCAACGGCATCACAATACCACGCCTTCATCATCGCTTGAACACATTTTACCATATCTCTTGGCCTTAGTCTCTAGAAGAACACAGTCATCGGAACTTCACCTGAATGTCGACCTGGTTTCCGTTTCGCGTATATTCGATCCGCTCAATGATCAGCTTCATAAGCCGGTTCCGCTCGTTCACGTCGATGGCGGTGGTCCAAGAGGCCTTGAGCTCGTCGATCAACTGTAAGCGTTCGGCGTGCGTGAGGGGTGAGCATCCTTCCAAACTCTCCTTCAGTTGCTCATACTCGTTTTCCTTTCTCACAATGAGGTCTTTCAGACGTTCCAGCCGCGTTTTGTACTCCGCTTTTGTCACGTCGCCCATCACGAACAGGTCTTTGAGCCGACTTACCCCATCCCGCAGCGATTCGAGTTCCCACTCCTTCGTGTGCAAAAGATGCTCCGTTGGGAAGTCCGATTCGTGGAGTTCAATCGGCGTTCTAAGGAGTTCCGCTTCGTGTTCGCGTAAACTCTTCATCACGGCTTTCTCCACGTGTTCGATGTTTGACTTCGATCCCACGGTTGCCACAATGATTCCCGAATGCATCGGTCTTCTGGCACTTCTTCACGAGTGTGCGTCCGTTCGGTTTCGGCTGGAGCCGAAGAGAATGACCGCACTTGCCGCAATAGAGCAGGCCGGAGAGAAGGTATGTGCCGCGACGTGCGTGTTTGGGCTGAATCCTGCGACTTTCAAGCCGCGTGATGATTTCTGCATGTTCCTCCGGGGTCTTGACGGCAGGGTGCGCGTTCTCGACTACAATCCAATTTTCGCGCGGGATCACTTTGAATGGCGCGGCTTTGCGTTTCTTGTGGAGTCCACCACTGGTTTTGCCGTAGACGACGCGGCCCAGATGCACTTCGTTCAGGATGAGCCGGTACAACACGCTTTCCGACCACAGTTTGCCTTTCGGGGACGGAATGCCGTCGCGGTTGAGTTCCCAGCAGACGCCGCTGCACGTGGCCCCGCTCAAAATCCGCCGTTTGATGAAGTTGTAGATGTCCAGTTTCTCGGGGTCAATGTATAGGCTCCGTGCTTCCGAATGATAGACGTACGGGAAAGGGGCGGGGCCGTTCGTCCAGTGGCCGAGTCTTGCCCCGATTTTCTTCCCGCGCTGGAATCGTTTCTTAATCATCCGGTATTCGTAGCGAGCGAAGACGCCTTCAATGTCTGTAATGAGTTCTTGGTCTTCATCGTTCAGGTCGTAGACGCGTTGAGGTGTCACAACGAGGGTGTTCGACTGCTGAAGGATTTTCTCAACCCGCGCCCGGTCTTCTTTATCACCGCGACTGAGTCGATCATAGTCCATGACCACGACAGCGTCATAGAAATCATTCTCGATGTCTTTCAGCAACCGCTTAAATTCTGGACGAAAGTCGATGCTGTCGGAACTGCCGATTTCCCGATAGATCACATAGCGCCAGTTGTTTTTCCGAACGAGATCCGTGAGCGCAGTTTCGTGTTTGAGAAGGACATCTTCTTCACCGCCGGAGTCGTCGCGGCTCTTGCGGAGGTACACGGCGACCTCATAAATTTTCTTCGGCTCCATTCCGTGTTATCCCCATTGTCAGGTTATAGTTCCCGTTTGGGATGTTCATCTTGGCTCTGCACCGCGAGTGAAGTCAACGGCAGGAGTTGGAGAACGAGGCGTTCGCAAAAATGCGCCGGGGGATGCGAATTGGCCTGCCCTTACGGTCAATGAACTTGGAAGGTTTGGGCACGATGTCGTTACGGAGGTTCATTTACTGACCAAACCGAGGCGCGTAGCGGCAGGAATGGGGTCTTTTTTGAATCGGGACCGACGTCCCAGTTGGAGGAGGCAGCAACGATCAGCAGAGTCCCGTGCCATGATGAAGAACTGCACCACGAATGGCTTCGTGGTTAGGTTGACCAGGACATACACGCGATCAATCCGATACCGTTCATCCAGAATCAGGACGGGGACGTTGCGATGGTATTGAACCAGGGGAACCGTGGTTGCTTTCAGGGGGACAGGTTGGGTGTGAGCAAAGGCGGGGCGAAGGATCTTTACAAACATCGGAGTGCGTTCCGGGTGAGCCGATTGTAACCAAAAGTTGAGTTTTTCAATGGATGCCGATTGTGCGGCGGTTGGAATGAAGCGATAGGGCGCTGCGACTTGCGAGTGTGCATGTTGTTTGGAGGCTATCCGTGTGGGGATGTCCATGTGATCTCACTTCCTTCGGGTTTGGATGTCCAACATAGCTCGATAGAGGAGAGAATCAACGACAGTACATGGATAACAAACACATTGCTTTCACACCAGGTGCATCGGATATATTCGGCACCGTGGTAGAGCCACTTCTGTATGCTCACGCGGCGTACTTGGCGGTTTCGGACAAAATTGGCGACGATTGCAACCGCGAACGGTGGAACAGCAGTAAAAGCGATAACAGGGGCGATAGACCCGGCTGATCTGAACAGACGGCAGATCATCTCATTGTCTCATCCAGTGTTCTACATTCGTTCAGCGCATTGTTGTCACTCTTGATCTCAGCGGCGAATCACATGCAGATGGAAGCAACACGTTGCGTTCACATTGGCGCGTCTGAGCCGAATGACCATCCGTCTGCATTCAAGTTTAAATACGAACTTGGGGCAAGTGTGGGCGTGTCCGGCGCATTCAAACCGGTTGAAACACTTCTCCCTTTGCCTCACCTGTCCATTGGCGAAGGGTGCCGAATTGCGTGCCTGTTTCCCCAATGGAACACCTGCACTATACAGAGGGTTGGTTATCCGGGGAAACTGTTGCATCGAGAGCCATTGTCCATCTGGGTCTAACCAGACAGACCCCTGTACGCCGAGTTCATTCAAGGTTGTCTCGTGTGTAAACCATATCGTGGGCACCTTGTGATTCTGAAACCACTCTTTCAAATACCACTTCCACATTGCCTGAATCTTGAGTGCTCGATGGCTTGTCCTTGTAACAACAAGCACATTCACCAAATTGGCGTTTTCGTCCCACAGGTCGCCAATGTGATCGCCATAGTTTCTGAGTTTGTCTTGGATCATGCCCATGTGTTCCGTTCCCGTATCGTACTCCAGCAGGAGTTCCACATGCATCCCATCCGCAAAACGATAAATCCCTTCTCCATCCGGTCGCAGAGGTGTCATTCGTTGTCCCTTCTTTTCGGTGACAAAACTCTCGGTAGCTCCCCGCGTGCCGAACCATTCGATAAGTCCTTCTCCCGAGCATTTCAGGCTCGCGGATATGAGTCGAATGAAGAATTGATTTGTTCCGTACAGATGTTCCGCTTGCCCAGGCAACGCCCCTTTGTTCCGAGGATATTTTGGTTCGGCTTCTTCAGATAGGCCATAGCCGACGTTGAATCCATCCTGTGTCAGCGCCCATCCTTTGATGTTTCCGGTGAGAAATTTGAGCGGCATCCCTTGAATCCAACGTTCCTCTCTCATCCATCCTAAGACGCGATAGATGGAGCAGGGTTCATAATGGAGCCGGATTCGGAATTGTTCAGCAGTGAGCATAGAGTGATGATACAGGGCCAAAAGAATGTTGCGTTCGACAGTGCGTGCTGTGCGCATCAGGGGCTCTCCTCTCTCTGGGGGGCCGTAATGTGGATATATGTCCCGAGCAGCCAACAAGGGGTATGCCACGCCCGGTGCGGCTTTTCTAGACACCTGTGGCCTAGGGACTAATCACGAATCTTATCCTGACCGTTATCCCTGTATTTAACGGGAATTTACCTTTGACAACTCATCGGTATAGCCACCTCGCAGTGGCTAAAGTCGCTTCTGGAAAGCTGAACGATTCGGTTACCTCCCAGCCTCAATGCGGGTGTGCACTTCACCATCTTGTCCCACTTTCCAGATGCTGCGAACCGGAATCCACATAGGCGAAGACTTAGAATCACCACCGTTAAGAATGCTCAGGACATGATGATACCTATGAAAATGAGGGCGACGCTACCACGACAATGCCACTCGTTCCACAATCGGCTTGCTAATGCTCGGAATAGAGAGTTACAGTCGGACACAACGTTTGTAGGAGGGATGGGCAGTGTGCGAACTGGCAAGAAAATTGTTGGCTGAAAAGTTGGTGGACGACTTTTACGAGAACGGCGTAGTGGATGGTGCTGTGGCACGCGCGAACACGATCGACTTGGCTGAACAGTTGAAGGCGCTTTTGTCGAAAGATCATCACGCGTTCCTCTACCGGTGGGAAGCCCAATGTGCAGAGACCTCCGGTTCAGAAATTCGGCGTTTCGCTGATTTTGTCGCGAGCCTGCTGATGGAGTGTCACGTTGGCGGCGAAGTGGAAGAAAAACCGATATCCTCACGAGCGACTGAGGATTGATGCGTTGTCTTCGTGGCTGGGCACCTACGCTGGTGGCATCTAACGGTCAAACATCCGGCTGAGGATTTCGTACAAGGCGACCCGAAAGTTTTCTAAGGAGGCAGTCGACGGTTCATTGCAGGTTAGCCGGATGGTAATGTTCCCGCGATGAAATGTAACTGTCTTTGTCCCGGCCGGGTTGGATGTCTCGCAGCGCCCTTGTATCATTTTATCCATTGCTCGCCAGTGGGTAAAGGGAATCATGAGAAGACCTCCTGACATTTGGAACCGTGCAGAAGAGTGGTACCTGCACGGGACGATGAAACGAGGTTTGATAGGAGATAGGATACGGGAGAGCTTTGCTAGCGGAGCTGTTTATCGTATGGTTCCAGTATAAAGGCTGAATCGTGGCTACGAGTGCCAAAAATGTACCCATCGGTGTTGTGACGAATGAGGTCTATTGGAACATGGGCAGGAATTGCAGATACTCGGAGTCGCGGACTTTAGCGCCGGAGATATCTTCCTTTCCGCTCCAACTATTTGAGAGTAGATGATGGTTAAGTGAGGTATCTTGGGAGAACCTTATCCGGGCTTGTCATTCTGGTCATGTTATCTAGATGGGTCCTGCATATGGAAGGCAACGCTTTAGAAGTGGTCGTGATTGCGCTTTTCGTCCTTCAGTTGGCCATCATCGGATGGCTCGGTATCCAGTATGACAACGTAATATACATGGCCAATCGTGATATCCCAACCGACCTATACAATCGCCGATATACGATGCAACGACTGCCGCTGATTTTGCAGCGTGCCAAACGCGGTAATAGGCCGGTTACCATCCTGATGATCGATGCAAACGACCTAAAATGGGTGAATGACACCTATGGGCACTTGGCGGGCGATGAAGGAATTCGGCAACTCATTCGTGTTCTTCGCACTTGTTCCGGCCCCGACGCGGTCATCGGTCGTTTGGGCGGTGATGAGTTTGTCGCCATCTATCCCGGTTGCGATCTCTCGGATGGGGAAATTATTGTCCAAAGCATTCATCATGCGCTTGCACTACCATCTCCGGGTTTGAAATGGGGGTTGACAGTCTCTATCGGGATTGCGGTATATCCGAGGGACGGGGAGGACTCAACTCGTCTTCTGAAAGTAGCAGATGAGCGGATGTATCGTGAGAAGGAACACTATCACGTGCACTGTCCGAGGAAGGCCGATCCGAACAACTCGGGGTCTGATAAACGATCAGACTGCCGTCATTTTACGATTCCATGACGTCACGCTATGGATGCAGGCCAGGTGTACAATTTCTTTGATGGTCAGAGAGAAGGCCCTGCCGAGCCCCTTGTGTGTATGTGGCGTAATTTTAAGGTAAAGGCGTATGTGAATTGTTAGACAAATACGTTAGAGGTAGCCTTATGTTCAGCAATTTCTTCCTCTGTGGTCTCAAAGATATTTTCTCCCACCCGAGTCGATTTGCTGTGGTTTCATGTTCTCCTCTTCACGTTATAGCACGGAAAATTCAATCATTATCTGACATTTAACTGAAGTAATGGAGCTTTGGATTTGTGTCAAGAGCGGTTTTACATACATACTTATCAAGTCTCATAAGTCAGTTGGGCTATGCCCCCACTTCCAAAGAGTAACTGGAAGTATTTAGATTCGCTCGCGCGCAAGTTTCCAGCAGGCGCTCTACCAGTCGATGATCATATCTCCGGCGATTATACCTATACATGTACTCTTCAATATATAGCTGGTCATCAGTCTGCCGACCGTGATACGTACCGTCAATGAACTTCTTGAAGTTGCCGATTGCCTTGTCCAACCATTGGAACGTTTCCTTCTTCCTCTCGTCTTTGGTAATCGTTATCAGACTCTGTACCTGTAGGCCGTCCGCACAACTGGCGTACGTTGGCCATCCGTCTGTCTCCAATACGACGTCCTTTGCGATCCGCCTGGAGAGCACGTCCAGTATCGAACGTTTGCCGACATCACTCACGAGATCCATGAATAGATACTGTGGCTTCCCCTTCTTCAGTGAAATGCCAGCCACGACAGGGACCTGTTCAGTGCCGCGCCCGCGTTTGCCTCCTTGGCTCTTGCCGCCCAGATAGAAATCGTCAACTTGAACGATGCCCTCCAGTTTGTACTGGGCGTTGCGATCCGCCATTGCGATTCGAATCTTGCGCAGCATCGCCAGGCAGTTGGATACGACACGCCTAACATCCGTTCCAGAGTCGTAGCGGCGATGCCGCCTTTATCGTTCGCCACCAGATATATAGCAAGAAACCATTTCGTCAGTGGCGTCTTGCTCTTGTGAAAGATGGTGCCTGATGTAACGGAGGTTTGACGTTGGCAATCCTTGCACTCAAACAGGAGAACACGATTTTCCGAGTTTTTACGGTGCGTTGCATGCACCCGCATCGCGTTACGGCTACCACACTTGGGACTCCTGACGGCCACCGCATTGCGATGATCTGTTCCTCACAGGCAGACTCACTGGAAAAACGATTTGTAAAATCGCTCAAATTCATGTACGACTCACCTCGGTGGGAACGTATGTTCTGGTTATGCACTTAACTCAGGAGACCTTTACTGGTGTGGCAAAAACGCATGCATTCAGCAATCGGCTAAATAATTCGTTCGGATTTTGACGCCGATTAAATCGGTAGCAGAACTCACCCAGATAGGATTGTAAGTATTTTGAGTCTAGTCCGTGATAAGTTCCGTCTATAAAGGCTTTGGCATTGCCAATCAAGATGTGCAACCATTTGAGAAACTCTTCTGGATTGGACTTGTTGTAGTCCTGCGAGACATGCTTATATCCTAATTCCGCTAGATGTTTGTAGGATGTATGACCATCCGAAACAATCGTGGTTCCGGTGGCGACGCAATCCGTGGCAATGCGGTGGATTTCCGCGATGGTCACACGGTCGATTACGTGCATGCGTACACACTGTGGACCTCCAGCTGCGTTCTTAGAGAGTGCTACAGCAACTGCTGTTTTGGTTGTCCCCCGACCGTCAGTTCCGGGTTTTGGTGCACCAAAGTACGCGTCGTCCATTTCCACGATACCGGCGAGTTGGTACCCACTATCCGGTTGACTCATGGCGCTTCGGATTTTGCGAAGTAAACGCCATTACGTTCGGTAGTTCAGGTTCAGAATTTGCGCAACCGAAAGGGCTGAACGTCCTCGCTTATCGTGTGCAACTAGGTATATTGCCCAGAACCAAACCAGCAGTGGCAGCTATGTTTTGTGCATGATAGTTCCTGCCGTTAAGGATGTCTGATGACCGCACGAACGGCATTCGTACAGTTTTCTCGACTCTATGTAATAGTAATCTGCGCACTGGCACTTTACGCACGAAAATGCTTTACCCCATCTCAATTGAAAGAGTTGATCACGACAGACCTGCTCACTATGAAATTTGCTTTGAAATTCAAGTAACGACATGCTTTTCGCTTTAGACATTTTTACACCACCCAGAACTAATGTTCGTGTTTTTAGTATACACCTGAGCAGAGTGCATAACCAGAACATACGTTCCCATCGAGGTGAGTCGTACATGAATTTGGGTAGCCGTAACGCGATGCGGGTGCATGCAACGCACCGTAAAAACTCGGAAAATCGTGTTCTCCTGTTTGAGTGCAAGGATTGCCAACGTCAAACCTCCGTTACATCAGGCACCATCTTTCACAAGAGCAAGACGCCACTGACGAAATGGTTTCTTGCTATATATCTGGTGGCGAACGATAAAGGCGGCATCGCCGCTACGACTCTGGAACGGATGTTAGGCGTGTCGTATCCAACTGCCTGGCGATGCTGCGCAAGATTCGAATCGCAATGGCGGATCGCAACGCCCAGTACAAACTGGAGGGCATCGTTCAAGTTGACGATTTCTATCTGGGCGGCAAGAGCCAAGGAGGCAAACGCGGGCGCGGCACTGAACAGGTCCCTGTCGTGGCTGGCATTTCACTGAAGAAGGGGAAGCCACAGTATCTATTCATGGATCTCGTGAGTGATGTCGGCAAACGTTCGATACTGGACGTGCTCTCCAGGCGGATCGCAAAGGACGTCGTATTGGAGACAGACGGATGGCCAACGTACGCCAGTTGTGCGGACGGCCTACAGGTACAGAGTCTGATAACGATTACCAAAGACGAGAGGAAGAAGGAAACGTTCCAATGGTTGGACAAGGCAATCGGCAACTTCAAGAAGTTCATTGACGGTACGTATCACGGTCGGCAGACTGATGACCAGCTATATATTGAAGAGTACATGTATAGGTATAATCGCCGGAGATATGATCATCGACTGGTAGAGCGCCTGCTGGAAACTTGCGCGCGAGCGAATCTAAATACTTCCAGTTACTCTTTGGAAGTGGGGGCATAGCCCAACTGACTTATGAGACTTGATAAGTATGTAATTTTATGTAATTTTGTCAATAGAGTAAATAGCACGATCAACAAAATTGCGGGAGAGCCGTATTTGCGTTCCAAGGATCCGTATTGTCGAATTCCTCCGTCGTTCTCGTGACCGATACCTTAGGCGCTCAAGCGATATGATATCTTGAATCACTGCATTCTCGAGTGCTTTTAATGAGTCGATTCTATGCAGCGCTTTAACAGATGACTTCGCAGGGCGACGGAGGACGTGAATCTCATGTGGATGAGGCAGAGGCGGTTTGGCAAATTCCCCGTGTGCTTTGATCAGGTTTCATGTTCCATCTGGTCTGTGGTTAGTATTTGTGTGAATGCAGTGAAGGTTCCCCCCAACGGCACCCGAACCTGTCTTGGGTCTGCTTCATCTCAGATGCCTAACCGGCCCCTTGCTAAGGGTACGGTTACATATCAAGATCCTTGAGCTATTGGGGACTAATGCTCAATAGATCTGTCTTGAATACGCCCATTTGTTATGAACCCCTTTGCAAAAGAATCTCAGATACCTAGAGATACCTGTACGACGTCTCGGTGGCGTTATGCCTGAGCCACCGTGAAACTGCTCGCAGCACTGCCTGAAATAGGTCAGGATGGACGTTGCAGATATCATGGTCATGGCAAGACACAAGCCGAACGGCGGTCCCACAACATCGCAACTTGAAAGAGGACATTTTGCCTATATGAGACAGGATGTCAGGTCATGCGCACAGTGGAACCGTCCCTCTGGGTTCCGCATGCGTGACGGAGCACACTCTTCTATGAACCTTGTATCCTAAATAGTTCGCTACATCGGCCGTCTTTTCCATGGTTCCACCGTCCTAACCACACACCGCTCTACGTCACTCCATATCGGCCCAACTACTCCGCAGATATCTCTTCATGCGTTAGCCACCGGGTTGGCTCCCCAGTGAGTCGAAACAGACACGCAGTAGTCCGTTCAGATTGGTCTGGTCGGCCTTAAGAATAGTTATATACAGCCTGTGTGGAGCGGAGCTGTTGTGTTACGTTCATGTCATAAATTGATTGATACAGGAGGCTATTTTTATGTTAAAACTTAGTCTTATTGTTGCCGGACTTTCCGTGGCTACGATAACCGCAATCACAGCGTGCGGAACAAGTACACAAAACCCAACACCTACAACATCTCCTTCAAACAATTCGTCGTCTAGCTCGCCCACTAATTCTGCTGCCAGCTCTGCCAACTCTTCTTCAAATGCAACTAGTACAAAAACGGTAAGCCTCACGATGAAAATGGAAACAGGCAAAATGGATGGTAAAAAAGGTTGGCCAAAGTTTAGCCCTGCGGACACGACTCTGCCAGCTAACGCCGTCATGACAGTGACTGTGCTAAACTATGACGACGGGAACGCTACCATTCCAAGTGGAGATAACAAGGTAACTGGTACGATCAACACAGATATGACTGTCGATGGGAAGACGGTCACTTCTGTTAAAACTGCAGATGTTGCTCATACGATAACCATTCCGTCGATTGGTTTGAACGTACCAATCCCTGTGCGTTCTTCGACTGAAAAATACAATACCATCACGTTCTCCTTCAAGACCCCTTCCACACCAGGACAATTGGATTGGCAGTGTATGGCTTCCTGTGGCTCAGGTTCTAGCGGTTGGGGTGGTGCAATGTCAACTGATGGATGGATGAAAGGCGTATTTACCGTAAAGTAATCATTATGCTGCTTAGCCACCTAAAGGGAACACCTTTGTGGCTAAGCAGTGAGTAACCAGTAGCCATAACTATCAAGCCGGTTGGGTACAAAGGGTGCGATGATATGCACTTTGATCGAAAATTAGCCAAGTTTATTGACGAATCTCAACCAAGTGGAACCTTCACGGCAAAGAGGCGACAATGGACAAAACTCACGGATGTAAGCTATGACGACGTACGATTCGTATTACTCAAGGTAACGCAAAAACAATCGGATCAATCATTCCTGATACTGGTTCGCCAGGCTAAAGATAATATTTGGGACTTGATCATTGACTATTGCCTCGTTCCCGAAATCTAAAACACACAATATCATCACTGTTCCCCAACCACCAGTCATGGAACCCTGACTAGGTTTTGATCATTTGGTGGATAGTGACTGGGCAATTGCCAGTACGGCATGCTCATTGGATATATTTCGTCCCAGCTAGAGCACATGCTGATCTACCAAGACAAGACTTTCGGACACGGAAATCGTTCATACAGCATTGTTCTTATTGGCGCATTTGTGGTGGCGCCGCTGTTGGTTCGGTGTCATCTATAAGTCGTGTACTTGTGAACGTTTATAGACTCTGTAGACATGCTCCAGGCAGTCTTTACAAGATGGGTTACCCAACGCCGAAAAGCGCCTCACGATGAAATACCTTGTGATGAACATGAGAATATTTAACGTCGCAGCCATATTGACCAAATATCTTGCTCCGCAACAGAGAAATTTCCGTTTCACAATGATTACCTATATGTGACTCTAAAAAAACATGCGTATAGCGGCGAGAACGATGACACCCGACAGCATTGTCAACAACGGTTTTTTTGTCGACCAGGCAGTGATAAGGGACACGGCGGTTGCGCTTATAAAAGCCCAATTTGTATGTCCTTGCACATAAGAATTGTTGAGAATGGACGGCGCAATCTTAGCAACAAAGATACCGATTGGTATATTCCTCAACCCTTGTTCAAAACGTGGACTTACATAAATAGTGCTCTTAAGTCAATAGGATGGACACACCGAACAGAGAATATATGAAAATTCAGAATAGGATTTAATAGAGATCATTGACTTGCCGCCACAATTTCTTCGTATTGTGTAATATAGAGCTCCAAATTGAGCTGGTGTTCGGTAGCCGATGGAGGAGTGGATCCGCCTCCGGTTGTACCAGATTTCAATGTATTCCCAGATGTCTCGTTGTGCGTGAGCTCGTGTTGTGTAGTTCTCCAGGTGTATCAGCTCTCGCTTGATCACACCGTGGAAAGATTCGATGCACGCATTATCCCAACAGTTGCCTTTGCAGTTCATGCTGCCGACCATGTTGTATTCTCTTAGCTTGTCCTGGTATTCCTTTGATGCGTATTGGCTGCCACGGTCTGAGTGGTGCAATACACCGCTTCAGGTTTCTCACGCTCATAAGCCTGTTCCAGAGCTTCGATGACAAGCTCCTTCGTCATCCGTGAACCCGCTCTCCAGCCAACAATCTTACCTGTGAATAAGTCCATGATACTCGCAAGGTAGAGCCAGCCTTCAGTTGTCCACAGTGAAGTAAGAGACGAGGCGTAGTCGAACTATTTCCTTGCCTCTCCTTCCCGAACCGGACGTGCACCTCTCAGCGCATCCGGCTCTCCATCTAAGCGTTGCTCAAAGCAAAGGCGACTTCCTCATAATGGGACTCAATGGTCCGTTGCTCTGTGGAACGTAGGATGTAAGGGTTCCCTGGGGAGTTCCGCCACATAAACCGTCCTTTGCGGCTGGTTATGAGCCTTCTGAGAGCCACTTGACCATAGAACCCGTTTCGACCTTGTAGTTGACCTTGGCTTTTCCTGTTTCAGGAGAACGAACATGGTCTCGCATCAGTTTCCTGAATCCCTGTTTGTACTTTCGGGCCAGCCAGTACCCGAGTTTCCAGAACACCACTCGGTCTACTTTGCTGAAAATAGTCGCTGTATGGTCGGTGTATTGGTAAAAGTTAACCCACCCTGCGATTTGTCGATTGAGACTTTCGATGACATCTATTGTATTCGCACCGTAATTCCCCGATAGTTGCTTGACTATCTTTTCTGTAAAACGGCGGTATTTCTCCCACGGAATTGTCGTTACAACTCGCATATTTCCCCGAGGGCCCCGTTTGCGGATAATACGATGGCCCAGAAAGACGAAGCCGTCGTTCACATGGGTGATATGCGTTTTGTCCATATTCATCGTGAGTTTGAGATTGTCCTCAAGAAATGCACGACATGCCTCGCGTACATCTTCCGCAATGGCCTTTGTGCCTTTGACAAGGACTACAAAATCATCTGCATAGCGGCAATATGAAATTGCCGGTTTCCACTGTCGGTTTTCGCGTATCGCGATAGGGCGTCGGCTTTGTATTCCGAAGTTCCACGCCCAGCGGTCTTTTCTCACCTTTTTGTTTAGATAATTTACTTCCATCCACTGGTCAAATTCGTGTAACATGATATTTGACAGTAGTGGTGAGATGACGCCACCTTGTGCAAAGTGAGTAGAGAGTTATCTGAAAGTCGAGCACGAAAAATCGGCTCCTCCACAGGATGAAGCCGACTTTGAGATAACTCTATTGGACGGAACTGCGGTCACTGGTCGCTATGGGGAAATAAAAAAGCCCATGGTTTTAAAATAGAGCAATGTTTTTACTATCATGCAGGCTATTCTTGGAAAGTCGAGGAAAAATGTATGCTTGGTATAGCACAATGGATACAATTCCCCCCTCCCCAATGAAGAGGCAGTAGGCAGACATTATGCAGTTGCATTTTCCGGCGAAGCTTCTCGAAGAGTTCCACGGTAGATAACTTGGCTGTGAACTTCTCCCTCATGGTCGTCTTTGTGAGCTTTTTACACAATGCTAACTTAACTGACTTGTTTCTGGTTCAGAGCAATCCATAGTGCCGAATCCTTATAAATCCTGTGGGGAGAACATGCACCAGAAAGCGACGAATAAATTCATCCGTCGTTAGGCTCATCAGCTTCTGCCGGTTATGGTCTTTGTAATCCCGCCACTTAAACGTCACCATCCCATTGTGCACGCGAACAATACGGTTGTTTGAAATGGCGACACGGTGGGTATATCGGCCTAGATATTCCACTACATGTCCAGGGTCTTTGAAGGGCGGTTTGCAGTAGACCACCCATTCTTTTTGGTACAAAGAAGATATCCACTGCTGGAACTGATTCTGGTCGTGCAAATGCACTATGGAACCGTAAAATTCAAGCTTCGCCTGCTTCAAATAGTTAAGAAATTTTCCTCTGAACTTTCGGGATAGAACCTTCACTGGAATGAAAAACTTTTTTCTTGAGTTTACCCACTTACCATAGGAGTTAAGTCCACCACCAGGAACAATACAGTACGGTAAAGGTGGGAAAGACCGTTACACTTTACTCTCAGACGCCTGCCTAAACGTTTTGCGCGAGTACTGGAAGGAATACCGGCCAAACCACCCCGAGGACTGGCTGTTTCTTGGCACGTACAACGTGACGCATATTACCTCTGCGGCGATTGAAGATGCTTTCACTAAAGCGGTCCAAAGAGCTCACATCACCAAACAAGCGTCCATCCACACACTGAGGCACTCCTTCGCCACACATCTTCTGGAAGATGGGGCCACATTGCTACAAATCAAATCATTACTGGGGCATGCCAGTGTCCAGTCCACGACAATCTATCTGCATCTGGCGAATATGCCATCTGGCATCGTAAGTCCACTGGATAGTCATTCCACAGATGCTCGGTTTGAGGTTCCTTCACATGCCTGAATTACAAGATATCTTCGTGCAATATGGAGAAGCGTATCAAGCCGAACACCGTCTTCCACCTGACCAGCAAAAAGTGGTCCGTGCGATTCGAAACTGTAGAACTGCTGCGTTAGGTGGACATGTGGATGAATGTGACGAATGCGGATTCGTGGCGGGTCTCTTACAATTCGTGTCGTAATCGTCATTGTCCCAAATGCCAAACGCTCACCAAGGAACGTTGGATTGAGGCTCGAAAAGACGACTTGCTCAATGTTGGATATTTTCATGTGGTGTTTACTCTGCC
This sequence comes from Alicyclobacillus curvatus, assembly GCA_017298655.1. Lineage (GTDB taxonomy): Bacteria > Bacillota > Bacilli > Alicyclobacillales > Alicyclobacillaceae > Alicyclobacillus_B > Alicyclobacillus_B curvatus. Next base: position 794,065 of record CP071184.1, read on the forward strand.
TGACCTACTCAATTCCGTTGCGTATCAAAATCCCGAGACTATCTACGGTCTTCTCTTCAGGGCAGCGGCCGAAACCCTGTCCGAACTCGCCGCTGACCCCAAATATTTGGGTGCACAAATTGGTTTCACAGGAGTCCTCCATACATGGGGGCAGAACTTGATGCACCATCCGCATCTGCACTGCATTGCCCCCGGTGGCGGGCTGACTTCTAATGGCAAGTGGGTGAACTCCCGAAAGAAGTTTTTCATCCCGGTGAAGGTGCTGTCTCGGAAATTCAGGGGCAAGTTCCTGCATTATTTGAAACAGGCGAAGCTTGAATTTTACGGCGCCATCGTGCACTTGCAAGAGCAGAGCCAGTTTCAGGATTGGATGTCTTCTCTATACCAAAAAGAATGGGTGGTCTACTGCAAACCGCCCTTCAAAAACGCCGGACATGTTGTGGAATACCTCGGACGCTACACCCACCGCGTTGCAATTTCAAATCAACGTATTGTCAATTTGGAAGCGGGAATGGTGACGTTCAAGTGGCGGGACTACAAGGATAACAACCAACAGAAGGAGATGAGTCTGACTGCAGATGAATTCATCCGTCGTTTTTTGATTCACGTGTTACCTACCGGATTCACGAGGATTCGGCACTACGGACTACTCAGTTCCAGAAATAAAGCAACCAAACTGAAACTGTGTAAACGACTTACGAAGACCGCCGTAAGAACCACCCCACTCCCCAAGCTGTCCGCTTTGGATTTCTTGGAGAAGCTCACTGGGAGAGATTTCACCGTTTGTCCTTGCTGCGGCATTGGTCATCTCAGAGCTTCACCAGAACAAGGAATTGCATAGCCTTAGTCGAGGCCTCTTGATTGGGGAGGGGGAAACTGTATCCGTTTGCCGTATTATCCGACCAACCACCGCCTGTTTCCCGCCAATTAGCGTCCCTGAACCAGTAACATCGGTTTATCCAGGCACCATGAGCATGTTTCTTTCCCCATAGTGGCTGGCGACCGCAGTTTAGTCCAATAGAATTATCCAAAATCGGCGTTCCTTCACGGAATGCCCCTCTTTGTGCCCGATTTTCGATAATTCTCTATTCATAATGGTGAGCTCACCATTATCGCCATACCCTCGCAACCGTATTGCTCAATCAGGGCGCACCCCTCGTTGCCGTGCAGTCTATTTTGGGCCATGAGAAACCAGAGACCACGCAATTATACGCATCCCTTAGTGGCACCGTGCGCCAGCAAGCGTATCAGCGATATTTCGTGCAGTGATGAATGTCTGCAAAACCAATCGTCGCCGTGTATACTGAGGGAAAGGATGCTGGGGGACCGCGGAACATTGAGCGATTCGCACACGGCGACTTTTATGCAGAGAAGTTGTATGAATATGCGAACGAACGAGTTTGCCTACTCCGATTTCGGGCAGGTTAACGACAGAAGGGAATCAATTTTGTCACTGTCGTACTGCGCACAACAGCTACCATTCGCGTTTAAGGGTACCGCCAACAAAACGCGAAAAACGTACGCTAAGACATTTGTTGGATCGACAAAGATGTTTTTTTCTACTCTAAGAATTCCTTAACAACCTATCGGATTGTTTAAGATATCCGGTGGAATATGAGCGCCATTTGTAGTTAGACGAACGAGCTGGTTTCAATCGTCCAATTTCCCTATCTCCCCACCAGTGAAGCGATACTACTCATGCCTGCTGTTTTACTGCTGTCATGTCTGATGGTTGATCACCGATGTACACGGGGTACCGGGTTGACAATGAACTGAGACCTTGTCGGTAACACATAACGGTTCCGGGTCAGTAGATTATCAACAATCAACACCTTAACTGCCTCATCCACTAAAGTCCTCGAAAAACGTTTATCAAATGATGAAGAGGTTGGGTATGGAACCAGTTATTTCGTACTATTCAAGATAGTTACTACGGGTCACCTGTCCGATACACAACATGGGTAAAATTATTGATAGTTCTAATATTTCGAGGTGGTCATCGAATGGAATCATCTCAATTCAACGTTCTAGTTCCGTATGAAGATAAAATTCTTCTCTATAACACCCTTTCCCGAAGTTTACTAACTCTAGATCAACCAGATGAACAGAAGCAAGTAGTATCTGCGCTTGAATATCCATATGGTAACCCTGAAAACCGGTACATTAACATTCTTACCGAAAATGGATTCATAGTTGCGTCGAAGGCGGAGGAATTAGAACATCTTGCGTTGATGAATCGGCTTAGTAGGTTTCAGACAGCAACCTTAAACCTTCAAGTAACGATGACACTCAATTGTAATTTACGCTGTCCCTATTGTTTTGAAGAACAGCGTAACGAGAGGTTAACACAAGACGCAAGAAACAAAATCCTCAAGTTTCTATCGAGAAAAATCCCTAACCTGGAATATTTAACGATTGAATGGTTTGGCGGAGAGCCACTGCTGGCCATAAACGACATCGTGGCCCTTAATCTGAAGATTAAGGATTTGTGCACCAAGCATCGGTGTGAATACGTACCTTCAATAACTACGAACGGAGTTCTACTCAATCAGAAGAGAGTTGCTCAACTTGTCGAGGGAGGAATAAATGTAGCACAAATCACTTTGGATGGGCCCGCCAAAGCTCATGATAATCGTCGTGTTGGCATTAATAAGTCTCCTACGTTTGAACGTATTGTCGAAAACATTGATATTGCTCTACAGAATGGAATGACTATTACAGTACGGATTAATGTAGATAAAGATAACGTCGGTTCCATGGAAGAACTTTTACATAATTTAAAGGACCGTGGACTTCATAGGGAAATCAGTTATTACTTCAAACGTGTGTTCCCTCCAGGTACTTCAAGGGTCTACGATGATCTTCCCCTTAGTGTAGACGAATACGCTGAGGCAGTGCTTAATCTCCGAAGAACCGCCCGTAAAATGGGGTTCTCTAAAGTATCCATGATTAGCTATGATCACTCCCAAACTTGTGTTGCTGAATCAATTAATCAGTACCAAGTCAGTCCCACAGGTGAACTATATAAATGTGCCGAAGTGTTCAAACCCTTTGAACGTGTGGGAATGATTGATGAATACGGAGGCGAGATGCTCGAAGAGAGATATTTTCAATGGATGAGCAAAGACGTGTTCTCCGATTCTGAATGTTCTAGATGTAAAGTGCTCCCTCTATGTTGGGGCGGTTGTCAAGCCGCGAAGTTCAAATATGGCCAAAAAGAATGCTCCGAAATTAGGTATACACTTAGGGATTTTATCATCGAGGAATATGAGAGCTCCAACCTAAACGAGGATGGTGAGTCGAAGTGAAGATTTCCAATTACAACATTCTTACTCCCACACAAAATGATGAACAAGTAGCCGCGTTTAATACCTTGTCAGGTGCATTAATGACTCTGGATCCAGAAACGGACGACCAAGTGATTCGAGTTTTGAGCGGACACAAAGACCATTCTACTCTTCCAGAATCTAAGTTACAAATATTAAGAGAAAATGGCTACATGATCGAGGATGAATTTAATGAACTGAATTATCTCAAGGTGAAGTCATGGACTGAAAGATTTACAACGGATAAATTACATCTGTCCATCTTAACGACTTTGGACTGTAACTTTGACTGTCCATATTGTTTCGAACCACATCGTAAGGAATTCCTTTCCGAAGAAGTTCAGCAAAATATTGTCAAATTTGTTGACAATAAGTCGAATTCAATATCAAGCCTTTCGATTGACTGGTACGGAGGAGAACCGCTGCTAAATTTTAAGGCGATAAGATATTTAAGTTCCAGGCTAATGTCACTCTGTGATTCGAAAGGTATTGACTACACGTGCTCTATGACAACGAATGGATATCTGCTTACACCAAAAATCATCAGTGAACTGAAAGAAATGCGGTGCAAGTACCTTCAAATAACAGTTGATGGGCCACCTGATGTCCACAACAAAACGAGACGACTGGTGAATTCCTCTGTTCCAACATTTAATCGGGTCCTAGGCAACGCCCTCGATGCATCTGAGTATTTTGATGTGTACATTCGAGCTAACGTTGACGAAACAACGATTTCTCGTATTCCCGAGCTCATTGATATTCTCAGCAGGTACGGTGTAAAACCGAATATTGTCCTGAGTATAAAAAGTATCCTTTCTGCTGACATCAGACCTTACGATGATATGAGGGTAGACCAATTTGCCCGTAGAGTAAAAGACTTCTACGTTTACGCCCAGAGCAAAGGTGTGAATGTTGGGTATCAGCTAATTCCCACTGCAGATCGATTCTGCATAGTCGATTCCGCATACCAATTCATGATATCGCCCAATGGGCGAATGTTTAAGTGTTCCGAGTCATTTTCAGACGCAGATAGTGTCGGAAATATCAACAACGATGGTTCTTACGATCTAAATTTCGACCGTTGGTCACGATGGATGTCCAAAGACCCATTTAGTGATGCAGATTGTTTGAAATGCAAAGTACTTCCTTTGTGTTTTGGGGGCTGCAGTCTAAAACGGCTTGAAAAAGGTGGTGATTGGTGCACTGAACTCAAATACAACATAAGAGACCAAATACGTTTGCATTGCGAGTTAGTGCAGTTACAGGAAGGGAGGTGAGGCACAATGAAATTGATTCAGTCAGGCAAGAAGGCCGGCAATAAAAACATCGTAAAGACGATGGGGGCGGCTGCAAGCAGTTGTTGTAGGGGTTCCTTCTGAGGCAATGGTGCCCTTCACACGTATTTCCGGCTAGTCTCCTCGGAAATACGTGTGAAAGGGGCGAATCGAATCGCCAAATGCATTCAGAAACCCCAAATGGGGTGTATGTATGGTAACTCAAGTTAACCTTGCTCTGTCAAAAGTGTTAGCTCAGCTTTCTTCAGGTATTCGTTATGTGGCATTCGTATTCCTGGTGTATCATGGGTGGCATTCCTCTATTGCAGTGGGCGCAGCTTTAGGAATTCCTTCATTCGCCCAGTTGCTATTTGGGCCCATCGGTGGTTTATTTGCAGATCGATATCATAGGCCACGATACATTGCCTTAATGTACCTATTCCAAGGTCTTAGTGTTATGGGGCTATTTTTACTCTCTGAAATCAGGAGTTTCTCAGTATGGGCATTAATATCGACCATCTATGTTTTGTTTTTCGTAATCAATAGTGTGGATGTCATGGTTGGTCCAAGCTATACAACCTTAATAACGGACATGGTAGACGCAAAACAACTTGTTCGATGGCAATCAGCCGTTGGATCCCTTGGTCAGGGCGCTTGGATAGTCGGCACAGTCATTACTGGGTCTTTGATTCAGTATGTCGGTATTAATCCGCTACTTTTTGTAATCGTCGTATTATCGGTATTATCCAGCCTTTTCATCTTATATGTTCGAGAATCACGACAACGTAGTGTTGCTGTTCGTACACAACAAAGACGACTGGGAAGCGCGATCAACCTAGTTAGTGGTTTTCCGGAAGCGTGGCGGGCTTTACGAAGTCACCCGTTTCTATGGGCATTTATGTGGGTTATTTCAATTACCAATATCCCACACAATATACTACTTGCTCTTCCGCTTTTCTTATCAATGGACACCAACGCAGGGTATACTGGTTTTGGTATTGTAGAAGCCTCACTGATGATCGGAACAATATTAGGTAACCTGTGGTTTCTTCGAAAGAACCAAACATATCGTATCCGAAGTTTGATTTCTACGGCTTTTATTATCCAGAGCATAGCGATAGCTTTATTGACATTTGGTACGGCTCAACGGTGGATAGTAGGAGTTGCCATTTTAATGGCCGTATACGGGTCGACAGACTCCCTTTTCGGTCCAGCATACTCATATTTGAGTGTTTCGGCTCCGTCATCTGTTCGCGGCCAAGTTCTAGGTCTGTTTAATACGATCTCAGTGCTCCTGAATCCAGTAATGAGCGTATTCACGGGGTGGGTACTCACTAAGTTGTCTACATTAGAAATTCTGGCTGCACTCATTGTAATTTTCGGTTTAGTATCCATCTTCGTAAGGCGCCTCCCCGCCCTTGATCAGTCTATTTAAATTACGAACTAAATGCTTTCTCTACCGCTTGCTCCAGTTCTTTGGTCGTCGGTTTCGCGTAACGCCGGGTAACGTTGATATCTGCGTGACCTGCAAGTTCTGCGACAGTAGCAATATCCACGCCAGCTCCGACTAACTCCCTGCAGTAGGTATGACGAAGTTGGTGTGGATGCACTCCAAATTTCTCTAATACGCGCTGTACCGAACGTACGGAAATTCTCCTGTGAAAATTGGAGAGGAAAAGCGCAGGGTCGTCATCTCTTCGGGATTCTAAGTATTGACGCAGTTGTAGCCGGGCCTCGACAGGTAACTGAACAGTCCTCGAAACGTTCCCTTTACCTTTTCGAACTCGAATAGACCCGCTACGTTCGCCTAGTACCACGTCATCTCGACCAAGGGCTACCATTTCAGAAACCCGAAGCCCGCTATAAAGAAAAAGGTAAACGATAGCAATGCTTCGCAGATTTCGGGTGCGCTCCACTTCTCGAAGTACTCGATTCCGCTCATTGCGATCCAGTGATTTTGGGGCTATGTACCGTGATTTCCGAACCTCAGGTCGACGTATGTTTCGTAAAGCATGTGAAGCGTCCAAGTAACGAGCTAGAACGGAAAGCGCAGCGAACTTATTCTCGATAGTAGCTGCCGTATTCCCTTTCTGTTCCAAGGCATAGATGTATTGCTGTACATCGACTCGCGTCAATCGTGTGATATCTCCGCCACCTTGCTTTAACCATTCAGAGAACTCTCGTATACTACGGGTATAGTTTTTTATGGTTCCGGGACTGCAACCGTCAGACTCTAGGCTTTGGATAAATCCTGGGATGACTTTTGCGTCACTTTTTTGTTCCATTAGCTACCCTACTTTTCAATAGTTTTCCCTGTTATCTTACTCTAAAACTCATCTTTGACAGTTTAACTGTGGAAAACTCGACCCTGTAGGACCCGGAACCGCGCTGCTGCGCGGTTTTCTGTTGATAAGTCCTGTTTTGAGCTCGAAAATGTAGGTCAAAAATTGTTTGGACAGTGGATAACTTTATTGTTGATATATTTATATTTTTGTAATATATTCGTAGGTAATAATAGTTGTGGTGGTGAGCCCTGTGTTCGCACAAATTGTATCCACAAAACGCCCCGATGGTCGCACCTACAGGTACATGCATATTGTTGAATCCTACCGCGAGGGAAAGGCAGTTAAAAAGCGCCGGATTGCTAGCCTTGGTAACGTTGATGGCTACTCTGAGGAAGAAATTCAACAGTTTATTCGCACTCTGGAATCGCTCCTACAAAACCGTGCCTCTGGTTCGATCGAGGACTTCGACCCGAAGTCGACCCTCTCTTTCGGCGTTCCCTACGTGGTTCAATTTTTGTGGGACCAGTTGGGGCTAACCAAAGCTGTACAAAACGAATTGAAAGATCGCCAGGTCACATTTGATGTGGCCCGCTATGTGAAGGCGATGGTCTGTAACCGTTTGATGAACCCGTCCAGCAAGCTGGACCTGTTCCACACCATTGAAGACATGTATCTGCCAGAGTCAGGTGATGAACCGTGGCAGCTCCAACATTTTTACCGTGCCTTGGATCACCTCATGGACATGAAGCCACAGCTTGAGAAGCTCATCTACCAGCGACTCACGGACCTTCTGAGCTTTCGCCTGTCGCTGGTACTCTATGACCTAACCAGTACGCATCTCAGTGGCCACCACTGTCCGATTGGCGAACACGGATACTCCCGAACCCACCGACCAGACCTAGAGCAGGTTGAACTCGGCCTACTTGTCACACCGGACGGCCTGCCAATCACTCATGAAGTCTTTGCAGGAAACACACCGGACAAGAAGACCGTCAAAGAGATTCTAGAACGTTTGAAGAAAGACTTCTCGGTAGAACAGTGTGTCTTCGTCGGGGACCGTGGCATGGTCACCAAAAAGAACACCGAGCTATTGGCAGAACTCCAATATCCCTTTATTGTGGGCTACCACAAACGTGGTCGTGTGGTCAGCGACACCTTGTTAACAAAGTACAATGACATCTCAGTCTATACCGAACTACGTGGTAACCTCAGCTACCTTGAGGTGCCTGCATCTGCCGTCGAGGATGATGAAAAAGGGCAAGATGCTCGCTATATTCTCTGCCACAACCCACTCAAGGCAAAGACAGACGAAGCCTTCCGTGTGTCCGCGTTAGAGGAAGCAGAACAAGCCCTGGTCGAATACGGGACGTGGTTGGAGAAACCTCACCGCGGTCGGAAAACAAGCACACAGTCCGTGATGCTCAAGGTCAGCGACATCCTCACGAAAAAAGGTGTACAAGCGTTTCTTGAAGTGGAGTTCAATGACGAGAAGCTCTCCTACAAACGTAACGAGGGGGCCCTAGCCAAGGAAGCGCTCCGAGACGGAAAGTTTGTGATTAAAACCAACACCAATCTACCAGCCGAACAGGTTGTCACCTCCTACAAAACATTGATGAACGTGGAACGGGCGTTTCGCGAGATTAAGAACTTCCTCGATGTCGGCCCGGTTTACCACTGGAATGAGAAGCGTGTTCGTGGCCACATCTTCGTCTGTGTACTGGCATATCTGTTCGAGCAAGAGGTTCAAGTGATGTACCGCCGCTGGTGGGAACAGCGTGAGCGCGAAGCTCAGCAGATGGACAACGCTGCAGGGCGTGAGCAACGGCTGGAGGAACTGGGCGCGCGCTGGTACACCGGCGAACGAATCATGAAGGAACTAAAGCGATGGCACGTAATGAAGACTGAATTCCTTGGGAAAGAGTTTCTGAGCGTGCCACCTCCGCCGCAGGACCTGCGTGAGGTGCTCAAGGCACTGAACATTCCACTTCCTGCGAAGGCCATCCATCTGCGTCAGACGTCGTCCGGCACGCTCGTTTAGTCTGAATTCACATCCGAAGGCCCCAACCAGTTTGGGGCTCTTTGCGTTGTAGGGCAAAATACCACCTACAATCCCTTGCTGGGCCTAGGGCACTGTCAAAGATGAGCTAAAATGACGTTAAAGACTATTTTTGCGACGTTTTTGATTAGTAGCAGCGAGAGGATGAAAACATTGCGAGGTAAAGAGCTACTAACATTAGAGCAACGACAAGAGTTTATACAAATTCCTTCCGATAGCGATTGGGATTTGGGGACATATTACAGATTTTCGTCACATGACCTCGATATCATTAACAAGCACAGACGTGACCATAACCGCTTGGGTTTCGCGGTTCAATTAGCGGTGTTGCGATATCCAGGGTGGCCACTATCCGAGCTAAAGTCCGTTCCGGACAGTGTTTTACGTTACATTGCGAAGCAAATCGGTGTTCAGCCATCAGTGTTTTCTCAATATGCTCAGCGAGAGACCACGAGGCGCGAGCATATGGAGGAAATTCGCCAAGCTTATGGGTATCGAAGTTTCACAATTCATGAGTATCGTTCCTTGTCTCAAAAGATGTTGAATTATGCCCTTGAAAACGGGAATGCAATGTACTTAATCCATTCTACTATTGATGAGTTGCGTTCCCAAAAGGTCATCTTGCCGGCAATGTCGTCAATTGAACGTGTTGTGTGGGAAGCACGTCAGCGGGCCGAAAAAAAGATATTCAAGGCCATTGTCACTGCGCTAACCACAGAGCAGATTGAAAAACTGGAACATCTCCTTTCTCCGATGCCGGAAAGCAGTAAAACGTATCTGGCTTGGTTGCGTGAAATTCCAGGTGCGAGCTCGCCGGATGCTTTCCTCAACGTCGTTGAGAAGTTAGAGTACATCCGCGGTCTTAATCTGCAAATCGACACAAAAGGGATTCATCCGAATCGTCTCCGGCAGTTATCTACCATTGGAGCTCGGTATGAGCCACATTCCTTTCGTCGATTCGATACTCCCAAATAACACGCCATTTTAGTGTCATACTTACTCGAACTTATTCAAGACTTAACGGACCAGGCATTTGAAATCCATGACCGACAAATTATGTCGCTTCTATCGAAGGGTCGCAAAGCTCAGGAAGAAATCCAGAAGCAAAACGGTAAATCAATCAACGAAAAGGTCGTGCAGCTCGCCACTTTAGGGAATGCACTTATAAAGGCCCGTAATGAGGGGGTTGACCCATTTCTGGCTTTGGAAGCAGTTATGCCTTGGGACAAGATTGTAGCGTCCGTGGAAGAAGCCGATAAAAGTCAGCTACGACGTGAATGCCACCGAACTCCGTTACATGTCCTTGTTTTTGTCTGGTCATGGAGCTCCGTTTGAGATATCACGGTGCGTGTGCCAAGCCGGATTACAAAACGCAGGCTCACGAAAGCCCTTGAGCACGGCACGCCAACCCACCCCATGTGGTGGACGTCCGGGGAACAGACTGATCACCCTTTCTTGGCAGACGTGCGTCGTCGATTCATACCCGTACGCACACGCTCTGTCTGTTTGTGGATTTCTGAATATTGGTATAAAAAGTATAGCACCGTGGAGAGACCGTGAACCTTAAGATTTCCGAAGGTATGATGAGCGGGCTTGTCACAAATGTGCTACAGGAAAATGACAGAAATTATCGAACTACGATCGTACATATTCACTGTCATAGGGTAAACCAGTGGAAACGCTGGAACGTAACGCTACGGGTCTACGGACAATACGTTGTCTAGGATCGCCGGGTTACCAGTGTGGATCGTGCTGTCTGGCAACCTATATGATGGGTTGTTTTGATTTTGGGTGGGGAAAGAGGGCAGCAACTAATTGTCGATCATGCGCACGGCGAGGTCTGTGGGTTTGAAGCGTTGAGTCGTCCTTTTGAGGAGAACTCCGCGATTGCGCCTGAGGTTCGGTTCCGATTGGCGTGCGAACAAGGACGACATATTGAAACGGACCTGTTGGTTTTACAGGATGCTTTGACCACCGTCATCCGGAGATAACGATGCGGGAGATCCGGACTGACAATCAACGAGACTAGATGGTAGACATATTTTTGAGGACTGAACGGGGCAATGAATGTTGAAATGGTTGAGCAACTTCGAAAACAGAGTGCATTCATTGTGCGCAAAGATGGCCCCGGGAGATCCACTTTGGAATTTGACGTGTACGAATCACCCCAGGGTTTCACGGGGAAATTTGCTGAGGTCTATGTAGGCATATAGGCCTATCTAAAAAGACGAAAGACCATACTTCTCACGGATTGCGCCGAGATATCGCCACTCGGCCATGGTTCATTATTGGCTTTTTTCGAAATTCGAGTAAACTAGAGTCGGCTGGTTCGGATGAGATGGAAAATCTCCACGCGAGTTCTGAGAACAGAGGCTGATGCGCAGTGGAATTTCGAGGAAAGTTTGTAGCGACCGTCGCGATCTTGCTTCTTATTTGTTGGCGCTTGTTTCTAATGTCAGTTCTCACTTTGCCTCTCATCACGATAAGCCTCGTTGTATCTGTGGCAGTTCTCATCACTTGGTTAGGGTTCCAGTATGATCGGATGTACTTCATAGCAACGCACGACGCATCCACTGGGCTATACAATCGCGAATACGCCTTACAGCAGATCAAATCCATGCTGCGAAATGCGCAGCGCCTTCAAATTCCTCTTTCTATCCTCATCATAGATGCCAACAACTTAAAACAAGTAAATGACACGTACGGTCACCTTGCCGGTGCTCAAGGCATTCGTATGATCGCAAGGACTTTAAAATCCTATACGACGACGAAGCGTGACGTGGCGGCACGGCTTGGAGGGGATGAGTTTATCGTCATTCATCCAGGGGGTGATCGGGCGGTCAGTGAGGTTGTGGCCAATAGTATTCATTATGCACTGGGGGAGCAGTCGAAAGTAAGCCGGATTACGATGACAGTTTCTATCGGGATCGCCACCTTTCCTGAAGATGCAGATAACGTCACGGACCTGATGAGAATTGCTGACTCGAGAATGTACGCGGAGAAACATCAGTTTCATGTTTCGCAACGAAATTAACACCATGGTCTGTAGAAATCTGTGAAGACAGACGAGAGCATTCCATGTACGCCTCGACACAGTGGTTGGTGGGAATTAAAGGATAATTTAGACGGCTTGTCGAATGAGATACATAAGGTACAGCATTATCGGGGGAAGGATGCGAGTGTATGTTCATCTACCCAGATATGAAAGAAGCACTCCAACAGCTATCGGCCAAGGGGCTAGTCATCAGTCCTTGGCTTGCAGACATGAATGGAGACGGGCGATTTGATCCGTTGGTGCATGAATACCTAAGCAGACGGGCACGTGAGTGCGCATACACGCATTGGACCGAGATGGAACGGGGCTATGTTTTAAACGATTTACCGGCACCAGAGCGTATCGCACAGGTAGCCGTGTACGAAATCGCAGCGTCTACCGCTGTTTTTATGGCTCATGAAACCACTGGGGAATTGGATGTAGATGAGGGATTGGTTCGAGAAGCCGTGGATCGCGTGGAATCGTTCGTGAGGCAGTACCGGTTCGGTACGCTGCTACAACTTTACATGCTGGTCACGAGTTGGGAAAACCAAAATGCGCTGCGTCATTATGGCGAGATACCCGAACGCGAATTCGTACGAGGGACTTGGCATCGACCGTGGGTGGATTACAGCCTCGGTGAAGAATTGATGTTTGCGTCATTGGTAGGAAATATCCGTCTTGAGCGCCGGGGGGACCGGCGTTTTGTGCAATTAACGGACAAAGGGCGTCAAGTGTTGAAACAAACGACAGACGTACTAGCATCCGTCGGCTACTTCCACCAGCGCCTCAACATGCTCCGTATCTCCCAATTTAATTTCTTTAACGACTATGAACAGTTGGCCGCTGAAATTTGGCCCAATGCGATGGAGATACGTCGTGAATTTCTGTGTTGGGCAGGGATAAAGGATGGCATGCAAGTCGTCGAACTTGGCTGTGCCAACGGTGTTTTCACGTTTGATGGGGGATTAGCTGAAGCGGTCGGTCCATCTGGTTTCGTTGTAGCGGTGGATCCGGCGAAAGCGATGCTGGCTCGGGCACGGGTTAAGCAAGAGCAACTTGGTATACAGTGGGTTTCCTTTCGACAAGGTCGAGCTGAGGGGTTGCCTATCGGAGAAGAGCAGTTCGACGCCGCTATTGGAGTCGGCTTCTTACACTTCACCAATCGTCAGAAGGCTCTCGACGAAATGAAACGAGTGGTACGCCCCGGCAGCATAATTGCCAGTATGCACCCACTGAAAGCCGACCTGGATGCGCCGTTCTTTCGGGAATGGTTTGCACCAATTTTAGAACTCGCTGCAAAGCGTCAGGAGCGCCCTAGGGACTATCTGCTCGACCCAAACGCGATTCACGCGGATTTCATAAGTGCGGGTTTGACCGACGTGGAAGAACGGATCATGCCGATGCCATCTATATTTGTTGATCCGGAAAGAGCCATTCAGCATTTTATCCGGGGAGTAGGATGGTTTGGTGAAGAACTCGCATCTCTGCCGTGGTGGGCAAGGGAGGATTTGATTGACGAACTCATTGAACGTGGCCGATTTGTGTGCGATCGGTACTCAGAGAATGAAAGGATCCTACCTACATCTATGCAGGCAATCAAAGCTAAGGTGCCGATTCATAGTTCCGATAAGCCATAGGCAGTTTCGCAATTGAATTAAACAATGGGCAAACCCTACGAAAGTTGGGGACGCAAAGCTACAGGGGCTAAGGACTGTCCAGTCTATTGCCAGCCAGTTGCCACGGTACCACCCCCGTGTAACTTTGCAGCCGACTCTCAAAAATTTCATCTGAGGGGGGCTTGGGTGATGGAGAGTGAAAGAGATAGCCGTATTGGGTTGGGTGACGATTGCTATCTGAACCTCAACGGGGCGGTCCTCGTTAAGGATGGAGAAACAAAGTATCTAACACCGATTGAATTTCGTCTGCTCCGATATTTAGCAGAGCATATGGGTGAAGTCGTTTCGAGCAATGAGCTGATAGTGCGTGGGTGGGGAGAAAATACGATGGCTCAACGCGACGAGTTGTACGTATTTATTCATCAGATCCGAGTTCAGCTAGAAGACAATCCGGAAAACCCGACTTGCCTGAAGACCGTCCGTAGACGCGGGTACATATTATACCCGCGAAGAAAGTACTGCTCATCTTATACCCTGCCCCCTGATGGTATACGCAATGCCAAGACGTAACTTCGGTTAGATATTTCCCAACCTTATGATAATTTAAGGTTCGTTTCGTCGTTTTTGTGATAGAATCTGGATATAATATCCAGATAGTCGTTGTAATGGGGCCCCATGCAATCGGCGACAGGTACATAGCAAAACGCTCAAAAAGGGAATGTTATGTCCAGAAACGATGTCGTTACGTCAATAGGATTAGGTTTGTACTTGCGACTGGATTATATGGTGTGTTGCCGGTCTTTGCAGCGACAGGTACGCAAACATCTACACCTACCGTTCACGGTATGGTCCAAGAAACTGTGGAAAAAGTCCCCGAACTGGATGCTAAGAATTTTGGCGGAACGAAATTTGACGTAAGCAAAGTTCCCTTAGTTCTGATGAATCCGCAATACTTCGTTTCTCATGGTCAGCCCAGTCAAAAAGGAAGCCAACATGGATATGATTTTCAGTACCTGGTAAAAGTCAAACAGGGGCAGGCTGGTGTCATTGAACTAGCGTACACAATTCACAGACCCATTCTCAACTTCGAGGTCGGTGTACCGACTTCTGCATCCGTTGCCGCAATGCAAGCATAGTAAGGTTCCTCAGCTACGTCAAAGGGAACTAGCCAGTCAAGTAGCGGGAGGCGCAGCCAACAATATGAACAATATGACATCTTCTACCGGAGATCCGACAGTTACAGCAACATACTTAGACCATATGGGAAGACCCGCTCAACATCCAAGTTAACAAGTTACAGTGAAAGCACAAGAGGGAGTTCCAGTCTTGTAGATTGGAACTACAGAAAAATAATACGAATGGTACAGAATTGATTGAAGTGGGGATTCCAACTCAGCAATCACTACGAGATGCTGAAAGGACTCCAGCAGCAGGTTTCTCAGCTAGTTCGGCCGGGTCTATGAAATGAGTGAAAGACTGCGGGTGATGATGTGATTATCGGTCTGTGGGTATTAACGGGGCTCGTCGTTATAACAACAGTCCTTGCCGCCTTCGCCATTCCTTCGTGGCCCGTTGCCATTTTGCTATTGCTTTCTCTATTAGTCGGTTTTTTACCCAGAATGAAAGCGCCGCCTACGCTACTGAAGGTGCTCTGTGGTATGTCACTGGTAGTGGTCGCTTATGATGTCTATCGATTGGTAGGTGCTATGTTCCCATAATGTCGGAGAGGAAATCATGTCGATGTTATTTGTCAGATCAAGTCTAACTTTGTATCTGCCATGTGCTACTTCTTGGCTTGCGGTCACCTTAATGACAGAGAACAGATGACGGGAAGCTCTATTTCGGATTACCGTCCTCATCTTTCTTCGATGTAAATGAACCGGAATTGGATAAGTCGAGGACTTTACGGACGAGATCGTGAACGAAATCTCGCTGCTCCGGTGTCAGTAGCGTGCCATTGTATAAGATGTTTTCCTGCTCAAGGAGTACTCTCAAGTCAAAAGTCCCTGCCTCCGGGTGGTCGACCAATCCTAGGAGGTAGTCAGCCGTGACATTGAGGCGAGCCGCGAGGCGTTCAATGGTTTGACGGCTCGGAAGTTGGGTTCCACCGGATTCCCACCGTTCAATCGTCTTGGGAGATAAACCGCATGCACTGGCCAAGTCCTGCACGTCGATTTTGCGTTCAAGGCGCACGGTACGCAGGCGATGAGCAAAGAGAAGATTGCGATCGTCTAAGTATCCTGCGGCACGAAGCATCTCCCCATAGGGAATCCCAAGGGCGAGAGCCAAAGGCGAAAGCGACTCCGCTTTTGGCTTTCGCTTCCCGTTTTCAAGCAGCGAAAGGTGCCCAATTCCCATCTTGGCTCGTGCCGCGACGGTTCTCAGGGTAAGTTTTCGTTCCTTCCGCTGTTTTCGTAGCCACGCACCAAACTCTTCGTTCATCGCCTCAATCACGTCCTTCATACTCTTTGCCGATGATACCATTCAAGATCAAAAAAGTACACCATAAAGTTATCAAAAGTGAACAAAGATGTGGTTGCCAATGAAAAGATCCAGGAATTATCATGAGATTATAGAAGCGTAGACAGGGGGCGGTAATGTGTCGAAGCGTATTGGACTCATTCGGGTGAAAACGCATTCATTCACACGGGCGCGCGTTCTGAAAGGACTGTCACAAAGGGAACTGGCGCAGGTCGTCGATTACAGCATCGGCTATGTCAGCCAAGTGGAACGGGGGGTCAGTCATCCAAGTCCGCAAGCGGCCCAACAATTTTGTCGTGCATTGGACAAGCCTTTTGACGATCTTTTTTATCTTGATAATGTTTACAAAAGTGAACATAAGAGAACGGGGGGCATGGAAAGTGAAGGATGAAGGGCACCGCCCGAAGACCACAGCCCAGCCAGGTCATCCTGATCGACGTTATCCGACGGAGCAGAAGGAGTATGAGAAATTGATGCGGCACGACTCTTATCGTCGAATCCACCGGCGTTTACGTCAGACGAAGTGGGCGGATCGTACATGATCAACGCACAGATGCGTGAAATTGAGGCTTGGTTGTATGCCTATCCGATGTGGCAGCGCAAACTGAAGAGCCTCCGCGTGCAATTCAATGATTACCCGCGCATGCGGCATGAGTTTGTAGCGGTTGCATCGTTCGCGAAGGGGAGGGAAAGTGACCCGACCTATGATGCCATCGAGCGACGGATGGAGATTGAGGAGCGGAAAATACGCCCGCTTGAATTCAAGGTGCAGTTGCTCGAGAACGCCCTTTCTGTTCTGACAGAGGAAGAGATGGATTTGGTACGATTGAAATATTTTGAGCAGAAGAATAATGCGATTACGTGGGAAACCTTGTACCTCTCTCGGCGGGCGTTCTTCCGCAAACGCGTATCCATCCTTGAAAAGCTCTATGAGGCGCTTGGAGGGGATGGGGCGATCCTCTGGAAAGACCAGGCCGGATCAACTATTCATTCGTGAGACGAGGGCAAGGATGCATCGCGTTTCTCGTTTTCATGAAACAGGTTGAGCAGAATTGTATGCAATGTCTTGGTAAAGTTCGTGATTGCACTGGCGGAGGGGCGATTGCAGGTCACGGAAACCATAACGCCATCCAGATTCAGGTGAAACGTCTTGGTTTCTACGTGCTCGTCGTCCCCTTGCTTCTGTGCCGGAGTTGATGTCGTACTCATCGTGTTTTACCTCCTTTCACGTCGGCGGATTACGAATTGGAATTGAACAGCGTGGACTTGACTTACGGAGCAGTGGGAGGGAATCTTTTCCTAAGAAAGAAAGCGTTTGAGCAAGACAATCGTACCACTAGCCCTGAATCGTATGGTGCCGCATGTGTGACAGTGGGTGCCCGTAATGAAACCTGTCATGTACCCGGCTCTCCTGACACACCACGTGGCACGTAGATGGCACCCATCGGTTCTCTTCGCATGCTAGGCTTTCCATAACGAGAAATGGGAGGTGTGTGAAATGACCGGGAAGTGTAGCGTAGTTCATCCGGCAATCCGTGGGTTCGGGTTCGCGCTCATACTTTGTCTGAGTACAGGTGTTCTCGCCGGTTGTGGTTCTCGTCATCCGATCCATCCACTGGATCACAGTGGCACTGGCGAGAACGCCGCCAATCAAACGGCGAATGTAACGAACGTGGTGCCGGATAACCTCGCTGTCAGTGTCATTGGGAATGCGGCGTCTTCTAATCCCAGTCCACCGAGTCCTGCCACCAAACGTACGAACCGTACGGGAAACGAAGGGAATCAAAGCTCCGCTTCAGCCATATCGAAAGCCACGTATGTACCTTCGAAGTCCTCTACGTCTTCCGAGCAATCGAAACAATCCAAACCAAAAACGACAATCAAATCTCAGCACAATGGCCATACGACAGGCGGTCACGGCTCTACGACGAAAGGTACGAACAGAGCTACATCTTCAGGTACAACCCGAACCACATCAGCAAACACCGGAAATAACGTAGGTGGTTCAAGTAGTCCGTCTAAGCCCTCTGGCATCGATGTCACTTGGACCAACCGGCTGAACAGCCCGTATGTCGGTCGGAATTATACTGGCCCGAACAGTTCATTGTTCGCCGCGTTAGTTCAACAGATGGCGGAAGGCAAAACGTCCGTGACTACCGCAAAGGCCACCATCTCGGCTTTACAACCATGGAATGCCGTATGGACGTCCGCAAACAATGGGGACGGGAAGACGTACACCTACCATGTGAACGATGTTGGTGCTTTCGTGTTTCAAACAAAGCAGCTAACGGATGACGGGATTGCGAAGGAGTGGCAGGCCCATTCGCTGGCTGTGCTGGATGATGGGTTCTATAGCAAATGGGCCGTTTACTGGCATGCCGCTCGTCAAGAATACACGGTGGCATTTCTAGACGTGGGATTTTATCTTGCATCAAGCGCTCCATCTCTAAACACGACCAACTGAAAAGGGAGGTAGGGCAACCCATGCCCACGCTCTCGAAGTGTGGGTTTTTTGCGTGCCCGCAAACCAGTGGATATCCTGAAGCGTGGCCTGAAGGGGCTGTTCATCGTAGCCGCGACTGCCGCAACCCTGGTTTCCCCGCGCTTGACTGTGGCAGCCAGCGCGAGCACAACCAAAACCGTCACACTCACCAGTTATAGCACAGAGGAGTGGTATCAGAGCGCGTCGGGCACGCAGTTTCCGACGACGAAAACCGTGACCTATTACGATTCGTACACGGGTCAGACGTTGACATTCCAAATTCCGAAGCGTGGTTCACCAAAAGCCATTGCATCCCAGGAACAGACGCTCACGTCGATCTCAAACGGGGCCAACATGTATTACGATCCGGTCGACCATACGCGACTCGGATATATGTCGAACAACACCACGACGTACTGGAATGGCACATATCGATACGCAAACGCACCGAGAAGGCCGACAGATTACTACGGACCGAATCCCGACAAAATGGGATGGACCTTGGTTGCGATTCATTGGGCGGACAGTGAGCCGCAACCGGCATCGGATTACCCATGGCTGACGAAAACGCCAAGGGGATACTACTGGGTGTCGGACGGGACAGACGGGCAACCGGTCGAATTTAACACATACCGTAAAGGTGTATGGCTGAAGTACCAGAAGACCGTGCGGATGTACGAGTGGCAACAGGAATATCAGGGTACGGTCAGTATCCCGTTGACGAAAACGCCACTCCCACCTCCACCGCCCCCACCCCCACCCCCACCGAGTGGTTCAACGTGCCCACCCCCAACGATTCCACCGAAACCACCCAATCGAGTGCTCTCGTACGACTGGTCTCCGGATGGCTCGGGCGGACAGTCCCTCACGTGGACGGACACGAACTGGGTGTTGCAACAACGTAGCGACGCAAATGGCTGTGCCATTGATACGTGGGTCGACGAGCCGAGGACGTATACACATGATTACCCTCTCAACGTGAACCACTTTCAGGTGACAGGGCTGTTTTATGATCCGGGATCGCCCGGAGACCTCTGGTCTCCAAGTAACCCAATGGCTTCACAACGAAACCCAGATGCCGGAACGGATGGGTCGACGATGAAGGGCAATCCGGCCTTACCCACGTTTGGAGATCCAGCCCGTTCCCCAGCAGTGTACGTTCGGGTCGGAGGCGGGTTCGCGTTTCGCCTCATGTGGACAGGATCCCCGCACGATATGCCAGCGGCTGCACGTGTTATCTTCCGAATCATCAATCCGGGGGGACAGGTAGGGACATGGGGGAAGACATTTCAGTTATTGCCTGAGACCGTTGATAACCAAGGCGACGTGCCCGTTTGGGATCCGGCCGGGCAAGGATACCCGCCGCCGGCCACAGAGTACGGCTTCATCTACACACCCATTCCAAAGTACGCCAGTACAGGCACCCCGACTTCGTTTTCTCAATTGACCGCGTGGAACCTGACGGGAGACCCTACCACGGCAGCAAGACTCTCCACAGCCGTAACGTTTACGACTGCGAGTGGTTCCTCGGTCACGTGGACCAACTCGGATTTGGCGCAAACGCTTGGATATCCGACCTGGTACTTCCTTCACCATATCCCGAATCCCTCGGCCAAATACGAAGAGGCGCAGCCAACTTGGAACGAATCTTATACGAATCCTCCGCTGCCACAATTGGGCGAGAGCGGGCAGATCACTGCGCAAATCCTCATCCCTGGACCATGACGTGAACAGACACGAGTGTGCGGGTCCTTCACTGGCACTCGGGTGGCACCAAAGAGAATGGTGGCCGTGATACCTTGGCCGTAATAGGAGGTGGAAACTCAAATCAAGCGCTGCCTATACCAATCCCATGATGGAAAGGAGAATGTGTGTTGCTGTATCTGGCATTTCCGATTGACCTCAGAGACCGTTTCAAAGGCGCTGTCTGGCTCGCTTACGCCGGAAAGGTTCAGGAGACGGAGTTTCATGCAGAGGATACTTTGGTCGTTGGCGAATGGATGTTCCCGCACCGAGACGCGCTGCTTCAGACGCTTTCACACGTACGCCAATCCTCCGCACGCGTCGTATTCATTGGGCAAGTGGCCCGCGCGTCAGATGACTTCAAACGAGAGCTTTGCCTGCTTGGCATCTTTGACTTCTTGTTTGTCGAAGATGAACTGGTTCTTCAGGATCTCGATGCGCTGCTGGAGCACCCTCGTTCGGCTAGTGATGTTTCAGTCTATCTGAACCGGGATGAAGGCCCGGATGTGGAGGCTCCGAAACTGGTCGATGTATTCGAGGCAGCGCACGAGCCGTTTGTCTGGGAGCCCCTTGAAGACGATGAGGATACGAAGTCGCCCCAATTCGACGTGCTGTTTAAACCCGGAGCGGCAGGGAAGTCCGTATCGGGTAACGGCCATCACGGTTCATCCGTACGCAAGTTCGTGTGGCCGGACCCACCGCCGTTACGTGTCCGCATTCTTGGGGAATCCGGATGCGGGAAGAGTTTTGTGGCACTGCAGTTGGGGAGCTTGTGCCATAGCCGGGATTTTCAGGCGGCGATCGTGGAAGAGCACGTCGAGCCCCTTCGTGGATGGTGTGAGGAACCGATGGTATCCCACATCTATAATGCGGATCCCCCGAAAGGCTACCGCGTGATCCTCGATACCAGAGCGGATGGGGAAACTCCTCTTTCTGAGATCGACCTCATGTTATTCGTGACATGGCCCGACACAAATCATCTGAAGGAAACCCTCCATCGACTTCGCGACCAGGAGATGTTGGACCGTGTGATGTGTATCGTCAATCACGCCGTGACGGGCCTGTTCCCGAACCACTCCGATTCTACAACCATGGTCTACATTCCACACGAACCCCGTCAATTTCATGCCATGCGCATGCGTACACCCCTCGTCGATCTCGATGCGCGTTTTGCCGAGGCGTTTCTCCCGGTCGTTGAACGTATTTCAACACGTTTCATGGATCCGGATCGCACCACGGGAAAGGGAGGTGAGTCATGTGCTGTTGTTACTGGAGTTTGATCGTGTCAAACAGGCAGCAGCTCGCGCTGCAGCCAAGCGATTGGGGCTGGAGCTTCGGGCCGTGGACCACGAGGACCAATTGGCACAGGTGGATTTCACGGATGTGGACCTCGTGCTCGTCGGCCATAACTGGCCTATAGAGGTACTGAAGAAGTTTCAAGCGTCAGGACTCGACTGCCCATTCATTTACGTGGCGTCAGATACGCAAGACGATGCCGCATATCAAATCGCCAAGGAATGGGATTGCGTTGATGTGGTGACATATCCCCTGCCCATGGAATACCTTAAACGGTGGATTCGAGAGCCAGATCCAGAACAAGCCCCAGTAGAATCTGCCTCAGCCGTGACACCACTGGAGGCGATTTTGAAGCGCCACGGTCCACCGAAACCAGAACGGATACGTGAGAACCTCATCCAATTCCCAAATGACCCGGAACCTCTCCTGCGCGGACGGGTCATTTGCATTCATAGCGCAAGGGGCGGGGTTGGGAAATCAACCTTGACGGCGCTCCTAGCAAGGGCACTGTCGAAGAATGGGCTGACAGTTGGGGTGATTGACCTCGACCCCAAAGGGAATTTGTTGTCCATCCAGCACCAATCGGCTGGCCTCACGACAGATGATTTTACGCGGCTACCCGCACAAATGGACGAGACCGCCTTCAAAGAATCCTTGTGTTTTGTCGATGGGTGGTATCTGTTGCCGAGTGGTCGCGCCCGGGACAGTTTGGACGATCAAACCCTCGGACACGTGGTTGCGCAGTTTAGCCGCTACTTCGATTTCACGCTTATCGACACCAGTCCCTCAACTGGTTCCACCTATACCGCGCTTGGACTTGCGGACCGAGCTGTGTTTGTCATGACACCAGAGTGGATGGCATTTAAGCGATTCATGGAGGAGTATGAACTGGTCCGTCACCTGAAGACGCCCGAACGCGTGGTCGTGGCTGTCAATCGGATCCGCAAAAATGTATCGGAACACCGACGTGCCATTCGTCTCCTCGATGAAGCCCATATTCTGTCGGATCGGGTATACATCCCGGAGGACCATAAGCTGTACCGGGATCTGATGACCGCATCTTCGCTTGCAGGCAGTCGCAAGATATCTGACGCTATGGACCACCTGCAAAGTGCGCTTCGGATCTCCAAAGCATCGGAAAATCGTTGGCCCAAATTTCGACTCGGGAAGATTCGGGAGGTGGCGTCCAAGTGAGAAAGAGCACGCTTTCCTTTGGTCTCGGTGTCGCGTGTGCCGTGTTGGCAGGGATCATCGGGGCGTTCGCGCTTCACCGTGCCCTAAACACAGAGACGGTGGTCGTGGCGACCCACACCCTCTATCCGTACACGCGCATTACCAAAGCCGACGTGACGACGGTGACGGTGCCAAAGACGAGTGGCATCAAGGGACTCTCGACGAACGAAGTGACGGTGGTGGGACACTATCTTTCGTATTCCGTGCCAAAGGGAGATCCGGTCACGGCTGGGGACTTGAATCCGTCCGGCGGGAGTTTCTCCACATTTTTAACACAATACACGGAGCGCACCGGGCAAACAGGCATGCTGATGTCACTCCCCGTACAGACGCCCCTCGCTTCCGTCGTCAACCCGGGTGAACAGATCGCGCTTTTGATTCCACAGCAAAACGGTCAGTCGAAAACACTGACGACCATCGAGCCGGTTCCTGTATTAAATGTCCTACAGCCCGCAAAAGGCGGTACACCGACCGCGCTACTCATCTTCGTAAGTGAGAAGCACTATCGGGTCCTTGCTCCGGCGATTCTCAACAACAGCGTACAGGTGGCCCTAATCCCGCAAAACAACTCGTTTCATGCACCAGGCTCCTTACCACTTTCCACTGTGCCTGCTAGCGTGCCCACAGGTGGATCGGGTTCTTCCACGCAGGTGACCACATCTACACCTAAGGCGAGACAGACGCCTGCGTCCGCTCCGAGTGGGGGTGGACATTGATGGACGAACGTATGAATCGATACATCGAGCAATTGAAAGCGGTCGTGGTGAATCACCCGAGATTGCAGCAACCGGGGCTGACAAGAACGGATATGCATGCGTTTTTGTACCGCCTGTGTGCTGAACCAGACACCTTTGTGCCGGCAGAGCATCGGGAAGAGGTGATCACGAACCTGCTCAACACCTGGTTCCGGTTCGATGTCCTGCAGTCCGTCATGGAGGACCCGTTTGTCACGGACGTCCACGTCATCGGCACGACGACCTTGGTACAACGAAATGGGAAGAAATTCGAACACCCACAAGCGCACTTTCCATCGGAAGCCGCACTCGGTGAATTCATTGACCGGCAACTCGACGGTACGCCCTATGTGTACGCTCAGTCCGATCCACTAGCGGACGCCATCCTGCGTGGTGGATACCGCATGAACATCGTGGGCGGTCCGGGTACACGCTATACCGTCCGGGACGAAGAGGGGCGCATCGTGACGGAGCCGAGAACGATCGTCAGTATCCGCAAACCGATTTACCCATTCAACCTTGACGATCTGCTGGCCCTCGGTCTTATGGACGCGGACACGCGTGCGTTTATCCGACTCATGATGCAACTGGGCGACAGCTTTATCGTGTCCGGTGGTGTGGGTTCCGGGAAGACCACCTTGATGAATGCGATGACAGGCGACATCCCGATGGGACAATTGAACCTGGTCATTGAGGAACTGCCTGAAATGGCGCCTCTCTGTGAATGGGCCATTCGATTAACCGATCGGGCGGAAAATCACGAGGGCAAGGGTCGTATCGACATGGCTCGAAACCTGATGAATTCGCTTCGAATGAACGCCGACAACGAGTTTATCGGGGAAGTCCGGTCAGCGGGGATCGCGTACCTGTTCCTGCGCATGAGCCTGATTGTCCGTCGCCAGACCGGAACCACGTTTCACAGCCACGTGGGACTGGGCACCGGGGTGGAAGGGGTGCTGACCAGGTTCCTGCTGGAGGCGGCGGACGGTGCGCCGTCCCGCGCTTCATACCTGAACATCGCGGGCATGATGGGGGACAAGATCCGGTTTGTGTTCACGCTTCGGGATACCCGCTTTGGTAAGCGAATTACGGAAATTGGAGAAATCCTCGGATTCGATTTTGAAGAGCATGCCCTGCGTTGGCAGCCGATCATCACGTATGACGCGGCGATGGACCGGTTCCATTTTCATGGGATCACCGACGCGATGCGGGAACGGGCCAGCGTCGAGGGCATTGAGGTGACGCTGCCGAGAAACGCAGAAGCGGTGCGCATGTATCGGATTGCGACGTAAAGGAGGGCTACGGATGCATGAACTTTTAGATGCTCGGTTGTTCGGTTTATCCATTACCGCCGCTACGGTGTTTGTGATCTTGGGCCGGGAATTGCGCAACGCAGAATGGCGCGCACGATTTCGGGATGTGATGGAGGAGCGAACGTCAAAGCGGCATCGACGAAGCCTGTGGTCGAGCTACTTTGACCGGGTTTTGGCACACTACCAGATCCTCGATAAGCCGTACACCGAGCGGACCTCGCTGACGCATATCGCGGTCCTCGTCTTCGCCTGCTTCGCTGCCACTTCGCTCCTTCACTACTTTGTTCTCCTTGGAATTGTACTCAGCCTCGGCGTCTCGATGTTGCTGTATGAACGGTACTTTGCACGCTTGGCAAGACGTCGTCGGGAGGAGATCTTAAACGCATTTTTGCGTCAGGGTGTCGAGCGGGGCGTGCACGTTCTTTCCGCCACAGGTCAACTGGACGAAGCGTTTAGGCGTATGACGGACACCGTCCGGTTCGCACCGCTTCGCAGGCGGCTGTTGGCGCTTTGTCGTCTCATGGCGTCTCCACAATTCGCGACGCCAGAGGAAGCGTTTGTTCACTGGGCGAATGGGCTTGGCATCGAGGACATGGCACACTTTGCGCTTGCGACGCGGGAAGCGAAAAAGTATAACGTCCCGCTCGACCAACTCTGGCTCGATATGGCGGAGATTCAGGGAAAGGAACTGGAATACGTTCGTCGCATCCGGGCGGAGACCGCACACCAACGAACGGGCGGCTATTGGTTCTACGGGATGCTTACGGGCAGTTTTCTTGTGGCATACCCGTTTGTTTCACCGCATATGAGCGAAGTTACGCGGTTTTTCTTCTGGGTCACGCTCGCTGTGATGACGGCGGGGCTGTATCTCATCATTCGTCGCAGCCAAGTGATCGAGGTATAGGGGGGAATGACGGATGAATCTCACTTGGGTGTCTGCCGGGTTCGGTGCACTTGTGACGCTTTCGTGGTTTTGCTTTTGGCAGTGGAGAACACGTGTATGGCAAGAGTTTCGCCAACGCGTGCTGCATGGTCCACGTGTCAGATCCAGGCGGCAGCCTCGTTCCTACGTGGCGTTGCTTCGACAGGAGGCAGCGGCACTTGGTTCACCGGAGCAGGCCGCATTCTGGCAGCACATCGTGATTCTCTCCTCAGCTCTGGTTCTCGCCTGTGCACTCCTCCTATGGTACTGGACGCTCCTGTTTCTTATCCCGGCCATATGGGCTGCGCCACTGCTTTATGCTCGTATTTCGGCCCGCGCACACGTTCGAAAACTGACAAGGCAAACGCGCGTCACCGAGATCCTGCTCGCGTTTCTGATGCGAGCGGGCGCCACGCTGTCCGACACCTTTGCAACCCTCGCCCTTCGGCTCGATGCCCCGATCCGAGACAAACTCCGAGAGGTGAATGCCCAAAAGCGGTTCACGACCTTGCCAGGCGCACTCGAGGCGTTGGCGGATTCGACGGGCGTCCCTCAACTTCGTGAACTGGCATCCCTCGTTTCGGAGTCAGAGCGAAACGGCACGCCGGTCGCGGATGCGCTCTTTCGCAGCATGCACCTCGATATGAAGATGCGAGATGCCCTGGCCGCCGAACGCTACGGAAAGGTGCAACTGGAGGTCGCCATGTACGCGACCTTGCTCATCGCGATGCCGGGCTTTGGATTCGCGATCTACGCCATGCTCACGTTTGCCCTGCACCTGTTTAGCGCGTGGAGCCTCGGGTAATCGTTGGCACCCGCCAGGCACCTACACGGTGTGTCGGCGAGTGATGCTGGGAGGGGAGGTGATTTGCGTGTGACAAACGTCTTCAAGCGAGTTTGGCATTTTCTGCAGGTAGATGACGGAGGCATCATGGACGAGTACGTGACCATGGTCGGGTTCTGGATCTTTTCAACGGTTGTTGTGCTTGTCGCGGCAGGTCTCATTTGGGCAGCGCTGTCCGGTGACTTGCAGGCCATGGTTAAAGATTTATCCAACCTTTTTTGAATCATCGGGAGGCGAATTGTCGATGAACAAGTTAAAACGAGCGACGACATGGGTACTGGCCACAGACGCCAACACGGCAGAGGAGAATACGAACCGAGGCCTGTGGTGGCTGGTGGGCATCATTGCCGTGACGCTCATTGCAGGGATTGCCTATTTCATGATCGGACACCTGTTGACGCAAGCGCAAGGCGGGGTCGCGACCGCGTCGACCAGCCTGTCGTCGCAAAGTGGCTTGACCCAACTGGCGCAACAAGCGGAGAGCGGAACACTCCAAGTGGGGACGTCCTCCGTGGGTAGCGGCGGTTACACGGCACCGTAATGTAAAAGCAGTGATTTTGGGGGCAGGCGTAAACGGTCTGCCCCTCAGTTCTTTTCTTGGGGGTGAATCCGCTTGCCGAGCAACCTGATTACCACACTGTTTGCCATCTGTGTCAGCTTCGCCGTGGCCGTCATTGTGGTGCTCGCACCACCGCTTGTCAGTACCAAACTGAAAATGGACGCCGTCGCACAAGACGCGGCTCGGGTGTACGCGATCACGGGAAGCATCAGCGCGGTACAAAACGAAGTGAATGCAGACCTAGCCGCAGAACATGTTCCGACTTCGTGGAACGGGCAAACCCTCATCTCGGTGTCCGTGATCCCAGATGGGAGTCACCAAGCCGGGGTAGCGGTTGACGCGACGACAACAACTGAAAACTCCGATGTGGTGATTCAATACAACACCCCTGTCCCTTTTGACCGGGCGCTCACCTTGTTTGGCGGACCGGTGCTTCAAGTGACCATCCCCATGACCGCCTCGGCATCCTTATGGAATGAAGTGCAGTACACGGGGGTGGGATCCGGATGAAGGTTGCAAGTCGAGTTTGGACATGGCTGTCACGAGAAGACGGATACACGTTCAGTCTCAATTTTGCGTTTCTAACCGTGACGGTTGGCATGATTCTGCTGCTCGTCCTCGCTTGGATCGCGTCCGGCCTTGCAGCAGGGACGGAACTTCGCAGAGCCACGGCCGCCGCTGCACTTGCTGCACAGGACAACGTGACGCAGTCTGTCACCGCCTCAGGAACGGGCTTTTTGACGTCCGCGGGATGGACACTCGAGGGTTCCTATGCATCTGCGGCAGAGCAGGCGTTTGCCATGGAAGTAGCGGATATGCACCTGAACAACGTGTTCGAGAACCTCAATTGCCAGACATCTGTTACAGGAAACCGCGTGACGGTGACCGTGACAGGATTGTTTCTGCCGGTTTTTCTAGAGGCCGCGGCGGAGCGCGTTCCGGGTCTACAGGCAGTCTCTGTACCCATGAGTGTCACGGTGCCAGTGGAATACAAGGTTGTGGGAGAGGGGGGATCTTGAGATGGAACGGGAAACACGCATGCTACTTTGGGCACTGTTTGGGATTGGGGTTTTGACGGTCGCATTTCTTCCGGCGGCGTGGACCAGCCTCAATCACAATGCGTCAACTGGGGTCCAGTCGAATGCCAAGATGGCGCAGGTACTATGGGGACAGTCGCCTTCCGTTACACCGTACGTCTCAGGTTGGGCCAAGGATACGAGCGTCCCGATTATTCCTGGTGCAGTCCATCCGCATATCACGTCAGTGTCTTGGAAGACGTCGACGTGGAGTCCGCAGCTCGTCATCTCCGGGTACGGTTTCGGGAACCCACCTGCGTTCGGGAACGCATCGATCACGATTGCGGATGCCACGCGCGGATGGGTGGCAGGCGACGCCAGTCAATACGGCGTACATTCTATCGTCTCGCTCTGGCGCAACGACCGGATTGAGATCAGCGGGTTTGACGGATATGGAGAATCGGATGTGAGTCATTGGTCTGACGGAAACGGGAGCTGGGTATTTGCGCCGGGCGATGCGTTGACGATTCAGGTGACCAACCCACAGACCGGCGATACAGGGAGCGATCATGTGACTTATCCACAGAGTGCGCCGTTGCCATCGCTGACGCTGAACCCGATTGCAGACCTCGCCGCTGGGGCGCAGACAGCGTTCACCGGACAAGTCACCTTTGCCGGACAACCTCTGGCGAATCAGGCGGTGAATGTCTCCGTGACGACGGGCAAGCTCGGTGGGACAGCGTATACGGACAACCCGAATGAACATGTGGTGTACACGGACCCAACGGGGCATTTCTCCATTCCTTATTCGGCAAACACAAGTGGCACCGTGTCGGTTACCGTGATGGCGGATGGCGTAACAGAGCAGAGGACCTTCACAGTAGAAAACCCTAATTTGGTACTCCAGGTGGATGTACCTACGCCAAACTTGAGTTTGCCAAGTGGCGCAGTGAACGCATGGAACGGCGACGTGACAGACTTTCCGTTCTACGCCTTCTCCCAGCTTCCCATCAACATGAGCTTCCCTTACCCGGCGCAAGCCGTGTTCGGCAACTTACACACGCTTTGGAACCCAGACTCGACGATGGATTTTTGGGTTGGCCAAAACCCGGACTTTCCAAATGGCGTGCAGTTTGATCACACCACGGTCACCGTACCCAACTCGGAAACCGCTCAAATCAGCCTTCCGGACGCTGCGTCTGACGGATGGGTGGATGATTTCCAAGTCATTTACGTGAACGGCAAACCTGTGGCGATGTCCAACGGGTCTTACGGTGCGAGCGCTTCCGAGTTTGCAGGGGTTCCGATGTTTTCAAGTAGCACCGATCAGATACCCATTCAACTGGAGCCTGGACAAAACGACGTCGTGATCGAAGGCCTGAACACGGATGGATTTAGTGGGGCGGGTATGCAACCCGCGTTTTTAGACCTGAAGATGACAGATCCGAGTGGGAAGGTTCTTACGTCTACAGCGGATGCGTCCAAATGGCAGAGCACAGGGTATATTGGGTCCACTCCTTCATCGTGGAATACGGCGGCCACGGAGTTCATTTTGCAGGAGGGCAGTACCCAGACCGTTTACCAGCAAGAAACAAGTTCCGCACTTGTCGGTCAGAGCTACCAGATACAAGGTCGGCTCACGTCCGACGGGAATCCAGTGGCGAATCAAACGGTGAGGCTTACGGCAACGGGGGGTACGATACAGCCTGGTGTGGTCCAAACCGACGCTTCGGGTAACTTTAGCGCAACCTTAACAGCACCGGGTACTCCCGGTACGTACAAGATCACCGCCACAGGAGCAGGTGCATCCGCGATGACGACCGTACCTGTCGTAAGCAACCAATTGGTGAGCGGTCCCATCATGAACGGCATGCCCTCGCAGTGGAGCGGGGATTGGGCTTCGCATATGTACCTCACCCATCTTCCGCAAAACGCGCAGATTCTCGCAAGTAATGGTTCACAGCCAACGGCAGCCTATTTCCGGTATGGAGACGGACAGGTACTGGTCGACACGCAGACGGTCGAGTTTTACTACGGCAATCACAATTGGGCGACAACCGAGTGGAACAACATTATCCACGATTTTCTCGAACCTGCCAAAAAGCCGATCTTACTACTTTACGACGGCGTAAATTGGGGCAGCAACGCACAGGCGGTGAACGCTATCAAGCAGGCGATACCCATCGCGACGATGAGTACCCTCTCTACGCCGAATATCCCGGACATGAACCAGTATGGAACGATTGTGGTGGACGCGGTGCAGGCGGGTTGGTTTGAGCAGAACCTCGAACAGGTCATGCCACAGATCAATACGTGGATTCAGAACGGTGGAACGCTCATCTTTGACTCGACGGACCAACAGAACATTCAGTGGAGTGTAGGGCCAGATGGCATTTCGAGCGCGTGGGACCTCTCGTCGGAGAATGACCTCGTGGGCAATCTGCAGTAGACGTGACATTGACGCACCGTTGGGACGGATGAAACCACGACTGAATCGATCCGCTTTAGCGACACTACAAGGGGGGTGAGGGCTTGGTCTCTACGATTGTTCTGCAGGCAGTGTTCGGGAACCCGGCGATGATGGGGGTGCCCCGGACACTGCACGCTCAGGTAATCTGGCTGACGCTGCTTGGCTTCACGGCAGCTGCTGCGTGGTTTGATGTAAGAGAACGTCGCATCCCGAACGTGTGGAATCTCTCCGGCTTGGTGGTTTTGCTTGGACTACAGGTTTGGTTTGGGGAATCTATCAGCGGACTTGTTGCCGTTTTCCTCAGTGGGCTCGTGATGCTCTTGCCTACAATCTATCAGGCATGGGGCCAAGGTGACTGGAAAATGGGGATGGTCTATGGGGCAGCACTTGGCGTGCTGCCCACGCTTGTTATTTGGTGGTTGGCCATGCTGCTGGCCAAGGTCTACAGCACCATCATAAAGAAGATCGGGGTTCGACGGCTACAAATCGACGACAAAGCGGGCCTGCCCGTGGCTTTCTTCGTCCTAATGGCGTCGATTCTCTGTTTTGCTGCCTTGTCTCTCATGTAAACGAACAACGCAGCCTCTCGTTGATTAAGTCTGTGAAGGAGCCCTCTTCATGCGATTGTCTGATCGTCAAGTCAGTATTCTTACTCTCCGAGCACAGGAGGGGTTTTCTCCCTATACCATCCGGGCTTATTGAGTTCAGCACAACATATTGATTCGAGACATCGGCGATGTCGAGATTGACACGATCACATTAGAATGTCTGCGGGAACATGAACAGGAGCACATGCATCTGAAGCCCAGCAGTCTCGGGCATAAGGTACGGGCCATTAAGAGCCTGTGCAAGTGGTTGGTAGAAGAGGCTCTCCTCGTGCGCGATCCGCCGGTGAAGCTGAAGGAATCAAAGCTTGGTAAGCGTGTGCTAAAGGCGCTCACGACGGATGAACTTGAACTGCTGCGGGATTCCTGCACCAGTGTCTTGGAGCAGGCGCTGATGGAGTTTGCTTTGCCACGGGATGTCGGGTGGGGAAGGTCCAAAAGCTGAATCGCAGCGCGATCGACTGGCAGCGCGGCTGTGTGAACGTCATCGGGAGGGGCAACAAGGAGCGGGAGGTGTACTTTGGCTCAAAGGCCTACATATGGCTACAGAGGTGTCTCAATCTTCGAGGCGATATGGATGCGGCCCCGTTTGTCATCGAACGTTACTCGGTTTGGCAGCCTTTCGCATTTGTCATAGATAATGTCTGAAGGGTTCCTTCATATTATCGGGCCGTGATCTAATTCTTCTGTATTCATATAACTTACTTTTCGTACCTCCTCGTATCATAGTAATTGAAGTTCGTTCTCGTTGAATTTCCAGTTGGCCCGGGCCAACTGGAACAGCGTTGAAGAATTTCCAGAGCCGGCTCGAAAAATCATCTGAATGAGACAGCTGCTCAGGAGGATGAGAACGGTTGATGGGGCTTCCTCATCCAACCCGTAATGCTTAATAATTGCACGTGCAAGTCCTCTGGGTAGGGAAGTTCCCATCAGCCAGATGTTGATTTAATACCCAATCGGACCAAATCATCGATGTAGATGTATCGGGAGTGGAATGAACTCCTCTCCGCTTCTTTGTCATGTACTTGTTCCTTGAAAACTTTATATCTGGCCCTATCCAGTTGGGGGAGACCCCAGCGCTGTTGGATCGGGGTCTCTTGCTTCCGGACCTGCCTGTGGGACAATGGGGTCAGCAAGGCTTTCTCGGGATATTTCTTGTTCCTCCTTGCGGACCTTTTGGTACTGCTGTTTTTAGCCTGATACCCAGGATCCACCACTCATGTTCTAACCGCTTGTTGCGCCTCCGTAGTAGAGGGGGGTGTAGTGACCCGTAATTGACCTCTCTACGGATGAGTGCTGATGACGAGGCTGTAGTCGGTGGTTCCCACGGGCACCCAGGTCCGGGACTGACTTGACTCTCTTCTCCGAAGTGGAGGTGAAATGAATGCCGAAACTGCACGTTGGGATTGACGTGAGCTTAAACTCTCACCATGTTCAATTCATGGATGAGGTCGGACAAGATTTGGCTTCCTTTGCGGTGTCCAACGACCGGCCAGGAGCAGACACTCTGATTCGCAGGGTCGTGGAAACCACACAGGCCAAGAATATTGACACCGTCGTCATGGGTATGGAGGCCACGGCCAACCTTTTGGCTTCTTGACACTACATATTTAAATATTAAAATATGAACAGAGGAGTGATATTCAGTGAAACCATCGCAAGAAAAGCAGACCGGTCTCGGAACCTGGTTGGCACTGGGTATACCGGCTTTTCTATTGGTTGTCTGTTGCGCCCTGCCGGTACTCTTGATTGGGATCGGATTAACCGCAGCAGGAGCCTTTTTGATCGGCATGAAAGATTGGATTATCGGGATTGTTGTCGTTGCAGCAGGATTGTTTTTCCTCGTACGAACCATTCTTCGAAAAAAGAGCGACTCTGAGAAGTCTTGCTGTATGACTTCGACACCAGATCAGAAAGGGTGACCATCTTGCAACTTTTCCTCTCGGAGGATGAGAATCTTCAAACGGAACTTTACGCGAAGTTCTTTCATGGATTATCCAATGCAATTCGGTATAAGATCACGGAAATTCTCCTGGAGGGAGAACGCAGTGTCGGAGAATTGGTCGAACTACTGGGGATTTCCCAAGGACAAGTTTCAAACCATTTAGCCTGTTTAAAATGGTGCGGGTATGTATCCTCTCGGCAGAACGGCAAGCATGTCATCTATCGAGTTTCGGATGAACGGGTAAGAACCTTGATGGAATTAGCAAAATCTATTGTAGCTGATAATGCAGAGCGAATCCGCAGTTGTACACGGATGTAAGGAGTGATTCGTTTGAGTAAGTTTCGTTTAGGGCTTCTGGCCACTGCTCTGGTTGCACTTTTGTCCGGGTGTGGTGCTCCCTCTCCACAGTCGCCCCAACCTAAAGCAACTACCCCTATTTCTACAGGGGCATCTTCAAGTGATTTGAACTTGATAACGATTACAGGAAAGCCGCTTATGATTAACCCCAATCAGAAGACGCTTCTGTATTTTATGGCGCTTGGCTGTTCGTCTTGTGTCACAGGGGAGATGAAGCTCGCCAAAAACCTACCACACATTCATGCCAACGTTATCTCTGTGGATGTGCAGCCTCAAGATACTCCGTCGGAATTAGAAAAGTTCATGAAACAGACCGGCGCAACTTGGCCGCATGTGATCGACAAGAATCAGTCGCTGATTCAGAAATACCAGATCTCCTACTTGGATACGGTGGTCATTCTTTTCCACAACAAGGTGATTTATAAAGGAATCGCCCCTTCCGCACAAACGATTGAGAAGGAGCTATCCACATGAGCGGCCTCCCTTTAGTGTTGACAGCGGGAGTGCTTGCGGCATTTAATCCATGTGGAGTTGCGATGCTTCCTTCGTATGTGGTGTATCTGCTCGGTGGAGAGAAACGACGTTCCATGGATGGTCTATGGGCCGGACTACTCATGACCTTAGGATTCTTAATGATTTTCACTGTTGCTGGTCTTGCTTCCATGGTGTTCGCGAATGTTCTTGGACAGGGCATTGCTTGGATTGCCTTTTTTGTAGGGATCTTTTTTACGGTGGTGGGCATTTTAATGATGTTCGGGAAGAACCTCCTCGCATTTCATCTCGGCGGCAACCGGGAGCTACATAAGAGATCAAAGGTCTCCTTTGTGCTGTATGGCATCCTCTACGCACTTGGTTCCTTAGGATGTGCTTTACCTCTATTTGCGATATTGGTGCTCTCGTCTTTCCATGCGGATGGATTTGGAAAAGGTATGTGGGATTTTATCCTTTACGCCCTGGGTATGGGAATCGTCGTGACGGCGATTTCGATGGGTGCGACCCTATCCCAGCAAGTGGTGATGAAATGGGTGCGCTTCGGAGCACGGTGGATGGGACGACTAAGTGGTCTCATTACGTTGGCTACTGGGATTTACTTGATTGCGTATTGGTTTCCGTTTTTATCAAACTAAGGGGGGATCATCTTGACACACTATCGTATGAAGATCGAAGGCATGACGTGTACGAGTTGTGAACGCCACGTAGAGAATGGGTTGAAATCGGTGGGTGCCCGCGATGTGAGCGTAGATTTTCGGAAAAATCAAGCGGTGTTAGAAGCACCCGATGCTCTTCAGCTGGATGTCTTGTTTCAGGGGGTTCGGGACGCAGGATATCGCCCCGTGGGCATAGAAATTCTCTCTGAAGAGAATTCCTCGGAGTTACACGCCACTCCTGCGGATGAATCCGTAGATTACGACCTGGTCATTCTAGGTTCCGGAAGTGCCGCCTTCTCAGCTGCTATCCAGGCCGTTTCATATGGAGCTAAAGTCGCCATGGTGGAACGAGGCACGATTGGCGGTACGTGCGTGAATATCGGCTGCGTGCCATCGA
Organism: Alicyclobacillus curvatus; assembly: GCA_017298655.1. Classification (GTDB taxonomy): domain Bacteria; phylum Bacillota; class Bacilli; order Alicyclobacillales; family Alicyclobacillaceae; genus Alicyclobacillus_B; species Alicyclobacillus_B curvatus. The sequence goes on from CP071184.1 coordinate 829,204, forward strand.
AAGCCCTGCTCAGAGCCGGAGAGATTTATCACCTGGCGAAAGAGAACCCGTTTCCAGGTCTGCAGACCTCGGTCGGTTCGGTGGATTTATCGGAACTTGTTACGCAGAAAAACCGGCTAGTGGTAAAGCTACGGCAACAGAAATACGTTGATTTGATTGAGGAATATGGTTTTGAACTGATTTCTGGCGAAGCCAGGTTCATTGACGAGAAAACAGTAGAAGTCGGGAGTCGTAGAATTACGGCTAGGAACTTCCTCATTGCAACCGGAGCCTCACTTGCCATCCCGGATATTCCAGGATTACGTGGCGTGGATTATCTCACGAGTACTACGGCGCTTGAGCTTTCGAAGCTACCTAAACGCCTCGCAGTAATTGGTTCTGGCTATATTGCCATGGAATTGGGGCAATTCTTTCACAATCTCGGGGCCGAAGTCACTTTGATGCAGCGAAGTGCTCGGCTGCTCAAGAACCGGGATCCAGAGATTTCGGAGGCGGTGACACAGGCGCTGACGGAACAAGGGATTCAACTGGTTACAGGAGCAACGTTCCACAAAATCGAACAAGACAGTAGTACGAAACGAGTTTATGTGACAATCGATGGAGAGGAACAGGTGTTCCTGGCCGAAGAACTACTCATTGTCACTGGACGTCAGCCGAACACAAGCTCACTTCAAGTCGAAACGGCCAACGTAAAACTTGGAGCACATGGGGAGGTACTTGTTGACGAATGTCTTCGAACTTCCAATCCAAGGATATATGCGGCGGGTGATGTGACGATGGGTCCGCAGTTTGTTTATGTTGCGGCGCATGAAGGATGGGTCGTTGCAGAGAATGCGGTGGGCGGTGCCAACCAGAAACGTGACTTAAGTGTTGTACCGGGCGTTACCTTTACTAACCCATCCATTGCAACGGTCGGTCTGACGGAGGCACAGGCCAAGGCACAAGGATACGAAGTAGTTTGTTCTGTATTACCCCTGGATGCAGTTCCGCGTGCCCTTGTAAACCGAGAGACAACTGGAGTGTTCAAATTGGTTGCAGATGCAAAGACCCGGAAAATCCTTGGCGCACATATTGTGGCGGAAAATGCAGGCGATGTGATTTACGCAGCGGTACTCGCCATCAAATTCGATCTAACCATTGAAGACCTCCGTGGGACCTTGGCCCCTTACCTCACCATGGCGGAAGGTCTCAAATTGACTGCCTTGACGTTCGATAAGGATGTATTCAAGCTTTCATGCTGCGCAGGTTGAGACCGGACAGATGAATAAGGAGAATGTTCAACGATCATTTCGGAGTATCACGGGGGTGGGGTGGCCGGAACTTGATGAGGCTATCCCGATATTTCCATGTCGTTCTTCTGGGAACTGAAAAAAGGTAAGCATTATGGCGTTTCGTGATCCGTGATGTTCCAAATTGTGGGTATTACGTACAAATGAAGGTGAAACGACGACCGATGATATCCTGGTTGGGACAACAGAGACTGTCATTGGAGGATGGGCCATCTAATCTTTGTTCCAGCGGACCACCATAAATCCAGATCCAGGTTCTTGTTGAGTTGGATTACGTTGTTTTTCCAAGGCCCATGCAGAACTTTCATCTTTGAACTCGTCGGGAGACACGTACAGCCCGAATTGGACCTCGTATGGAGGATTCGGTCCAATCTGTTTGATGTCATCATAAGAAAAGAATCTTGCGCTATGATAAACGCTGGTTGGGGCTTCCTGACCCCGTTTCGAATATTTCACGGCCCATGGACCGAGCTTTGCAATCAGTCCCACCACAAGTCGACCTCCGGGTTTTAGAACTCGCATTCCTTCTTTCAAAACGGCTGTGGGGTCTTGGACAAACTCCAGCGTCACATTGCAAATGGCGAAATCAAACTGTCCAGAGGGAAAGGGCAGATGCGATAAATCGGCCCGGATGAACTTGACTCGGTCGGATGCTTTACGACGCGCTACTGCGAGCATCTTTTCGGAGAGGTCAACTCCAGTGACAGACAAACCTTGTTCCTGTAACCAGACGGAGTAGGCCCCCGTTCCGCAGCCAAGGTCCACTGCGATTTCCCCTGAACGAGGTTGCGCCACTTTGCCTAGAATATCGTGTTCCACCATATCGATGAAATGACCCAATGGCGTCCTACAAAAATCATCGTACGTTTCCGCCTTCGCGTCAAACAAAGCCATATTGATTCCCCTCGCAGTGAAAAATTATTCTATAAGTTCATTATAGGCTTCCATTGTGTGTTTTCATCTTGACAAATTTCCAACGCTGAAGCAAAGTATAAACATCTAATAATCAGCATATCCGCATTTATGGATTTATAAATTTAAAGCTCGTGGAAAGGGGAATGCTTATGGGACCAACCATTCAAACGCGTTTGCGTAACGTGATCGACTTGGATCTCGTGTTTAAAGCTCTCGCAGACCCATTGAGACGCTCTTTGTTGGAAACGTTAAGTCAGAAGCAATATTTTTGCACGCTCGACGGAGAAGCGGTAGATGGAATCTGTGTTCAAGACCTGACGTCCATTTTAGACGTACCGCAATCCACCATTTCAAGACACCTAGCTTTGCTGCGTCAAGCCGGATTGGTCGGCCATCAACAACGTGGGCCTTGGCATTACTACTTTTGTAATCCGGACGCACTTCAAGCGGTCAATAGCTGGACTGACTCACTTCAAAGCACGGAGGCCAAAAAAACATGTTAAGAACAATTTCTGCGGATGAATTAAAGAGTATGCGTGAAAAGGATGCCGATCTGGAGTTGCTAGACCTGCGACCAGTTCCCGAATTCATACGAGGTTCTATCAAGGGGGCTATGAATTTACCCCAAGATGAACCGGACTTTTTGACCAATCTCAAAAAAATCTGGCCCCATCCGGGACCGGTGGCGTTGATTTCCACAACCCATGACATTCCAGGAGTCGTACTATTCGCCATCGACGCCGTAGGTGGGAATGTGGTGGGAACTGTGCAGATCCACGAATGGATGGAAAAGAACTATCCAGTGACGGAGATTACCGCGATCAGTCTCGATGAGGTCTTGCAGAACCATGACGAATTCAGCTTGGTGGATGTCCGAACTCTGGAAGAATGGCAAAAGCGGCATATTCCGGGTTCCGTGAATCTGCCTCTATCCGAATTGGAGGCGGCTCCTTCTGTCTTGGACTCAAATCAACCGCACGTGGTTTTTTGTGCCGGGGTATACCGGGGCTTGGCCGGTACCGCCAAGCTTGCTGCCATGGGATTTTCGACAAGATACCTGGCTGGGGGAGTCCACACCTGGTACGAGCAAACATCGCGAATTAAAATGCAGACACAGGATGTGAAAAGAAGGGGGATATAGGTGGATACACGAAATCATCTTCGAGTCTAATGCTGCTCAAATCACACTGCTCGTGGTGGTGAACTTGTTCGTCGGAGGTATGGTCGGTCTCGAACGAACCGTTTTGCCTCTGGTGGCCAAACAAGACTTTGGTCTCGCCGGAGCCAGTGCAGCCATCGCCTGTATCATCAGTTTCGGCGTGGTGAAGGCGATATCGAACCGATTTGCGAGGCAAATTGCAGATGTCATGGGGCGCAAGCGACTCTTAGTCGCGGGATGGATCATTTTTGCGAATCATCGAGTGGTTTCACTCCATGGTTCATTGGAGCCTTTTTCATAGGCGCGGGAACGGTGATTGTGTATCTCACTCAGCGGCTGCCGTGTCCGACCTGTCGGAACCGGAGTGACGAGCGTCTGCTTTGGGTGTGTACCGTTGACGAGATTTCGGGTATGCAGTGGGTGCACTGGTTTCGGGCGTTCTCGTCGATTGATTGGGAACTGCCATGTCGATGCAGATTGTGGGTTGGTTGGCCATCGGATCGAGTCTGGTTGTCACCGTTTTGCTTCGGGAAACATTGGTGACCAAGTTCGCGTAAGGGGATGCCGTTCTGGCGTCCCACTGATTTTGGAGTTCCGTAAAGTCAAAGGAGGGAGTTCCCAATGTTTTTTCGCCAATATCTGCACATGAACCCGGTGGCGGTATCTTATTTGTTTGGGTGTACCGGGAAAGCCATGGGGGCGGTCGTCGATCCCATCGAAGATGCGGATTTCTACATGCAAGAAGCGGAGCGTGCGGGTCTAGAAATTCAATATGTCCTGGATACGCATGTGCATGCGGATCACATATCCGGTGCGCGGGAACTCGCTCGGCGTACCGGGGCGAAGCTGGCTCTTTATGCGCAAGCTCGAGCCACCTATACGTTCACGCCCGTGGAAGATGGGGAACAAATTGTTCTTGGCAACACGGTGATTGAGGTGATGCATACCCCAGGTCATACTCCAGAACACATGAGCTTGCTGGTTACCGATCATCGCCGAGGACCCGATCCCTGGTTTGTCCTCACGGGACACACGCTCATGATTGGAGATATTGGACGTCCGGATTTAGTGGTGGAAGATGGGGCGAACTATCTCTATCATAGCATCTTCAATCGGATGCTGGCTTTGCCGGATTACCTGGAGGTTTATCCCGGCGCTTTTTCTGGATCCACCTGAGGGCGCGCCTTAAGTGGAAAGGTCGTTTCCACCATTGGATTTGAACGTCGCTTTAACCACGCCCTGCAACCAAGAACAAAAGAGGAGTTTGTCCGGTTCATGCTTGAAGACCTACCCAACAAACCGATGAACTTCGATTTGATCCGAGCGTACAACCTCGGAATCATTCATCAAAAACCTGCGGTGGAATGAAGAGATTCAGGCTTGGGGGGACGGCGTCCGTTCCCCACTGTATTTTTGAGGAAGGTGAGACAGCATGAAGCAAAGGCAGTTGGTCTTGGGTCTAAAACCCAATTTGGGTCAATTTGTCTTGTTGGCCGTGAACAATGCGTTTGTCGGAACGATGGTGGGCTTGGAAAGAACGGTACTCCCCATGTTGGGAAAACAGACCTTTCATCTTGCCTCGCTGTCGTTGTTACTCTCTTTTATTGTTTCGTTTGGCATGGTCAAAGGGGTTTTAAATCTGGTGGCTGGAAAATTAGCCGATCATTGGGGTAGGAAACCGGTTTTACTCCTGGGGTGGTTGCTGGGAATTCCGGTTCCACTTCTGGTCATCTTCGCGCCGAACTGGGCTTGGATTGTTGTTGCGAATCTTCTACTCGGGGCCAATCAAGGGTTTGCTTGGTCGATGACGGTCAGTAGTAAGGTGGACCTGGTGGGACCTCAAAAACGTGGATTAGCTCTTGGGATCAACGAGTTTTCTGGGTACATTGGTGTGGCCTTGACCAGTGCTTTCACAGGTTATTTGGCGAGCCGGTTTGGACCTCGCCCGGTTCCGTTTCTCTTCGGAGAAGCGGTCGCGGTTCTCGGATTTCTGATGGCATGGTTCCTGATTCGAGAGACGCTTCCGTATGCGAAACTGGAAGCCTCGTTGTCCAAGGCCTCCAGTCAGAACGCATTTCTTGAGGAGAAGTTGACCCTAAAACAGGTCGTGGCCAAGGTAAGCTTTCGCGATCGAACGCTCTTTAGCTGCAGCCAAGCGGGACTGATCAACAAGTTGAGTGATACGGCGGTATGGGGTCTGGTTCCGATTCTGATGGCCGAGGAACATTTCTCCATCGCGACCATCGGATTCGTTGGGAGTATCTACGCCACCACGTGGGGAGTGTTACAGCTTGTATCGGGTGCATGGAGCGACAGAGTTGGTCGTAAGTTACCGATTGCCCTCGGCCAATGGGTAAATGGCTTAGGCGTCGCGCTTATCTTGTTCACTCATTCTCTTGGGTTCTGGATCCTTTCTGCGTTTTTCATGGGGATGGGAACCGCGTTCATTTATCCAGTTCTCTTATCCGCGGTGGGGGATGCTGCTCATCCTGGTTGGAGAAGTTCTGCCCTTGGCGTGTATCGCATGTGGAGAGACGGTGGATACGCCATTGGTGGCATTTTGCTTGGATTTGGGGCGGATTTTTTCGGATTACGTCAAGTTTTTGGCGTCTTGGCCATGCTGGTGATGTTGTCAGGACTCCTCGTAACCTTTTTAATGCGGGAAACGTTGCGTCGAGCTTAAGTTTTGTCCACTCCCGTTGGTCGACTCAGGCTGGCGGGTTGTGATTTCCTTTTGTGCGCGGCGAAGTGCAGATAGAAGGATGTCCCGTCCTGTTTGAGGGAGATTTTGTACCTGGATCCGTTGATTTAGAAAGGCTAAACGAAAGTGCTTCAACAGTTCTCCGCATAAGGCATCAAAAAAAGGAGGGGTGAAGCAGGTAACGCCCGCAAAATCAAGTTGAACCAAAGACCCTGCCGCTAGGTCGTGCCAAATCAACCAAAAGAGCCGATGCCCTTCCGTTTGGGTGGCACAGTTCTTACCGACTTCCGCTGTGACCCGATACCTCATGACCGTGGATGCGTCCTCTGTCGTTGGCTTGATGTTCCTTTCCAATCGGTTGGATCCGCCTTTGTCGGAATGGTTCTCCTTCATCGTAAAGATTCCCCCTCATTCGGGTTTATTTTGTCCGCAAGCTCTCATGACCAACCGTGCGGTGGAGTCAGAGGTAAATGGTTAGGTCCTGAGCGTGGCGAAAACGGAAAAAATCGGCCGAGAATGAGAAACCTCGGCCTGAGATGAGATATGCAGAATATGTTCATAAAATGGGTTGTCGATTGGAGAACCTTCCGACACAGGACGTTAGATTGCCTCATTGACCGCTGCCATTAATGTCTGCTCGACTTCCTCCGCAACCGCCTTCAGGGACGGATCTTGGATGACTTCCATCATCATTGTGGGTCTTGGAAAGCCCATCTTCACGGTTCCGTCTTCCTCATAAACGACGATTTTGCAAGGTAAGAAGTACCCCACCAAACGATTTAGTCCAAGAACCTCCTTGGCTTTGGAGGGATTGCAGACTTCGAGAACCCGGTAGGGTTGCGAGAAATCCACGCCCTTCCCCTGCAAGGTCAAAGGAATATCCAAGTCCCACAGGATGCCAAAGTTATGGACTTTCAACCTTTCGGCTAGAGATTCGATGGCCTCGTCGAGGCTCTTTTTCGTTTTGACCGTGTAATGAAACACCGTTCACACTCCCTTTGCAAAAATGACGTCTCCATGAACGATTATGCTATGAGAATATTCATGTGTAAAATGCATGTTTGTCATGGATTGGATGCATTTTTGTTATTTCACATCGAAATACAAGTCAGCGATTGGATACCATGCATGCCACCGCACGCAAGAAAATTTAACGATGGACGATCAGATGGGATTCATCCGCCAATCGTGGACGAATCGTGCCAATTTCAGCGGCGACACATCCAACTTGAGTTAACCGGTGCAAAAGTCGCTCCTTTTTTTCTTCTGATACCGCCATGAGAAGCCCACCTGAGGTTTGTGCATCACACAACATAAAGCGTTCGGCCTCGTGTAAAGTGTTGTCCCATGTCACATGCTCCTTCAGCATGTGATAGTTATTTTTGGTTCCGTTGGACAACGTCTTCTCCGTGATCAGGTCCCAAGCCTCCTCCATTACGGGGATACTATGAGAGTAAACTTCCGCACACAGCCCCCCATTTTCCACCATTTCGTACAGGTGTCCCAGAAGACCAAAGCCCGTAACATCTGTACAAGAATGCACTCCGACGTCGATCATGGCCTTGGATGCTTTATCGTTTAAGGTCGTCATCACTTCAATCGCCCGCTGTACACTTTGAGGCGATGCCAGTCCTTTGTCGATGGCCGTTGTGATCACGCCGACCCCGAGGGGCTTGGTCAAAACCAGGACGTCGCCGTCTTGTACGGAGCGTTTGGTGAGATAACGACCCGGATGCACAAATCCAGTCACCGTTAATCCATACTTTGGAGCGTGATCGTCATACGTATGACCGCCCACAATGGGAACTCCGGCTTGTGCCATCATGTCGGAGCCACCGCGTAAAATTTCCTTGAGGTAACCCATGGGTAACGTGTTGATCGGAAAACCGACAATGTTGAGCGCAAACGATGGGGTCGCTCCCATGGCATAGATGTCACTCAGTGCGTTTGCTGCAGCGATCCGTCCGAATTCGTAAGGATCGTTCACCACAGGACTAATGTAATCCACCGTCTGAACCACAGCGACGTCATCCGAGATACGAACGACGCTCGCATCATCCCCGCAGCCCACTAAGACTTCTTGGCTTGAGTTTACGGGACGGATATCCGAAAAAGAGCGCAGGACCTGCGCCAAGTCGGTTGGGCCGACTTTGCACGCTCAGCCCGCGCCTGGAGAAAACGCCGTCAATTGAATGGGAGGCAGAAGATTCATCCGGTCACCTCCGTCTCGAAAGAGCAGGATTTTTGTTCCTCTGGTATAATCAAATTGCATGAAACCAGTATACAACAATCTCATTGGTTATGGTTACGCGGAAGGATGGGGTCTATCGTGGACTTCCACCAACTGAACACGTTCGCTCATGTCGCCCGAAGACTCAATTTTACGCGTGCGGCCGAAGACTTAAACATGAGCCAACCGGCCGTTTCACGACAGATTGAAGCACTGGAAAGGACTATAGGGTTACCACTTTTCCATCGAATCGGTCGAAGCATATCCTTGACCGACGCAGGATACGTCTTGTACAAACGGTGCGAACAAATCCTCGAACTGGTGGAGAGTACGCAGGCCGCGATGGATACGCTGAAAAGTCTGGATTCGGGTTCGCTGCACGTAGGCTGTAGTTCGACCGTTGGGGACTATGTGTTGCCGAGTGCCATTTTAGAGTTCACTCAAATCCATCCCGGACTTCAGGTCCAGGTGGGTATTGCGGCCACGCAAGAGGTCCTGCGGCAGGTGGAAGAAGGGAATGTGGACCTCGCTATTCTTGCCGGACCTGTAGAATCCAAGGTTCTTTATGTAGAACCGTTTCTGCAGGATGAACTGGTTCTCGTGATGAGCAGGAACCATCCCTTGACTCGGGAACAAGACCTGTCTTTTGAATCGATCCGTCGATACCCTATGTTGCTGCGGCGTGAAGGGTCCCATACTCGGGCTACAACGCTCCAGCATTTTGAGCAACTCGGCTGGATTGCATCACACATTGTCGAGTTTGATACCACCGAAGCGATCAAACAGGCTATCCTGGGGGGACTCGGTGTCGCATTTTTATCGAAATATGCTATTCGTACGCAGTGGCAGTGTAGTCTGTTTCAAGTCGTGGACTCCACACCGTTCCTCATTCCTCGGTCGTTTTATATCGCCTCAAACAAGGATCGACAGCTCTCACCAGCGGGGCTAGCCTTCAAGACGTTTTTAAGAAAAAACATCTTCGATTTGAAGCTTTCGAATCTAAACTCGTATGCGTGAAAACGGCGGAAGGGGTAGCCAAGATGAAATATAGGGAATCGGGAATGCCAGAGGAAAAGTTGTGGAACACATTTTTTCAACCCGCATCCTGGCTGCGAAAAATGGGTGTCACTCCGAGTATAAGGACATTCGTGGATGTCGGATGCGGATATGGAACCTTTCTCATTCCTGCGGCTCAAATCATTCGTGGCACCGCTGTGGGTATCGATATTGATGACGAAATGATTGAACGATGCAAGGAGAAAGCCTCTGAGTTCAATCTGACCAACCTTGAGTTGATGGAGGGAGAGGTTTCCGATGTGAACACGGTATCCAGCCTACCAGCGTATCAAGGGACGGTCGATTATGTCGCCTTGTTCAACATTTTACATTGCGAGGAACCGATGGAACTTCTGGCGTTCGCGCATCGTCTGTTGGAGGGGAAGGGGAAGCTTGGAGTAATCCACTGGAAATACGAAGATACACCCAGAGGGCCGTCCATGGAGATACGACCGAAACCGGAATCCATTCTGTATTGGGCGCAAAAAAGCGGATTTACCCTACAAGGGAAGGTGGACCTAAAACCGTTTCACTACGGATTCATCTTTCAAAAGTCCTAAGAAGGTGCACGGAACAAACGAATCATTACGAAACTTGAATCCTGCTAGAATTCGTGACTAAAGTTGCTAAACACTGACGGCTCTAAAAGTGGGGATCCTGCGCGTCCCCACTTTTACGATCGTATGCGGTGATGATTGAATGGGAACGTTTCAAAACCAGGTCCGAAACCAATTCTTTTCGAAAAACAATTTGCCAAGATGCCATCGTGTTCCGGGGGAATACACTTTCACCGCCGGAGCAGGACTTGCATAGAAATTGCCGCGTGCAAATCCCGCTTTGTGGTTCCCAATTTCGATAAAGCACTCCCCATGACCATCAAACTCCGCCGTGCGTCCCTTTCCGGTGATTTGTAAAATGATGTTGTTTGCTACGACTTTGGCTTGTCCATGGGCAAAGACACCGGCTTTGGGTAGGTTTTCCCATTTCAAGCAGGATTCCTGTAACATCGCCAATCGCGTACACGTTCGGAATCTTGGTTTCTAAGGAATGCCGATTTACAGAAACCCATCCATTCTCCCCAATCAGTCCGGACTCTTGTATGACCTTGGGCGGCTTGTGGGTGGGCACATGAATCAATAAATCATAGGAATCTTGAACACCGTTTGCAAAATCAATCGTCTGTCTGTTGGGGTCCACGCGGACAATTTGATGTTGTGGTTGATACGCAATTCCCCGTTGCCGAAGGAGTTGCACGACAGACTCGGATACATTCACTCCGGCCACGGCCATGGGTGCGGGTTCTGCAGCATAGGAACTCATTCGCACTCGTGAACGAAGGCCCCGCTTTTGAAAGTAGGCATCCAGGAGCATGGCCATTTCGTAGGGGGCAGCTGGACATTTGTAAAGTGGTGAAGCGGTAAGCAATACGATGTGCCCGCCTTGAAACTCGGCAAGTTTTTGGCGAAGACGCTCGGCTTGTGCTAAGTCATAAAAACTGTATCCTGCTTGTTTCAGACCAGGAATTTCCTCGGGCACGAGCGCGGCACCGAGCGATAGGACCAGGTAATCGCCCGTGATGCTCTCTCCATCTACGATACGGTATGGCTTTGAGCATCGACTTGCTCAATTTCTCCTTGAATGAACTCAATGCCTTTTTCTTTCAAAAACTTCAGAGGCCGAGAGATGTTTCCGCCCTGACGCTCTCCCGTGACCAACCAAAGCAGCGAGGGAGCGAATACGTGGTGTTCCTCGCGATCGATGAGCGTGATTCGATATGGGTCGGGCAGGTTTTTTCGTAGCAGATTGGCCGTGATCACCCCACCAACCCCACCTCCAAGGACGACGACCGTGTTCTTCACGAAGAATTCCTCCTACAGGATTGTTCTGTTCCCCCCTAAGGGATTTTCTACGTATGCGGCTTAGTAAACGACGAGTTTATCGGCCCAGACGGTCCATTCCGAAAGTTCCTCCATCGATGATCGGTGGACAGCATCATGCAAATCTTCACCCGTGAGTCCGCGTGCATCCAAACAGGTTCCGCATGCCCCAATCGATGCACCACGGCGGCCGGCCACTGTTAACATTTTTTCGAGGTTATAGTAGCCGTCCGGTGTCTTTTGTCCGCGTTTTGCACAACTCACGCCGTCGGCCATCAAAAAGATTCGTACTTCGATTCCTTCAATTTTTGCCACAGCATTCGCATGGCGAAACCCGTTGTAGGAGCGTTCCGTACCATATGGAGGATCATTCAAAACAAAGAGGATTTTCATCGATACCGCCTCCAGTGAAGTTAGAGTCTCAGGAAGAAAAAAGTCATTCTACGAATGAGTATGCGTCAAGAATTATGATGTTGGAAATACATATTGTTCATAAATGTAATGCAAATCAATTATGAATGTACACGAGCGATACGTTAAACTGTTGTACGTTTCATGCGCGAAACGTTACTGTAGACCCAAACTGTCGTTGGTCTCATTGGACTATATTGACGGGATTTTTATTGTCTCTTATCGGGGGCCGCGGATGGATCGTTTATCCGAAAGATAAACTGCCCGAAAGACAGATGTGACGGCTTGCTTGCTGATACTACATAACGCAATTCCACTGTCTTTCCGTTGTGGTTAAGATGCCTTTTTACGGCCAGTCTTCCATTGGCAATTTCTAAGATTAACACGTCAAAGTCACAGAGTAGCCATAGAATGAGTTCGTAAACGACCATGGAGCTTGGGAATTTTCTGTGGATTTGCTGTGGATTTATTCTGCATGGTTGACAACAACTCCAACAAACTAGGCGTCACAATTCCCATGCATGTAATGGCGCACAATCATTTGTGAAAAAGTACCAACCTCGCGATTTCCGCAAACAATCCACACACTTTCTTCACACTCCGGGTCTATGGTAAGGACGTACCAAAGAAACGGAGGGATTTCCATGAAAAAGCGTACAATTCTCATTCCCACTTTACTCATTGGCTTGGGTGTGGGGGGGCTGACCGTATCCCAAGCCTTTGCTCAAAGCAATGCGAATACGACCCCTACTTCAAACACTGTATCCACGTCAACCTCGACGACTTCTTGGGGCAATAACGAGTTTGCCGGTATGATGGGTGCGGGATTTGCACCGGGTGGAAGTTCAGTGAGTTCTGGGAACCCGTCCCAAAGTGGTTGGTCGGGTATGATGGGTCAGGCGTTTGGAGGAACCGGCGGTAGTCAAGGCAACTGGACCAGTGCGATGGGATCGATGATGAGTCAGTTCTTTGGTCAGGTGAAGACCGTCAATCCATCCGACGCGAATCAGGAGATGCAATCGTCGCTCAAAAACGCGACCATTGACAAAACCAACAATACAATTACCTACTCCGGACAGACGGTCAAAATTGTGGCCTTTGGTGGAGCCATGGACAACAACAGTTCGGGACCGGACGAAAAGTTTGTGATTGGCGGGTTGGTGAATCCCACCCTGCGTGTTCAGAAGGGCGCACATGTCACATTGGAATTGGTGAACGAGGATACGGGTATGCCGCACGGAATTGAAGTGACGTCGGCTCAACCGCCGTACGGGGTCATGTCTATGATGCAGGGCGGTATCTATCCTGGAACGTTCATCCACCCGATTCCCGCTGCAAGCAAGGATGCGTATCCATTAGCTACGACAACTTTCACCGCCAGTCAAGCGGGAACATTCAACTATATATGTGAATACCCAGGGCATGCAGCGAATGGGATGTACGGCAAAATTATTATCGGCTAACCTCAATTGGGGTAGTTCTGATCCTGCAAGAAGGAAGGTTCGATAAATGGCACAATCTGAAGTCAAAGATACTCAAGCTGAGTTGAGTGACCGACTGCAGTGTGAAATAAGTGGGAACGTCAAGTATGAACGGGTAGCTGTTAAACTGCAGCAATTTGGGGTAGATACATTGGCGATTCTCGAGGTCATCGAAAACTTGGAGGAAAGGTCGGCGGCACGCTCGCAAATGGCGATTTGATGATCGCGCAACGAGTCGCATAGGTGACCGTTCCGGCGAGGACACGATGGATGGAACTCACGTAGCTTCGGGCACGAAAGAGGGGATCTAAATGAAAATACCGGGATGGATTGTCGCTACGGTGAGTGTCGTCGTCGGAGCGTTGCTCTTGTATCTGGCCGCCACAGGCATGAATCAAGGCCCCATGATGGGAATGGCAACGGGCATGAATTTCGCGATGGTCCTTGGGATGCTGACATTTACTGTTTTTATCGGTGCATTGGTCGTTGGCATCATAGTGATTTTTGTGACAGTCGTGAAATCTCAAGGGAAAAAATGCGAACACTGTCATCATCGTATTCATTCTACGTGGCATACGTGTCCATACTGTGGGTCTTCGATCTCGAAGCGTCCGTAAAGGAAGTTCACGATGGTATTTAAGGTGGTACATGACAAGGAGGAGTGTCAGATGATGGGTTTTGGCGGTTTCGGTTACGGCGGTGGCTATGGCATGGGGATTCTAGGGTGGGTTTTTCAAATTCTGATCTTAATTGGGGTCGTTTATTTAGTGGTGTATTTAGTTCGTTCGATGACCCATAGAGACAATTCCGATCATTCTTCTCGTACAGCCAAGGAAATCGCGGCTGAACGATATGCACGAGGGGAGATCACCGAAGAAGAGTATCGAAAAATAAGGGACAGTTTATAGGAGGGGCTAGAAATCATAGGAAGGCTCTCTAGATTTGCGCATCACCGACGGTTTCGAACGCGATCGATGTGATTTTCGGCTTGAAAGTCGTAGAGCGGGGAAACTCCATGAAGACATACGCAACAAGGTTTCAGGCACTTTTTCGATTGCCGGATTATCGGTGGTTGTGGTTGACCTCCATGGCCACCGGTCTCGGGTCATGGATCTTTACCTTCGTATCCACTTGGTAAATGTACGCGTTCACGCATGCCACTTCTTGGGGAGGAATCATGGTTCTTGCCACGACGATGCCCGGCATTCTGGTGAACCGACTCAAGGAGGGTTTGCCCATGCTCGATATATCAACTGCATCAAATTCTTGTATGATATTTATGGTGGGTTTCGCGAAATCTCCGAATGTTTTTGTCCGGAGGCACAGAGCTGAGGTATTTTACATCTCGGGAAGCGCCGCCGACGTCCTGCGAACGCTGAATATGTATCAACCGAATATTGTGATGCTCAACATGGACGCTCCGGAGGTAAGAGGGGTGGGGATGCTCCTCAGACTCCGGACTGTCCATCCAGATACCCGGATTTTTATCGTCTCGGCATCAGATAAATACCTGGAGCCATCGGTTCGCCTTGGCGCATCGGGGTACCTTCATCAGAGTGAAGTCGCAAAAATGCTGGAACATGGACTCGAGCCGCTCGTGTCCCGCGAGTTCGTGTTTTCTGACCGTGTGATTGTGGACTGGATTGCAAAACAAGGCAGATGGAAGTCGAAGGTTCCTGTCACATCCATTCGCCTGACCCCTCGTGAGGTGGAGGTCTTAAGGTTGTTGGCACGAAATTCATCCAATCTGGAGATTGCACAGATTCTTGGTATTCGCCATTCCACGGTGAATTTTCACATTCGTAACATCCGAAGAAAATTACGAGTCCGCTCCCGCATAGAAGCTAGGGAGTTTGCTACTCATGAAGGTTATTTTAACCCATCGAAAACGAAAGGTTTGTAAGTTCAAAGATATGAAGACAAATTTCGTGTTGCACAAACTTTCTCCATATCTACAGTGTAAGTTGAAAATAGGTATTCGGTTTACTTAAGGCCAAGTTTGTAAGTGATGAAAAATGGCCCGAGGCATCGTCCACTCGTGTTGCTTGTCGTGCGCTATAATACAGCCAAAGGGCTCTCTCCCCAGTGTCTAAAGGAGGTGAAAAAGATGGCTCTGTTTGATCGATTTCGGGAAGTTTTCTCCGGCCAACGAATGTGCACCCCTGAACATTTAGCCGGGTATAAAAGACTGGGCGAACAGGTGTTTGAAGTCGAAGTGGAACTTGCCGAGACCTCGAACGTTCGCGCACGGGTCTTGCTACGCGCGGCCAAAAGCCTACAAGTGATGAGCGACGCCTTATTGCGGGATGCATTTCCAAGTGACCAGCATCCGTCGAAACCCGTCCCAATCGTGACACATGAGCAAGCGGAGGGTTGGTACGGACGGATCCCGGATCTTTTGATCGCGGCCCGGCAAGAGGCGTCTTTTGCGGGGAGTGCCAAAATCAAGGTGCCGATTCTGCTCGGGACTCGGGAAGAGACACGCGGAGCATGCCCCATCGAGCATTTGGCGGGGATGCGACGAGCCGCAGATGAGATGGAAACGCTCGTGAAAGACAAGATGGTGGTTGCCCGTACGAAGGCGGATCCGTATAAAGAGGTGATCCTTTTGTATGAAGAGGCTCGGACGCGCCGACAATCGGGCGACGCCATTGTGGGTTCGATTATCGGTGGACAACGCGTGTCGCCTCAAAGTCATGAGGAAGCGGAAGAACAGTATGGATCGGCCTTGGCCGCCTATTTCCTGATTACTCAGGGCTTGGAAGACCCGCCTTTACTGAACCAATCCCGTCAAGGTGGAGGAACAAAGCAAAGTAAGCTCGATTCGCGCGATTTGTTCAAGGTGACTTCGCGCACTGCACTTCGAGAGATCCGCCATTCCGGGGAGTATGCGCAGGCTCAAGTGGATTTGGCCGAATTATGGGTCAAACATACAATCACCGACGTCGAACGGGAGTATGAGAATACGGTCGAGGAACTCGCGGCGACAGGTCAGATTGAAGAAGACGGCTACTGGTACTGTTGCCCCTTTCAGCCCGTGTACAAGGTTACCCGTGGTCCCGTCGAGGTCATTGGTCGCTCCATTCCTACTGGACATGTCTTCGTCTGGGATTACGGGGAAGACGGCGCGCCGGGACGGTTTATTACCGAATCTGCGTTTGGTCGGGCGGATTCCCGACATTATTGTGAAGATTAACCGGCGGCCTGGTTTTACACAATTTCTACACATATTTCGTTTACAGTGTTCGTGAAGGTTGAATCCCAACCTACCTCTTTCACCCGAAAGGAAGGAGTCACATGTCCCTGGTATCGCGTCTCAAGGACCTCGTCCGAGCGAACCTCAATGACCTCATCAGCAAGGCCGAGGACCCAGAAAAGAGTCTGAATTTGTACATTGACGATGCCACTGAGAACCTCCGGCAGTTTTCTGTCGAAGTGAACCGCTTTGAAGCCGAGCGAATTCTCGTCACGGATCGTATACGGACTTGTGAGGCGGCCATTGCAAATTGGCATAGCAAAGCGAAATTGGCTCTGCAGCAAAATCGCGAGGACCTAGCACAGAAAGCGCTCGAATCCGAGCAGAAGGAAACAAAGCGTTTGGAACAATTACAATCTGAACGGGTGGATGCCGAACAGACCTCTGCGCAGATGAAGGAACAATACCAACTCTTGGAGCAGAAGCTGGCCGAGGCGAAGGAACGTCGGGATGATTTAGTTCGTCGAAATCGCCGTGCTGTGGCACAAAAGGAAGCGGCAGACGCCGTTACCGGACTTAACAAGGACGATCCGCTGTCGAAGTTCGATCGGATGGAAACTAAGGTGGAACGCCGAGAAGCCGAGGCTCAAGCATCCTACACCGCAATGACGTCCTCGCTGTCGTATGAAATGGATCAACTCAAAAAAGCGGAATTGAAGTCGGAAGTCGAGGATGCCATGGCAAAACTGAAACAGGAAATACAATCTGAATCCAATGAATCGGCCTCCTGAGGCCGGAAAAGGGGGTGAGGAATATGTGTGGTGGACATAGCCGGGGTCACTTTGGGCATCACTTGCCGATGGGCATTCCCTTTCCTGTGCCCGTCGAGGAACGGAAAAGTTCTCCGATTGACGTGCTTAATGAGCGGTTGGCACGAGGGGACATCACCGTGGAAGAGTATCAGCGGATGCGGTCGGTTCTAGACGACCAGTATCGCACCAAACACAGTCCGCACATTCGCAAGCCGACAACCGCATAAGGTGTGAAAGGGGGGAGGATTCCCCCTTTTTCACGGTTATTCGGACATATCCTTAACATTATAGGGATCCGTAATTCCTGAGTATTGGAGAAGGGTGTCCATGCCTGCTGCAGCATGGTGCAGGTCATGACAGTGGAACATCCACAATCCCGGATTCGTGGCCTTAAATGCAATATCGTAGGATTCCCCAGGTAACACTTCGACAGTATCGAGGTAGACCGGACTCCCCTTGAGAGGTACGCCGTCCCGACTTAAAACTTGAAAACTGGTTCCGTGTAAGTGCATCGGATGAATGTAGTTGGTGTCGTTTTCAATGTGCACCTTCACCGTATCGCCGTTTTGGACGACAAACGGGGACGTGTTCGGGAATGCCTTTCCATTGATGGTGTAGACCATCCCGCTTTGGTTCATACCCACCCCAAGGTTCATCGCAAAGGTCTTGTCATAGTGTTGTCCGAGTGTGAAGGTCGAATTCTTGTCTGGATTTGGACTGCCGTAATTTGTGAAATCAAACCAAGGTTCGTTCTGCAAGTTCATAGCCGTGTCCATGGGAGAAGAATGGCTCGACTGCCCGATGGTGGCTTGTAGTTCCATCCGTTCGGTGGCCGAAGGGTCTGCGCTCACGAGCTGGACTTGGCCACTGGCTGGCATCTTGAATTCAACATCATAACGCTGCGCGGCACCGATGGGAAGCAACTGATTTTGAATCCACGTTGGGTGAGACAGATCGTGTCCATCCAAGGCCACGACTTTAAACGATGTGTCGACCAGAGTCATCAAGTGGGTCATATTCCCAGCATTCACCAACCGAAGGCGTACCACGTCTCCCGGATTTGCCTTGAATAGACTGGTTGCATTCGTAGTCTGGTTGACCGTAAACGCGTCGTAGGCGCTCGTCATCTCACTTAGTGCTTCCCGATCCATCCTGGTCACCTGAAAGCCTGTGGTTCTTAGGGAAGGTTTGGACATGTTCATGTTCCCCATATTCATCCCATTCATGCCACTCATGCCACTCATGCCACTCATCCCGTTCTCTTGTTCGGAGGATGAGGTGGACCATTCATGGAGCAAGACCGTATAGTCACGGGTTGGCAGAGGGTTGGCGGGCTGATTTGGTTTGACCACGATCCCCCCAAACAATCCGGCTCCGATTTCCTGAACACTGTTGACATGAGAGTGATACCAGTAGGTTCCAGCGTCGTTGGCGATGAAGCGATAGACAAAGGTTTCCCCTGGTGAGATGGGCTTTTGCGTCAGTCCAGGGACTCCATCTTCCGCTCCGGGGACATCAATCCCATGCCAATGCACCGTAATAGGGACACTCAATTTATTCTTCACGGTGACCTCCACGACATTTCCTTGCTGTACGGTAAGTGTCGGCCCAGGCGCGCTGCCATTGAAGGTCATGGCTTGGACGGTTTTTCCTTGCCCCAGATGGAGTGTCTTGGCCTGTGCGACAAGGGTGTATCGCACGACTGGGGTATCCGGTGCAGGATGCGCCACCAACGTGCTGACGGGCTTTAAGGCACCGTTGGTTCCGGAAGTCTGTGTTAAAGGCGTTGAAACACGAGCCGGGTTGTGCGTCCACCAAAACAGGCCGAATCCGGCCGCTGTGACCAGAGTTACGCCCATGTAAGCATAGGTTTTCGTGGTCAACTTCAAGGTTTCACTCTCCCTCATCTGTATCACGTATGGAGTGGGGTATGGTACAGTCAATGAAAATACGACAACCCCACGAATCGTGTGGGGGCATTGTACCAAGAAAATGTGGGGGAATTATGAAGAAATCCTATACCGTTTTGGTCGCCGACGATGAACCCAAAATTGTCGAAGTTTTGTCAGGGTATTTGGAGAAAGAAGGATACCAAGTTGCGACTGCCCATACGGGTCACGAAGTCTTACATGCCGTAGAGCAAGGTGGGCTGTCTCTGATCATTTTGGACCTCATGTTGCCGGACTTGTCTGGAGAGGAAGTCTGTCTAGAAATTCGGGCCAAGTCCTCCGTTCCGGTCTTAATGCTCACGGCGAAACACGCCGAAGAAGACCGCCTTCGCGGCTTGCGAATTGGTGCCGACGATTATGTGACCAAGCCCTTTAGCGCAAAGGAAGTGGTTGCGCGCGTCGGAGTGATTCTGCGCCGCACCCAGGAGAGTGAACCGCTGGCCGAGCGGCTCGTGTACCGCCACGGCGATTTGGTGGTGGATACGCCAAGGCAGATGGTTCTTAAGAATGGACAAAAAGTTGAACTGACGGTTACGGAGTACAAACTCTTGATGGTTTTTACTCGACATCCGAAGCGTGTCTTTAGTCGCGAGGAACTGATTCACAAGGCGTTTGGTCTGGATTTTCGAGGGGACAGTCGGGTCATTGATGGACATATTAAGAACCTTCGAGCCAAGATTGAGGATGATGCTCGTCGCCCCGTGTATATTCAGACCGTCTATGGGGTCGGGTATCGATTTGAAGGTGATGAGGAATGAAAATTCGCGGGAAATTGTTATTAGCCTTTTCTCTCTTCAGTATTAGCTTGTTGGTGCTTTTAACCCTTATTTTGCAAATCGAGGTCTCCCGGCATTTCGGTTTGCTGGTCTGCCAACCGGTCAATAGCCTATCGCCGGTGATGTCCCAGTCCATCCAATTCCATTTTGACCAGGCACTGAAGCAGAGTCTGATTTGGACATTGACCAGTTTTGTTGCCATCACCATGTTGATTGCTGCGATCTTGTCCAAATTATTTACGAAGAGAATCCTGCAGATGCAGGAACTGGCGACGCAAATTGCACATGGTCAGTGGCAATTGACGGTTCCCGCTCATGGACGGGATGAGTTATCCTTACTGGCCAAGACGATGAATTACCTCGCGCAACAACTCAGCCACCAGGAAAAGCTGCGTAAACATCTCACGCAAGATATCGCGCACGAATTGAGAACCCCGCTTACAACATTAAAGTCTCACATTGAAGCGTTCTTGGATGGGGTATGGGAACCCAGTCGCGAGCGATTGCGCAGTTGTTTGGAAGAAGTCGAACGATTTGAATCCCTGGTCTCTGGGGTGGAAACCCTGTACAGAGCGGACATGTTGGCGGCGAAGGCGGCAACAACAATTGAAGTCAATGACATGACGGCGAGCCTTACCCATTTTTTCGAACCTCGCTGTGTGGCCGCGGAGTTGACACTACAGGTGATTACAGCGGGGCATCCGCTTTGGATCGATGCGAATCCCGACGATGTGTATCAAATTTTATGGAACCTTCTCGACAATGCGGTCAAGTATACCCCGGCAGGAGGCACGATTGAGGTGAGGACGGGAGAAAACTCACGAGGTCCATTTGTTCGAATTCAGGATACGGGAATCGGAATTCCGAAAGCGGAACTGGACAACATTTTTGAGAGATTTTATCGAGTCGATAAATCGAGAAACCGTAGAACGGGAGGCTCGGGATTAGGTTTGGCCATCGTGAAACGATTAGCCAGTCTGTCGGGAGCAACGGTGGAGGTGGAAAGTCAAGTCAGCAAAGGGAGTACCTTTACCGTTTACTGGCCTCGAAAGGAGTCACCAGCGGTTCCGTGATTCCCTCCGTATTGGACAAATCCCTGACCTTGTCAAGCAAACGGAGAATTTCGTACTTGCTATCTTAAACGAGATTTTTTATGGCGCGCCAAATTTCTTCTCCGATATCCAATGATAACATTCGAACTTGAACTTTTGTTCTTGTTCCGTTGGCGTTGGAAACATCGATGGTCTCAAGCGGTGGGGTATCTGGAAAACCTTTCGTGTTGGGAATGGCATCTCCCTCCGCAATGTCGATGAAACACAGGGGTGGATAGATGACACACCACCAGTTCTCGCCCTTCCCAGCGCCCAGAACAATTCGTAATGCCTCGTAATCACCCGCAGGATAGACTTGATTTAAATAGACTTTGGTGGGGAACGCCACTTTGGCCAACTCTGTTTGTACGGGATACTTGACGCCATGCTCGCGCACCACATCCATAGCCACTTGCTGGAGCACCGGGGTTTCTCGAGTGAGAATTGCCTTGGCTTCTGCCGGTGTCTTTGTACCCGCAAGTAATTGGCCGACTTTGGAGACGATCGCATTGCGTACTTGTAGCTTCAACCTTTGGTCGCTTGCGTTATTACTATTCGCAATCACGCGCAGTCGTAGCCCTTCTTTGGGGATCGGAGCCTCTTGGGGTGTTGCAATATTGTGGAACAATGACTGACTTTGATCCGTGATTGGAGAGTGAAAGAACGCCTTCTTGATGCCCACAATGGACAATACCGCCACGAGCAGTAGGACCAGCCGATTGAACTTCACCTTGAATCGCTCCTTCTAGTAGGTCTACTAGAAGTCTTTCCCGTCCATAAGAAAGATAAACTTCGCTCTATCAGCAAAAACCCACACCACACACGGTTTGCAAGTTCTACTTGTTGGCCATGCTAGAGGACGTAGGCTGTATTAACGAATGAGAGAATCCGACGGGATGATGGAAGCGGGGAAGTGAAATGCGCAGCTTTGCCATAGGTCATCAAGAACAAGCATCTCCGATGTACTTATTTAGGAAAGTGCCCATGTACTTGAGGACCCAAGGCCGCAAACGGTTGTTGAGACAACAAGCAACGATTCTCCACACGAGCTTGTCCGCCATGCAGGCAAGGGGCTTTGGGTTCCAGGTTCATTATTATGGAGAGATCAACGAGGATGCGGATCGCTCACTCTCTTTCCTTCAGCCGGTATTGGCCGTGCAGAGATTGGCCTTTGAATTAAAAATCACAGACAACGTTGAACTCGTAGCGGGTGACGCGGACGGTGGGTTTGCCAGGATTGTTGGAAGGCGTGCGGATGGTCTACGAGTTTCTGTCTTACTGCGTAGAAATCTACAAGGTATGGGAAATTCACACATCCTCGTGATTCGAGTCAGGTACGATGCGGACAGACCCATAGATTTGGCTCAGGTCATGACAGAGGTCGACGGTGTGGCGACTGGAATAAACTCTGTGGGGCGACTCAGTGTACATACGAAGGGAATACTTTCAATGATGTTGACGGATGCTGAAACGAAGGATCTCGTATCCCATGTACTATGGTCTGTGAAGTCCAGACCTGTTGAGGGTGTCCTAACAGACGGTTTCGTCAGTCTCTCTGCATATTGTCCGAAACTTGACACCTACCTGGTGACCGGCAACTCGAAAATGAATCTACAGATTGCGGTGCGTCCCGATACCAATCAACGTCTCACACTTGTTCACGTGGGTACGCCAAGCATCATGGATGGTTACTAAATGGGTACTGAGTGGTGGGGGGAATTTGGGTTTGGTGGATTTCAGGGGAGATTGACTCCAATCTGGCGTTCGATCAACCACGTATCCGCACTCAAACACGGCTACCATCGGTGGCCGTGTTTGACGATCTGAGGGGGGATTCCTGTTTAACCATTACGAATTTATTTTCCGGATTGATATAGCCCTTGAAGTTGCCCCATCATTTGGTTCATCTTGGCCACATTTTGTGCGCCAATTTGCTGCTTGAGTTGTTGGTCAGAATTCATGAGAGATTCCATTTTACCAAAATCGTGTTGCTGCATCGCCTGCTGCATGGCAGAAGAGTTGTGTAGCTCCTGCATCGCCGGAGAACTCATAAATTGTTGACGCTGCTGCGGCGTAAACGTCTGGGACATGAAGGACTGCATCTTAGACAACCATGATCCGTTTGAATTGGGAGTTGTAGCTGCGAAAGCGGGGAGAGTCATCGCTCCGATTGCAATGACAGCCGTTCCTATGCCAGCGGCGATACCGAGTTTACCAAGCTTCGTTTTCATCATAATTAGCCTCCCACTAAGAATTAATGTTTTCTTCTATTTACTCTCTCATTCTCACGATTACGCACCTTGACAATTTGAGAGGGATTGCCGGAATGCTACATGTGCCAATTTTCTAACGGGTACTCCGTTGCAGGAACAGAGATTGGTGTGTTTTTACCAATACATGGAACACAAATATGTTCGCACCTTTGGATGTCCACACGTTCCCTTGCGGTTTGCCCTCCCATGTCACACTGGGTCTATGCCCTCACATTCCTTCGTACTACCTCTCAAGGGGTGGATGCCGTTTCTTGCTCCTTTACTGGGTCGTTGCCCTTATGGAATGGTTACTACGGCTTATCCGTGCTTCTGTTGGTCTTGATGTTATCGTCGTTTAAGCGAGTAAATTGAGCGAACGAGTTTGAATCGGTTAAGCTGCCATCTGTAGTTGGGACTTCCGAAGCGGTCCCAGTAAATCCTCAGCGTTGTACGAAACTTGCTTTGTCCCCAATGTGTGCAGAACACGTATGAGTTTGCCACAAAGCGCAATGAGCGACTGTTTCTTCTTCAAGGGATTGCACGTTCGTGTGGTGTAATAATTGTGCAATGCCTTGAATTCAGCATTCTTGGCTACCATCGGTAATATTGCTCGAAAGAGTAATGCCCTGAGTCTGGAACGACCACGTTTCGAGATACCGGTTTTCCCTTTCCTCTTGCCAGAACTGTTCTCTTTCAGATTGAGTCCAGCAAGCCGGATGATTTGCTGTCCATGGTCATATTCCTTGAGGTTGCCTACTTCCGCCAAGAATCCAGCCAGTGTCCTTGTAGTCGTTCTTCGTCGGGGAGTTATCCTCCAACTCTTTGCTCTTGTTGACGTGGTGTGGATTCACAAGCACGAACCGAACGTCCAAGTCTTGCATGAAGGCACCTAACGGAAACCAGTAGTGTCCGGTCGGCTCAACGCCAAAGACGACATCCGTCTTGCCGTGCAGCCGTTGCAACTCCGTCATCCACGTTACGAGTTTCGTCAGACCCTTATCGTCATTGTTAAACACGCACTCTTTACCGAGCTCAATTCCACGAAAATCAATGGCTCTCGCTACATGCGTTTGCTTTGCAATGTCCGCTCCCACAATGATGGTAGCATGGGTAATTTGTTGAATTCGTTGATTTTGCTTCTGTTGCATCTTATACTTCACGTTGAGCGTCCTCCTCAATTAGGGAATGAATGTCCTGCATTCGGAACCCAGCATACAGGAGGCGCTCTTTTTTAAACCCGAAATTCATTCATTACAGGAATGGCTCCTTGTATGTTAGAACTGGCAGGTCTTATGGCATGGTATATTTCAGGGCATCCCTCCGTTTCTTGGTGACGTCCTTACTTTAGATCCGAAGTATGGAGAAAGTTTGTGGATTGTTTGAGGAAAGTATGGGGGTGTTGGAAAAGTCACGTGATACTGTGTTGGAAATCCCCCGTTGTTCCAACTCGCAACGGAGGACTTCACACATTCATTTCGTCCTATAACACCGGCCAACTTAGGCTTTGGGTGTTATTTTGCTGGCTTTCAGGGCCTCTGTAATCAGAGATGCCATTTGCGATCGCGTCAATAAACCCACATGCACGTTCTGAACCGTTCCGTTGGGTTCTAGGATGAACGTGGTGGGGTAGCCGATGATTTGATAGTCTTTAAAGAAACTCCCTTTGAGATCGAGCAAGGTTGGATAGGTCACACCATACTTATGGACAAACGCTATGGCGGCCGTCACACTATCGTGGTCACTGGTCATGTTCACGCCCACGAATTGAATTTCGCCTCCGTATTTTTTGGACATGGCGACCAAGTCTGGCGTTTCCTGTTGGCAAGGAGGGCACCAAGAGGCCCATGCGTTGATCAGGATGGGCTGCTTACCTAATAGGTCGTGGAGGGCTACGGTTGTCTTTTCATTCAATGTTTTGAGGTCAAAGTTCGAAGCTGGATGACCCACGAGTGGACTCTCTGGCGCGGTAGGAAGTTGCGAGGACTGTCCAATTGAGGCTCCGTTTGCTGAATTTGACGCGGTTGTTGGGCCTCCCGTGGAGTTGTGGGGGACTACCGTTCCACATCCTGTCACCAAAAGGGACAGGCTAAGTATCCATGACACCATGGTTTTCATACATTCTCACTCCTTGTCACGGTCCAATCGATGGGATGTCTGAGCTGCAGGGTTATGAGCGGGTCGCCGAAAATCCTTCAAGGCCTCCTGCCCGATGGCAGTGAGCACGATAAGCACGGCCGTCCATTGTCCTAGGTCCAAAGGCCCGATTCGGTTGACGTGGGGCACCATCAACGATGTCAGGAGCCATAACCCAGCCAGTGCACCCCACAAACGGTGACTGAAATGAAAGGTCAGCTTCGTGTGTAGCGTGACGAGAATCAGTAAAGACAGAGCCAACCGGAACACATCTTCCGCCCAAAATGGCGGCAGGTCCAGGAAGGACTGGTACTGGTAAAACACGACACTGATCACTAGACTCATGCGAGCGGTCCACATCGACCTCTGGAAGCAATCCAAGTGGTTTACTTTACGCAAGGAGAACAGAAGATACACGATTACGGCGAGGACGCCCAAAGCGACCCCACTAGCCGCAGAAGCGCCAAACAAGGTGTAAAAGTTGGGCCTGGCCAGGATGCTGGGATGTAAAATCAGTCCAGAGAAGCGCGTAACAAGCACGAACAGAATGAGGCTGCTCCACAATTTATCCGAAAGGAAACGCCGAAAGGATGGATCTTTCAGAAATTGCAGATAAACGCGCGTTACGATGGCTCCGACGAAAGCTGCGATGAATACCGGCGGCAGTCTCTGTACAAGGGCTTGGACAATCAAAACGACGTTCATTATTGTTCAATCCTTTGCAGGTCGGAATCCAGGTACTGAGGCGGAATCGCACCCGTATAGCGGTCCACGATGACCCCGGAACGGTTGACAAAGATGGAAGTAGGTATGGCCACCACTTTGTACTCGGCCGAAACTGTGCCCGCCTTGTCCAAAGCGGTCGTATACGTGACTCCATATTTACTGAGAAAGTTCTGGACATCGGGTAAAGAATCTTGCATCGTTAAATTGACCCCTACAAATTCGACCTGTTGTCCATACTTTTTATAGGCTTTCTCCAAGTCTGGAGCTTCGGCCTGACAAGGGGGACACCACGAAGCCCAGAAATTGATGAGCATCGGTTTCTGAACGTCCGGAGCCACGGTAACGGAGCCATTTCCGGGGTAAGTGGTCAAGGTGAAAGACGGAACGCGATAACCTACTTCTGGGGAGACAGCTACACTCGCTTGAGAGGGCTTTTTCAAGGTGACGAAGAAAACCGCCGCAAACAGGAGCAAAACTCCCAATCCGAGAAACGACCATTTCTGAATTTTCTTCACAACAATTCCCCCTGTAAGTATCTTAAAATCCGATGAACCCACCGTATAACTTGATTAACCAGACGGTGATTTGGGACATCATGTTGGTGGCAAGCAGGAACCCCATAAAAATCATGAGGTATCCACCGATTTTGGATAAGATGGCTCCGTAGCGCGCCAGTTTTCGCACGGAACCCATCGTAAAGGCAAGGATAAAAAACGGAATGGCAAAGCCGACAATGTAGGCAAGAATCAAGGCTACGCCGAAGGTGGACTGCGTTGCTGTCAAAACCAGGACGCTAGCCAGGATGGGACCAATACAAGGGGTCCACCCGGCCGCAAAACTGATGCCAATGAGCACAGAGGTGATGTATCCTGCTTTTTTACCCCGGTACTCCCATTTGCGCTCCATCATCAGCCATTTGAGTTTAACGAGTCCTGTCAGGGTCAAGCCCATCACGATCACGATGATGCCACCCACCACGCGAATGACATCGCGATAGTCGATAAAGACTTGACCCAGCAACGTGGCGGACATACCCAGTGCAAAGAAAATGATGGCAAATCCGAGTACGAAGAAAAAGGTATGTGCCAGCGCCTTCATGCGATGACCCAGGGTCTGACTCTCGCCACCCGCAAACGTGACCCCAGAGATATAGGAAATGTACGACGGATACAGTGGGAGCACGCACGGTGAAATAAAGGATAGAAAGCCCGCTCCAAACGCAAGCCACAAAGTGGGATGGGATCCCATGTCATCACTCCGATCTGTATCTGTTACTTTTTCATTCCACTTAACTGTGCCAGTCGAACCATTTGCGGTTCCGTGAGCGGACCAATCAAGTGGTATGCAATGGTGCCATTCGGGCGGATCAGGAATGTCTCCGGTTGTCCAGTGACCCCATATGGCTGTGACCAAACATCTTGAGTATTGAGCAGCACGGTGATGTTTTTTGGAAGATGGTACTGCTTCACGTAGTTCGAGACCAACAGCGGTCCGTCTCCGCGATCAATGAGCACCACGTGGACCTTGTTTCCATATTGCTTGGCGAATGAAATCAGGTCGGGTGTTTCCTGAATGCAAGGAGGACACCATGGTGTAAAGAAATTGAGAAAAACGGTTTCTCCCCGCAAGGAATTCAGAGCAAACGGCTGACCGGAGACGGTGGTCGTTTGGATATTTGGTGCGCTATCGCCCACCTTTGCCACTTTGGAGTGGATGATATAGCGTACCGTGATCCAGGACATCAAGACTAAAAGCCCCCCACCGATGACCGAAGCCAAGAGGATCTGCCTTTTCTGCGTTTTAATCACATAAATCCAACTCACAATCGTGTCACAGTTGTGGAAAGGTCGTACACTTCCATCATACTCAAGATTGTGTGGAAATTATGGAGACGGGCGAGGTTGGAGCGTGGATGGGAAAAAGGAGAGAATACCTTTGCCGAACCGCATACATGTTCGTGATCGAAAAAAGGCAGTCCCAATTGCCACAATTCAGAAATGGGTGTGAACTGAGCACCTCCATGATGCTTCTGCGGCAGAACACTAAATGACAACAATGACCTGTTCATAAAAGTACGAGGACTTATGTCCAAGATAGCCCAAGCCACACATATGCTCTACCGTGTGGCTCAGTGTTTGATACCGGAAAGGGGTAGATTGGATTGTTGTTTATCACCAGCCTCATTGGTTCGTTGCTCGGTTTTTCGGTTTGTTACCGTTTAATGAGTAAAAGAGCAGAGCGCATTCCCCATCCGATTCGTATGAAGATGTGCATGGGTAATAGCATGGCACTGTCCTTTCTTTTCACGATGTTTGTAGAAACGACCACCAACAACAAGTGGGTCAGTGTCCTGGTCAGTCTTATTGCGATCAGCTTTACCCTCTACTTCATCTTTGGTCCACGTCATTCGCTCGATATGATGGAGGCCATCTTGTCCGTCATTATGGGGGCCGCCATGGGTGTAATGCTACTTGGAATGATGAGTATCGGTACGATTTGGATCCTTCAACTGGGAACCCTAGGGATCGAGATGTTCTTGTGGTGGATTCTCCAAAGAAAACGGGGGTGGGGTTAGTCTAGGAGATTGGGCTTTGTGGCGGGTTGAGACAACACCACAATATTTTTGTCACAGTCTGGATATATCATACCTAACAGGGGTATAGTATACTTCAAGTGAGACCAAAACAATTACCCAAAATGGAGGAGCTTCCATGGACGAGTTATATACCACGCACACCGAATCTGGTCATTCGCACAGCTACGGCTCGATGAAAAGTGATTTGATGCTGCGGTTAAAGCGGATTGAAGGACAGGTTCGAGGAATTGAGCGCATGGTGGACGAAGAGCGATACTGCGTTGACATTATAGTACAAATTTCGGCTATCAAGAATGCCTTACATCAAGTTGCACTGGCTTTATTGGAGTCACATACACGTGGCTGTGTCGCGGATGCAATCTCCAGTCACAATGGTGGGGAACAGAAGATTGACGAATTGATGGATGTGATTCGGAAATTTACGAAGGGATAAACGAAAACGGATCGATAGGGTGGTTATGAAGGAGGCAAGGAATATGGAAGCACTGGCTACTGAAATTACATTACCTGTGGAAGGCATGACGTGTGCGTCCTGTGCTGCACGAATTGAAAAAAACGTGAGCAAGATGCCAGGCGTAAAAGAGGTGAATGTCAACTTGGCTTCCGAGCGCGCACGTGTTGTCCTGGATGGCAACACGTCGTGGCACGACGTCGTGGAAAAGATTGAAAAGACGGGGTATAAAGTGCCGCTTCAGGAAGTGGACTTGAACATTGAAGGGATGACTTGTGCCGCTTGTTCGGCTCGGATTGAAAAAGTCGTGGGGAAGCTCCCGGGCATTGATTCCATCCACGTGAACCTAGCGTCAGAAAAGGGTCATGTGGCTTTCATTCCGGGATTGGTGAAGGAGTCGGATATCATTGCGGCGGTGCAAAAAGCAGGATACGGTGCCAAAGTCGCGGACGACTCTAAGGTCGAGGACGAGCGGGCAAAAAAACAACGCTTGTATCGAATTGAGGTTCGGAAGTTCTGGCTGTCTGCGGTCTTAATTTTACCTTTAATTGCACAGATGTTGTTTCAATTGGCTGGAGGGCAACCTTTTCTTCCGAATTGGGTCAGTTGGATTCTGGCGACTCCGGTTCAGTTTTATATTGGTTGGCGTTTTTATAAAGGAGCCTATCATTCCCTGCGGGGTGGGGCAGCCAACATGGACGTCTTAGTGGCGTTGGGGACGTCTGTCGCCTATGTGTACAGTGCGGTTCTGACCGTATTGGGGACGCAAGACGTGTATTTTGACACGTCGGCTACGGTCGTCACGTTGATTTTCCTTGGGAAACTGTTGGAAACCAGAGCGAAAGCGAAGTCTTCAGCGGCCGTTGAGCAACTGGCGAAATTCGGAGCCAAGGTGGCCCATGTGCTTCGGGACGGAACGGAAGTGGACATCCCGGTTGAGGAGTTGCGTGTGGACGATGTGGTCCGGGTTCGACCCGGTGAAAAAGTACCGAGTGATGGCATTATCCTTGAAGGGACCACCTTTGTGGACCAGTCATTTTTGACGGGGGAATCCATGCCCGTGGAAAAGTACCCCAACGATGAAGTGGTTGGGGCCTCCGTGAATCAAAATCAATCGTTTGTCATGCGAGTGACCAAGGTCGGTGCGGATACGATGCTATCTCAAGTCATCCGTTTGGTTGACTCGGCTCAGGGTTCGAAAGCTCCTGTCCAGCGTTTGGCCGATAAAATATCGGGAATCTTTGTGCCAGTGGTTCTTCTTGTAGCGTTGCTCACCTTCCTCGTTTGGGGTATTTTCGTCGGATGGCCACACGCGTTGATTGCAGCCGTTGCGGTATTGGTCATCGCTTGCCCGTGTTCCTTGGGGCTTGCGACGCCAACGGCGATTATGGTTGGAACCGGTATGGGTGCAGAGGCCGGGATCCTTATCAAGGGCGGCGAGCACTTAGAGAATGCGCACAAGGTGAATACGGTCGTTTTTGATAAAACCGGGACACTCACGACGGGTCATCCGGAAGTTCGTGATGTTTGGACAACCCAAAACGTGGCCCAAGAGGAATTGTTACGGTTGGCCGCCGCAATTGAAAGTCAAAGTGAACACCCGTTGGCTTCTGCCGTCACCAAATATGCAACAGCAAAGATCACAGATATCCCTTCCGCGACACAAGTTCGAGCTGTAACTGGAATGGGCGTCGAAGGGATATTGGATGGGTCCCAAATACGCATTGGCAATCGACGCTGGTTTGCGCAACTTGGTATTAAGGAGATCCCCGATCACGTGTTAGAAAACTTCGAGGAGCTGGCGTGGACTGCGGTTCTTGTAGCGGTGGATGACAAGTTACTCGGCATCCTGGCGATCTCCGATGCCATTAAGGCGGATTCTGTGCAAACGGTGAAAGACCTAACAGCTATGGGAATTGAGGTATGGTTGCTGACCGGAGATAATCGTCGAACGGCCGAGGCTGTGGCGAAGCAGGTTGGAATTACGAACGTCATGGCAGAGGTCTTGCCGACCGATAAGGCGGCAAAAGTCCGTGAATTGAAGCAGCGTGGCCGGGTCATTGCGATGGTAGGAGACGGAATCAATGATGCACCGGCACTCGCCTCCGCAGATGTTGGAATTGCGATGGGATCCGGATCGGACATTGCCCTGGAAGCCGCAGATATCGCGTTAATGAACGCGGATACGCAAGGTGTTGTGGATGCCATTCGTCTGTCCAAGGTCACGATGCGCAAGATTCGACAGAACTTGTTTTGGGCGTTCTTTTACAATGTGCTGGGTATTCCGTTGGCGGCGCTGGGAATTCTCAGCCCCATCATCGCTGGAGCCGCCATGGCTCTGAGTTCAGTCAGTGTGGTATCCAACAGTCTATTGCTTCGCCGTCAATTTGCACGCAATCGAACAGCGGCGTAAGTTCCTACGTGTGTAGAGAGTCGAAGGATAACTCCCGTGAAGGGAGGTGAAAAGAGATGCAAACGGAAGTTCTGAAGGTCAAAGGCATGACGTGCAATCATTGCAAACATGCGGTCGAAAGTGCATTACAGGATGTGCCGAATATCACAAAAGCAACCGTTGACCTTGCGAAGGGTGAGGTCACCGTGGAAATGTCAGGCCAAGTCACTCGAGAGGCCATTCGATCCGCCATTGACGAGGCGGGTTATGAATTGGTTTCCTAAAAATCCCTTGTGTCGGCATCGTATTAGTTGCCTGCCAACCAAAGTCAGTTGGCAGGCACGACTTGCCGAGCATAGGCACACAGATAGGAGGCTTGGCCTACATGAATAAAATTTTGGTCGTGGATGACGAAGGCCCCATGCGGCAATTAATTCGGATTTATCTCCAAAACGCAGGTTATTCGGTAGAAGAAGCGGCGGATGGTAGGGCTGCGTTAGAGAGGTTCGAGAAAGACCGTCCGCAGCTAGTTGTGTTGGACCTGATGATGCCTGGGATGGACGGATTTGAAACCTGTGGACACATGCGTGAAATGAATCGAGAGATTCCTATTTTGATGCTGACGGCTCGCACCACGATTGAAGACAAGGTGGCCGGACTATCCTGTGGAGCCGACGATTATCTGACGAAGCCTTTTGACGGTAGGGAGCTTGTGGCCCGAGTACAAACTTTACTGCGAAGGGTTCACTTAGAAGAAGAACAAACCCTCGAAGTAGGCGGTGTGGGTCTAAAAATCGACCTGGCTGGGCGCACGGTTACGGTTGGGGGAACCCCTATCGCCTTGACGCCGAAAGAGTTTGAGATGCTTGTCCTGTTATCCAGGCGGCCCGGGCGAACCTTCACACGGGAAGAAATTCTGGAGCGCGTATGGAACTATGAATACGAAGGGGAACCACGGACGGTCGACAGCCACGTGAAAAATCTACGAGAAAAGCTTCGAGACGCAGGAATTATCCGTGATCCACTCAAAACGGTTTGGGGTGTGGGTTACAAATTCGAGGTGGGGACTTGATACGAAAAAGTGTGACCGCCAAAATTGGTGTTGCCATCATGGGATTAATCAGTGTTGTCCTTTTGGTCCAATACCTAGCGCTTGGACAATTGCTCAAAAATGCATTTTATGGCCAAGCCGCAGCAGAATTGCTGGTACAGGGACAACAATACGCTCAGATGTCGGCTTCGGGCGGTTACATGATGATGCAGATGTTATGCACCACGGCGAACACCTCACTGGTCATGTTGGATAAGCAGGGCCACATCATTACAGCCTCTCCCGCTTTACACCTTGGGAAACAAAGTTCAGCAGACACGGAAACGCTTCGAACCGCGTTACTTGGCAAGTCCCAGATGCATAGCGGATACAGCGGCTTGTTTTCCCAAAGAGGTCTAATGGTTGCAGTACCCATGAAACAGGCGGGTGACATTACTGGAGCCGTTGTTCTGTTCCGCCCACAAAGTATCATCCAGACCGGTTTTCAGCAGCAGGAATGGCTGTTGGTTCTTGCTGGGATCGGAGCTGTCCTCATGGCTCTTGGACTGACGGTGGTCCTATCGAAGCGTATTGCAGAGCCTTTAAAGCAAATGGCTGGAGCGACGCGGGAACTAGGTAAGGGGAATTTTGAGATGAGACTCCCAGTGGTAGGGGAGGACGAAGTCGCTAACCTAGGCGAGTCGATCAATGAATTGGCAAAAAACCTCCATCGATTAGAAACCTCCCGGAAAGAGTTTCTCGCGGATATTTCACACGAACTAAGAACACCCATGAGTTATATTCGCGGTTATAGTCAGGTTCTTGAAGAGGGTCTTATCCAATCCCCCGAGGAGACCCAAAAGTACCTCCACATTATTAACGAGGAATCCAAGCGTCTTGAAACGCTGGTCAATGATTTGTTTGTGTTGGCTCAAGCCGATGCCGGAATGTTGACGGTGGAAAAGCAATCAACTCAGCTCGAAAACATCGTACAACAGGTCGTCGAGCGGATGCACAAGAAGGCGGAAGATAAACAAATTCAAATCCATCTTGAAATCCCTACGTTACCCACGGTTTATGTAGATCCACTGCGAATGGAGCAAGTTTTGATTAATTTGATTGATAACGCGATCCGCTATACACCAGCGGGAGGACAAATCATGGTGTACGGCCAAACGGTCAGCCAAGGAGTCGAGATTTCGATTTCGGATACAGGAATCGGCATCCCCAAAGAGGACCTTCCACGCATCTGGGATCGATTGTACCGGGTTGAAAAATCGCGTTCTAGAGCGCGCGGAGGCACGGGTCTTGGCTTGGCCATCGTTAAACAAATCGTAGAACTTCATGGTGGTCATGTCACAGCCGAGAGTGTGGAAGGTAAAGGTACCACCATGCGTTTCTGGATCCCTCTTGATTCTGGAGCTGGCATGACTGAGTGATAGGCGTCTTTAACGTGGAGTAGTCTTCGGTTTTTATAGTTTCGCTGGACGAAGCAATAGATAGTAGTGCTCATGGTCCTGAGTTTCTGTGGACTCCACTGTAAAGCCAACTTCCGTGGCCAATTCGAAGAGGACATTGGCATCCAGCCGATGTTCCAACGGAGGTCCAACCTTACCGTCTGCCGCCGGATCGTATTCAGCGATGAGGATTTTCGAATTGGAATGAACCAGCTCGAAGATACTTTTAAGGACATCTCTTGGTGAATCCGTGTGATGAAGAACATCCGTGACAAAGGCGACATCAGGCTGTGGGATGTCGGTTAAGCCATGCTCTGCATCGGCCAGTCGCACTTGGACATTGTCCAACTTTTTTAACCCGATTTGCAAGAACTCAATTGCTTGAGGAGATTTCTCAATGGCGTAGACCTTCCCCGGTTTACCGACGACCTTGGCATATTCCCTCGTAAACACTCCTGGTCCTGGTCCGATGTCCACGACAATCATTCCTGGAGCCAGGTTGGTCAGTTCAATCCATTGAGGCGCGAGAGAGACTCGCTCCAACTGACGACGCTTGACTTCATCCCAACCGATGAACGATAAGTCTTTTGTAAACATGACCGAACCCCCTACCATCCAAAATCAATCAAGGTGTAAATAATAAAACCAATGGAAAGGACCGCTGAACCCACCGTGAGGCTGATCATCTTCTTGTCTTTGCACTGATGCCGGATAAGGCGATAAATGGAGAAGGCAACTGTGACCACGGTGGCGAAAATCATGATTCTGCGAAACCAAACGATCGCGGGCATCGTTCCAGACATCAAACTCATGGACCCCATCGAACCGCTAATGAGCATAAGAATCACCATATGGGTCCAGTGGTGTGATGATGCGAGGAAAGACCAGATCAGAGCACCTACCGAGACAGCCGTTTGTTTGTTCTTATTGAGTTCATTGTTCAAGAAGGTTCCTCCTCGTTTCAGCTAGAGCTGACGTAAATTTGTATAAACCTTGCAAGATACTTTTGCGCTCTTCTTCGGAGAGGTGTTCAAGGGTACTACGGAAAAAAGCAATCGATTGGTTGCGGACCTGTTGCACAGCGCGACGCCCCTGATTTGTCAGAGACACTAGGATTTCCCGCCGGTTGCGTTCATTGATTTGTCGCTCAACAAGACCCTCTTTGACCAGGCTATCCACCAACCGACTGACGGTACTGCGCTCCAGGTACAATTGTTCTGCTAGATTGTGGATGGTCAACGGCATTTTTTCCTCGAGGGTTTGCATGGCAAGCACTTGAGAAAGGGAGAGTTGGTATCCACACGGAGTCTTTGTGGGATTCAAGATGCCGAACAAGCGGATAAACTGATGAATTTGCGAACGGATTTCGAGAATTTCGTCCTCGTTCACGGCAAAACACCTACCTGTGTATTATGCATTAGATGTATTATACATTAATATATGAGGATTGAAAAGTTGCATGGACAATCATCCTCGAACTTGCCATCTATCTTCTCTCGACAGGCAGTTCATGTTCGTCACGTTGAGGGGAAATGGTATACTATGCTTACCTAGTTTCATTGAAAGTGTGGGGTAAAAGTGTTGACCGATGACCAAGTATCTGTATTGCGAACCGCGCTTGGACCGCTCGAAATCCGAGTGATGAAGATCATTTGGGAAAATGGAGATGTAACGGTACAACAGGTTTTGGATGAACTGAACCAAGAGCATCGAGATTACGCTTATACAACAATTATGACCGTGATGAGTCGTTTGGCCAATAAAGGTCTTTTGAATCGTGAAACTTCGGATCGATTTTATACCTATAAACCTGTCTTTGACCCTGATGAACTCATGACACATTTTTCGTCCAAGGCTGTAGAGGAGATCCTTAAAGACTTCGGTGAACTCGCCATCGCGCAGTTCGTGGATACGATCGGGAGTAATCCGGATTATTTGAAAAAGCTCAAACTGTTCATCG
Source organism: Alicyclobacillus curvatus (assembly GCA_017298655.1). GTDB lineage: Bacteria > Bacillota > Bacilli > Alicyclobacillales > Alicyclobacillaceae > Alicyclobacillus_B > Alicyclobacillus_B curvatus. The sequence goes on from CP071184.1 coordinate 865,144, forward strand.
ATCGACTTGACCAAGGTACGGAACCATGAGCGCCAATTCGTTTGAAAAAGTCCTTTCAGTTTTTGTTTTTGCACTCACTTCCTTCTTATGTATTCTCTATGCCTCGGCCGATACGATGTTCGGGCAAGGGCTAAACGTCGTGTGTAAAAGCCTCACGTTGAGTCATGGACGCTTTTGGGGACTGAGTGTTCTCTTGCTCATGGGTACCAGTACCCTGATGTTGTTCCTCGGAAGAATGGCTTATATCACTCGACATACGAGACGGTGGATCGCGCCTATAAAAGAAAATGTTATCGAAGTCGAGCACCCGGTAATTCGGGAGTTTCAGGCTCGACGGATAATTGACGTAGACGTGATTCATTCCGACCAGATTCTAGCGTGCTCCTATGGCCTGGTAAAACCAAGAATTTTGATCACGATGGGACAGATTTCACTTCTTCGTAGAGATGAACTTTTGGCCATTCTTGAGCACGAATATCGTCATTGTCGAAACAGGGATCCCTTACGAGTGCTTTTCGCCTACAGTGTTCGTTGGGCTTTATTTTTCATTCCAATGATCAAAGTCTGGACGGAGCGTTTTTTCCTTGAAAAAGAGATTGAGGCAGACCAAGCCGTAATTACAAATGTAGGCCTTCGACCCCTAGCTGTCAGTTTGTATAAGTCACTGGCCATCGTCCAAAATGATGGCTCGTTACCGTTGGCTTTAAGCCTTAATGAACTCGTGAGCCATCGTATCGATTTTCTCACGCAAGGTACAATACACAGGAACCCAATTTCGGTTTCTACGCTGGTTGTCTCGCTGGTCAGTATCATGATCCTGGTTGTGGTCCTGATATTGTGTTTCATGTAACGTTTGCAAATGACTTCTAGACACGCCTTGACACAAGGAAGCCTTATTACTACACTTGCGTAGTAATAAGGCTTCCTTGTGTTCTACAGCCAGATTCAATAGCTGCTAGCCATAAGGCGAACGGCACCATAGATGATGGTTCCCGCCGAAAGTGGAGGAAACGTTCATGAATATGCAACCTATCATTGATCCAACAGTCGTTCATGTATTCTATCGGGAGTTGTTATGGGTAACGGCTGTAGTTGTTGGGATCGGTCTCTTTCTTGGATTCTCTTGGTGGTTTTATCAGTTTCTCAGTGATGACAACTCAAAGGCGTATCACTTCACGAATTTTGGTGACTTTCTGCGTTTTATCCGTATCCGAGCCTTTCTGCCAGGCAAAACGGTTCATTCAGGGCGACGCGTGTTATGGTGGGGACTTGGAATCTTATGGCTGGTGGATGGTATTTTGCAGGCGCAGCCCGCGATGCCAAACGATGGATTTGTTGAGGACGTATTAGCCCCTGCTATTCAGGGTCAACCCATTTGGTACGTAAGGGTACTCGCCGTGAGCATTCAATTCTGGACAGATCATCCGATCGGGGCCGATGTGGTAGCCGTGATCCTTCAAATCGGCATTGGACTCCTTCTCCTTGTGGGTAAAGAACGGACAGCGGGTAAGATAGGCATATGGTTATCGATCGTCTGGGGATTGGCCATTTGGGTCTTCGGCGAAGGCATGGGGGGAATCCTGACTGGCAGCGCCACTTCGGTCACCGGTGCTCCTGGTTCGGCACTGTTTTACGTCATAGGTGCGATTTTGCTTTTATTGCCGGACAAGGGGTGGTTGGAAGGGAATGCGACCCGGACATCTCGCTGGATTTTCTCGATCTTCTGGTTAATGGCCGCCATGGTGCAGGCATGGCCCAGTGCAGGATTCTGGACTTCAAAAGGATTGTCGAGTGTCTTCGAGGGAGCGGCAAGTATGCCTCAGCCCTCCTGGATGTCCGCTCCCATTGATACCATGGCGAGACTGGCGGCAAGTCATCCGGTCTTTTGGAATGGATGGTTTGTGTTGTTTATGTTCCTTCTAGGAATCGGATTTGCAGTGGGAGGTCCAACGCGCCCGGTTTTAACCTTGTCATTGGTTTGGCTTGCCTTTACATGGTGGATGGGACAAGACTTCGGCGTCATGGGCGGGGTAGGAACCGACCCCAATTCCTCTCCCGTGCTGGCGCTACTCATCATCACGCTGTGGAAATTGGGTCGTGTCCGTTCCGCCTCAAAACGTAGTCAGAATACCTCATTGCATGATATTTCCATCCTCAGTCATGGAATGACGGGGTCTGGACAAGGCTAAGCGGGTCATCAGAGCGACAAATTACGTACACCCGAAGAGGATCCGAGGTGAACAAGGTGTCGAAATTCATGACACGACGTGAGTTTTTAGCTGCACTGGCTGGTTTTGCACTGATTGGGATTGGAGGGTACCCATTTATCCGTCGGTGGTTGTTAGCTTCTACGGAGGAGCTTTCTTTACCGACCAAACCTACTGTCCCGTGGAACGGACAAACGAGGAGTTTCCAGTTCGACATACGGTCCGGAGAGGTGAATTTGGGGAACGGAACAAGGTTTACCGGCTATTTAATTAACCAACAGTTTCCTGGACCGGAGATTCACGTCACCGAAGGAGATCGTGTCCAAGTCACCGTGAAGAATGGACTGGACAAACCCCTTACCGTTCATTGGCATGGTGTGAATGTTCCGAACCCGATGGATGGCGTCCCGGGTATTACACAGAATCCAATCTTACCCGGCCAACAATTTACGTATGACTTTGTGGCTTCGCCGTCGGGGACTCGTTGGTATCATTCTCACGTTTACGAGTTGGATGAAATCCCGAACGGGTTATTTGGTCCCCTCATCATCCACTCTACCTCCACTGAACCTTATACGTCGGATCGGGAACAAACCCTTATCTTCTCTACGTGGGGCTATTCGACGACACCGAGCAATCTCCCTACATACGGAATGATGGGTGGCATGGGAAGTGGAATGGGGATGGGGAGCGGAATGATGAAGTCGGCGAGTCCGAACCTAACCTATCTGGTGAATGGAAAGGTACCTTCCGCCCTGAACGGTATTCCCATTCAGCCCGGGGCCAAGCTGCGATTGAGGTTGATTAACGCCAGTGCCACGGAGTCCTTTTTGCTCCAAGCGGATCATACGAATTTGCTTATTACCCATACCGATGGAAATCCCTTGTTAAAGCCCCAAACGGTGAGTGAAATCTACATGGCACCGGCAGAACGTTATGATGTCATTCTTACTCCGAACCAGTCGGGGACGTGGTATTTGCGTTCGACGTTAGTTGGACAAGACTCGATTCGCATTCCGTTTATCACACAAGGACAGGTCAGCCCATCTCCCGTTACGAGTGTTCCAGCTTGGTCCTACCTGAATTTGGCCGCAGCCAATGCAGTTCTGCCACCGGCCGACCATGTATTTCAACTGACCCTCAGCGGAGGAATGATGGGAAGCAGCCAATGGACCATCAACGGAGCTTCCTATCCAAATTCTGTGCCACTGCGCGTGAGGAAGGGTGAACGAATCCGAATTGGAATGTTGAACATGAGCATGATGGAACATCCGATGCACTTGCATGGCCACACCTTCCAGGTGACCAGTTTTAATGGGCGTATTCTGGGATCCCCGCTTTTAAAAGACACCGTAGATGTCTTGCCCATGCAACGATGTACGATTGACTTTATGGCGAACAATCCAGGAAACTGGTTCTTCCATTGCCATAACTTGCAACACATGATGGGTGGACTCGCGACGGTTGTAGAATATCAGGATTATCCCCTGCCTCATGTCGACAAGTGGATGTAGTTGTGAACTACGAAAGTAGCGAAAGGATAGTACCCTTGACGAAAGGCCCAGAGATGCGCCCATACACGATAAGCATCAAGATAATCAGACGATAAGGCAGCGCAAGCGCTCAATTACATCACGTAATTTTGAGGTTCACTTGTATTCAGGTTGGTGTTATCAGAAGAAAGACGGAGGACGTGACGTATGCATCCGATTTTATTTCATGTTGGAAGTTTTCCGGTCCGAGCCTATGGCCTGGTCATTTTACTGGCCATCTTTCTTGCGACTCAGGTGAGCATCACTCTTGCGAGATTGACGGTGAAAGAATATGAACAACACATCGTTCCTTTGGTTTATTCGGTCGTCATTGGCGCACTCATTGGGGCACGCGTTTGGCAAGTTTTCTTCTTTACACCGACTTACTATTTTGCCCATCCTGGTCAAATACTCGCGATTTGGAATGGCGGTTTGTCGATACAGGGCGGGATTGTGGGCGGATTGATTGTCGGGATTTGGTATTGCAGACGCCACCATCTCCCGTTCTGGCACGTGGCCGACCTTCTTGCACCTTCTATTATTTTAGGTCAAGGGATTGGACGAATCGCTTGTTTGCTCAATGGGGATGCATTCGGCGCGCCAACCGGAGGAAATTTTGGTCTTGTGTATCCACCAGGGACATTGGCCTATGAAACTTACGGATCTCAACCGTTGTGGCCAGCTGAAGTGTTCGAGGGCCAAATGGACATCGTGATTTTTGCGATTCTGTTTGCGTTGTCACGTAAGAAGCTGCCACGAGGCATGATGTTCTTACTCTACAATATCCTATACAGCGCGGGTCGGTTTGGACTGGAGTTTCTACGAGGAGACAGTCCGAGATTTTTGTTGGGCTGGACAGCCGCCCAGTGGACGAGCACGGTTGTCATGACGTTGGCTCTGATTACAATGATGGTTCTCTGGGGCCAGGACAGACCAAGAAAAGTTCCAGTGAATTAATTTCGAGATGGCTGAAATTGAAATATATCACGTCAGTGAGTAGGGGGAGAGGCATGAACCGTAAGTGGGGACTCCTAGCGGCCGAAATTCTGATGATATCCGTGATGGGAATTGTTGTTGTGTCCCTCGGTGGTCACACGATGGTTCCGAAGGAACAGGATCAAAATATACCGGGCGTATCCACAATGAATTGGCAGAATAATGGCGCGAATGGCCAGCGAATTGTAAAAATTATCGAAGGACATCTTGTGGCCCCGACCCAAGGAGTGGTCTTGACAGATACCCATTGCAATCCAGATGCTCAGGGACTAAGCCATTGTCATAACGTGATTCGACTTAAGAATCATCAAACGATCATGGTCATTGATACTCACAATATGATGCACTATGAATGCCTTGGAATCAACGAACCTGTATCTGTGACACCACTTGGGGTATCTTGGGCACGAGTTACGGCCAAGTCGGATTAGAACGAACCGTGATCGACTCTCCAGTCGTCAATACTGTGAGCGCTGAGACAACCTAAATTATACCATTATAACGGCAATCCCCGCTCATTTTACAAAAAAAAGCGATGCACGAAAGCAGGGCTGCCGTATTACTTATGGGCTTTGATACGTAAGAGTCGAATACCATTCAAGGTGACCAAAACAGACGTACCCATATCCGCCAGGATTGCCAGCCATAGTGTCAGCCAACCAGGGAATACCAATAACACTGCAATGATCTTTACGATAAGCGAAAAACCGATGTTTTGACGGATGATTCGTAAGGCGGCCCGACTTAACCGAATCGTGAATGGAAGTTTCGTCAAGTCATCCGCCATCAACGTAATGTCGGCCGTTTCCATGGCTGTATCCGTACCTGCTCCCCCCATGGCGATTCCTACCGAAGCCGTCGCCAAGGCCGGAGCATCATTGATTCCGTCCCCAACCATGGCTACCTTTCCATAGCGGTCAAGGAGTACCTGAACTGCCTCCACCTTGTCCTGGGGGAGCAATTCAGCGTGGAACTCATCGATCCCGGCGAAAGTTGCCACCGCTTTCGCTGTTGCCTGGTTATCTCCCGTTAACATGATCGTCCGCTCGATGCCAGTCTTTTTGAGTTGCGAGATCATAGTGGGGATTACTTCACGAATCTCATCCGCAACACCAATCACCCCCAAAAACTTTTGCCTTGTGCCGATGACCATGGCTGTCTTGCCTTCATTTTGAAGAGATGATACTCGTTGCGAAACTTCGTCCCATCGAAGTCCCAGTTCATCGAACAGCCTCATGTTGCCGATGTAGTAGGTCTCTCCTTGAATAGTGCCCCGAACGCCGCGCCCAGTTAGCGCGGTTACGTCTTCTGCTGCTCGAATCGGAAGGGATTGTTTTTCACCCGCCTGAACAATGGTTTTGGCCAGTGGATGTTCGGACCTTACTTCCAGGTTGAACGCAATCTGAAGCAAGTTCATTTCTGTGATGCCATCAAACGGGATGACGTCCGTTACCACGGGGCGCCCCTTCGTGAGGGTTCCCGTTTTATCGAACGCGATGGCTTTAAGAGAACCCGCTTGCTCAAGGTAGATTCCACCTTTGATCAGTACCCCGTTCCGGGCCGCACTGCTAATCGCACTGACAATGGCGACCGGAGTGGATACCACAAGCGCACATGGGCAAGAGACCACAAGCAAGGCGAGTCCTCGGTAGATCCACGGTCCCCAGTGGTATCCCATAATGAGCGGCGGAAGAAAGACCATTGACACGGCCAACGCTAATACAATCGGCGTGTAGATGGCTGCAAATCGATCCACGAACGCTTGCGAAGGCGCACGTTTCGTTTGGGCTTCCTCCACCAAATGAATGATTTTTGCGATGGTTGTGTCTTCCACACGCTTGGTGACTTCAATTTCCAGGGAGCCATTTGTATTGAGCGTCCCAGCGAACACTTCCGCACTTGGACCCTTATCGGCTGGTACGGATTCGCCGGTGATGGCAGCTTCGTTAATGGCCGATTCACCCTTCATGATTACGCCGTCCATGGCAATCTTCTCACCAGGACGAATGATCAGCGTGTCTCCGATTTCCACTTCATTGACCGGAACTTCCATCTCTACAGGTAAACCAAATTCTCCGACCAGTCGTCGTACTCGTGCGACTTTCGGCGCAATATCCATCAAATCCCGGATGGATTTACGAGCCTTTTCCATGCTCCAGGCTTCCAGAAGTTCCGACATGGCGTAAAGAAAGGCGACGGTGGCTCCTTCTTCCCATTTTCCGATGGCCATGGCCCCGATGATTGCCGTGGTCATCAGCACACTCATATTGAAGTCCAGCTTGGGAAGAGCGTACCTAGCTTTGCGAGCATTCCCCCATCCGCCGCTGACGATGGCTACAAGACATAGGGACAGAAACAGGGTTTCAGGAGCATGCAGGCGTTGTACGGTAAAGGCGGTGAGAAGAGCTACACCGGAAGCAATCGTGCGAATCAATTCCCAGTCTATAGGTCGCTTACTTTGATCTTGCTGTGCTTGTGTTACGCCATCTGGGACGATCCGGTAGTTCTCCTTTTTGGCTTCCTGAAGAACCTGTTCGATGGTTACCTCGCCTTCAATCGTGATTTTTCCTACTGTTGAATTAAGAACAACCCCAGTTACGCCAGGGAGAGCCGCTACGTTCTTCTCGAACTTGGCGGCACAGTCCAGACAAGTGATTCCTTCCACTCGGAAAACCGTCTTTGTCGGTCGTATAAGAGAATCCCCTGCGGTCACTTGTTATCCCTCTCTTTCATGGAAGACATGCTGTGTAATGTTTCCCGGATAAAGCCCTGGATGTGGGGGTTTTCCAGTCGGTAATAAACCAGCTTCCCATCCTTGCGGTACTGAGCAAGACCCATATGATGTAAGAGTCGCAAATGGTACGATGCGGTGGCTTTGCTACTTCCAATAACGGCGGCCACATCGCACACACAAAGTTCCGCTTCACTGAGCGCATAGACAATCTTGGCTCGTGTATCATCCGCCAAAGCTTTGAACATGAATACAATGTTGCTGACTTGATCGAGATGTGGCTTAATGCGGTTGACCACGTCGGTGTTTATACAATCCACTTGGCAAACGGGGACATCGTGTTGTAATGGTTCTGGAGTAGGCGTTTTCGCCAAATTTAACACCTCACATTCAAATAATCATTTGATCGTTGTACAATCATACTATGCGTAGGATGTCATTTCCGCAATACCCTTGTGATTTGGAAATGTATTGAGCGAAGGAGGAACCTACATGTTAAGTCAGACCACAGTGTTCTTGAAACGTGGCGTATATGTGAAGGTCGCCACCGTTGCTTGGGTTCTCATCGAAGGTGCGGTTGCTCTAGGTTCGGGTATCATTGCCCACTCCTTGTCACTTGTAGCACTTGGAGCGGACAGTTTTATCGAACTTGCCGCAGCTTTAGTATTACTTTGGCGATTATCCATGGAGGCTCGTGGTGCCGAGGCAAACCGGGTCGAAAATGCGGGAAAGACCGCTGGCTGGGTGGTGGGAATTGCGTTGCTGTTGTTGGCAGTCTATATTCTGGGCGCGGCGATCCATGAACTTTGGACTCGGACAGGAGCCGAATCCAGCGTACTTGGGCTTGGTTTAGCCGTTCTTTCAAGCATACTCATGCCCATTTTATCTTGGATGAAACGAAAAATTGGCCACACCATAAACAGTCCAGCTTTAATAGCCGACAGTTCATCGAGTCTCGTCTGTGCATACATGGCTTGGACCGTGCTGGTTGGAGTCGCATTGACGACGTGGTTCGGCTGGTGGTGGGCCGATTCCGTAGCCGCTTCGTAGCCGCTTTGGTGCTTCTGGTATTTGTTCATTCGAGAGGGATTCGAGGCCCTTGAAGAAGCCAGGAGCCTAGATGAGTGACTTCACAGAAATGAAATGTGTATTCATGTGCATACAAATGAATACAACTATGATATGCTTGCGTTGGGAGGTGAACCCGATGCCAGAGACATTTCGCAGAGGAAAGATTGAGGAATTCATCCGTCGATTGCAGGTTCGAAAGGACATTCTGAAGAAACAGTTGGAGCAGCAGGAATTTCAAGATGAACAGCCATATATCAAGGGCCAGATCTACGCTGTGGATACCATCCTTCAAGAATTGGAGGCCGAGTTTCGTACCGGAGGTCCATATGGGCCTAGGATGAAAGGTTGCCGAATGCGGGAAATGGCCCCAGATCGGTAAGCCTGGGTCACGAACGGAATAGACATGTTCAGGTTGACGGATACTCAAACACGCATCGGGAATGGGCGTGACAGGCTTGCCATCCTCCGGGCAACCATTGTGATTTCCATGATGTTCCATACACGATAGAACCTCGACTGGGTGTGCTAATCTATTGTGCGTGCAGCCATACAAAACCCCGTCCCATTGGACGGGGTACTTTTGAGTGTTGCGATATTAGAGTTTCTGACCACAGTTCGGGCAGAATGATGCACTGGTCGGTACGGCCGTTCCACAACTTGAACCTTGAACTGGCTTTGGCTTCAGGTTTGTGCCACACTGGGAACAAAAATTGCTGGAGACTTCGTTTGCCCACCCACACTCTGGACATTTTGTAACCGCTACAGAGCGTTGAGGATTTTGTGCTCCTTCACGGTATGGCTCGCCCCAGCGACGATCATGATGATGTTCCTCATGATGTCCTCCATGATGCCCCCCATGGCGACTTCCGTGGTGACCTCCGCCAAACAATTCCCTGAAAATGTCCGACATTCTCGTTCTCCCCTTTAGTGGTAATGTGCCACTTCCAGTGTGGCAGAGAGTTCTGAATCATCATGTGGATGCTGTGCGTCTTCCATCTGCACCGTGACATGCCCAATGCCCATGTCAACCATACGATGCTCGAAGTTCTGTAAAATCCACTGACTGTCCCGAATAGACAATATCTCCGTCTAACACGACGTGACAGGACAATGCGTTTTTTCCGCTTGTGATACTCCATACGTGAACGTCATGCACATCCCGTACACCCGAAACAGCTTTAATTTCATGAATGACCTTCGTTAAGTCGATTCCCTTGGGGGTTCCTTCCATCAGAACTCCGACCGTTTGCTTCACGATCCGCCAAGCCCCTGATGCAATCAGTAAAGCAATGAGCACACTCAAGATTGGGTCAACTACATACCACCCTGTGGCCATGATGATGACCCCACCTACAATGACTCCTGCTGAAGCTGCTGCGTCCCCAAGTATGTGTAGAACTGCGCTCTTTACGTTGATGTCTTCTTCCTTGCGCATACCAAGACCAAGATACAAGTTCATCAGCAAACCGATACCCGCACTGACAAACATCCATGTCGGCGTGACCTGCTCAGGACGCTGAAACCGTCCATACGCTTCCCACAAAATCCAGATGGTGATGAGAATCAGGGTGATCCCATTGATGAGTGCCGCCAAAATCCCTGCCCTGTGGTAACCGTATGTCATCTTTTGATTCGAGGGTTTTTCAGCTTGTTTTATAGCGAACCAGGAAAGTCCAATGGCAGCAATGTCTATCAGCACGTGACCGGCGTCTGCCAGTAAAGCCAAGCTATGCGACAGTAATCCACCGACCACCTCGGCAATCAAAATCACCAATGTTAGAAAAAACGCTGTTCTCATTTTTCCCGCAGGTGCGTGGCTGTCAAACACATCCCCATGTTTGTGATCATGACCTTCGTCATGACTATGATTGCGGCTACTCATAGACACTCTCCTTATCACTGACCACGTGTGTAATATGGTCGATTCCCATTTGCAGCAAACCGACAATGTGGGCGTCGTCACAGTTGTAATACACCGTATTGCCATCTCTTCGGCTCTTCACGATTCGCAACGTGCGCAAATACCGTAATTGATGCGATACAGCCGATTGTGTCATACCCAGGACTTCTGCCAAATCACAGACACAGAGTTCACGCCGAGTCAGGTTGTATAGCATGCGAATTCGTGTTGGATCTGCCAGAGTGCCTTAAATGACTCAGCCAAACTTTGCACAGCGGATTCACTAAGTTGTTTCGGCAAGCAATCTGCCACAGCCTCCGCATGGACAAGTTGACCATCGCAACAATCGTGTTGTAAATTGACTCCCACAAGGAATACAACATTTATGAACATATACTCATATATTCATTATATCAACGGACATCGAAATGTAAACATGACCATAAGACTCACTTTCGAGGCCACGGGGGTGCCGAAGGAGAGTGAGACAAGTAGAAAATCTCGTCATGGCGTTGTAGGAATTGCTCGTATTGACGGTCTCTATTCTGGTCGTAGAAATCCATGAACTTTGGACTCGAACAAAAGCTGTATCAAGTGTACTAGGACTTGGTTTAGCCGTCATTTCAATTCCCACTCTTGTCCATTCTTAGCTGAAACGACAAATTGGCGCTACCATCAGCGGCATGGCTTTAATAGTGGTTCATGTTTACATCAAGAAGTTTTCCGTTATAATGATTATATGAGTATATGTTCATAAAGGTGGTTTGTATTATGGCGACAAATTTGCAAAGGGATTGTTGTGCTGAGCTATCTGTGCATGCGGATGCTGTCGCAGATTGCTTGCCGAAACAACTTAGTGAATCCGCTGTGCAAAGTTTGGCTGAGTCGTTTAAGGCACTGGCAGATCCAACACGAATTCGCATGCTATACAACCTGACTCGGCGTGAACTCTGTGTCTGTGATTTGGCAGAAGTCCTGGATATGACACAATCGGCTGTATCCCATCAGTTACGGTATTTACGGACGCTACGCATTGTGAAGAGCCGAAGAGATGGCAATACGGTGTACTACACCTGTGACGACGCTCACATTGTCGGTTTGTTGCAGATGGGAATTGACCATATTACACATCTTGAAAGTGATGGAGAGAGTGTCTATGAGTAGCCGCAATGAGACTTACGACCAGGGCCATGATCACGATCACGGGGATGTATTTCACAGCCACGCACCCGCCGGAAAAATGAGAGCAGCGTTTTTCCTAACATTGGTGATTTTGATTGCCGAGGTAGTTGGTGGCCTGCTGTCACACAGCCTGGCCCTATTGGCCGACGCTGGCCATGTGCTTACGGATATCGCAGCTATCGGACTGTCCTGGTTTGCGATAAAACAAGCTGAAAAACCCTCGAACCAAACGATGACATACGGTTACCACAGGGCAGGGATTTTGGCGGCACTCATCAATGGGATCACCCTGATTCTCATCACCATCTGGATTTTGTGGGAAGCGTATGGACGGTTTCAGCGTCCTGAGCAGGTCACGCCGACATGGATGTTCATCAGTGCAGGTATCGGTTTGTTGATGAATCTTTATCTTGGTTTTGGTATGCGCAAGGAAGAAGACATCAACGTAAAAAGCGCCGTTCTGCACATGCTTGGAGACGCAGCAGCTTCGGCCGGTGTCATTGTAGGTGGGGTCATCATCATGGCCACAGGATGGTATGTGGTTGACCCAATCTTGAGTGTCCTCATTGCTTTGCTGATTGCATCAGGCGCTTGGCGGATCGTGCAGCAAACGGTCGGAGTTCTGATGGAAGGAACTCCGAAGGAAATTGACTTAACGAAGGTCATTCATGAAATTAAAGCTGTTTCGGGTGTACGGGATGTGCATGACGTTCACGTATGGAGTATCACAAGCGGAAAAAACGCATTGTCCTGTCACGTCGTGTTAGACGGAGATCTATCCATTCGAGCCAGTCAAAAGATTTTGCGGGATTTGGAACATAAAATGGTTGACATGGGAATCGGGCATGTCACTGTTCAAACAGAAGATGCACAAAATCCCCATGACAATTCTGAGCTTTGCGCAACGGTAGAAATTGCACATTATCATTAAAGAGTCGTGGGGAATGTCTGATTTATTCAGGGAGTTGTTTGGCGGTCACCATGGAAATCGCCATAGAGGACACCCTGGAGGATATCGTGAACCATCACGAGTGTATGAACGGCCTGCTTCGATAACAAGGTGTCCTGAGTGTGGTCGAGAAAATGACGTAGGAAACAATTTCTGTGCGCACTGTGGAACGAGCTTAAAGCCAAAGCAAAAATCTTGCCCGAATTGCAGTAAGACAGCGCCTCCGGGTGCCTCGTCTTGCCCGAATTGTGGCCAAAAGTTTTAACGATTGAACCTTGGTGCCCCCCATTGTGGGGGCATGTTCATGTGTGCGGAATTATTGTAAAGTGCCAAACCCCCATTTCTTCTGTGACCTGATGAGAACGATGTCTTCGGTCCCGATGATGGTATCCGTACGTACTCCAGCCTAGACACGAAACGCACTCGCCCTGGTATTTTGAGCATAAGAGGTCCACAGGCATATGACATATTTTTCGATGGAATTGACTACTTGATATATCCCCCCTGGGGGGTTATATTTAGGGGCGCGGAGGCGTTTACCATGGAACATCATTTACACAAGCATCGGAAGCAAGTGGTCAATCGACTGGCACGGATTGAGGGGCATGTTCGGGCCATCAAAGAGATGGCACACGACGACAGGGACTGCTCGGATTTGTTGATTCAAATAGCCGCCGTGCGCAAGGCACTTGATGGGGTGGCCAAGGTGATTTTGAAGGACCACTTGGAGGTGTGTGTGGCATCGGCTGTTGAGCACAAAGACTTGGACAGGGTATTAGGGGACTTGCAAAATGCCTTGGATAATTATATCCGATAGGAGAGGAACTCAATGGGTTTCGGACACGATCACACCCGCAACCATGACGGCGGCCACAGCCACACGCATGGCGGCGTGAACAGCAGTATTGTTTAAAACAAAGAAGCCAAGAGTTTTGATGATTTCGCTTGTAGGTCTCCTTTTGACTGCTATCGTACAAGCCGTCATTGTTGCAGTCTCGGGCAGTGTGGCGTTGTTGGCTGATACGATTCATAATTTTGGAGATGCACTCACGTCCTTGACGGGATCGAACCGGAGAAGGTTGACCAAATTGCGGCATCTGTTTCAAGTGCGGCTGGAGTCCTGAAAGTCAATGACGTAAAGGCTCGTTGGTTTGGTCATGAAGTTTTGGCTGAAGCCAGTATCACTGTTCACTCGGACCTTTCCGTGAATGATGGGCATCAAATCGGTAAAAACGTCATTCATCGGCTTCCACATAATATCGAGCATTTATCTACCGTACAAGTCCACATTGATCCTGTGGAGGAGCAAGGGAAGTCTTTCCACGCTCACGAAAGCTTCCATGAGCATCATGGGTACGACCATGACCACAATCATAAACCTGAGCATCGTTATAGCCAAGTACACCCCTAATCGCAAAATACCTGGAGGATAAGATGAATCGTCGTCTTGTTTTGGGATATGGCGGGGCGCTTGGCTCCGCCGCCCTGGTTGGCTTATTCACTGTTCTGAATAAGTGGCTCATGGTTGAGGCAGTACCAGCACTGACAGCAGGCGCCTGGACGTACTTTGCGGCGGGTCTTGCTCTGTTGCCGTGGGCAATTCGGGCGAGGGGCCTTCACTTCAAGAAACCTTTAGTGACCGTGGGCTGGTTGTTAGCCGGGTCGGTGGTGGGACCCAGCCTATATTTTATTGGCCTGCGATTGACTTCAGGCGTGGAAGGTGTTCTCCTTATCAATACAGAGGCAGTGTTTACCGCATTCTTAGCGTTTGTATTTTTTAAGGAGCGGATCACAGGGAATAGTCTGTGGGCAAGCACTGCTATTATGGCCGGTGCGGTCTGGCTCTCATGGTCGCGAACCGGACTACTATCGGCGAACGCTCTCGGAAATCTGTTGATTGCACTTGGCTATGTGGGCTGGGCAACTGAGAACAATTTGGGTCGTGTCCTTGGAGAAAACGCTCCAGCGGTTACATTGGTGTGCTTGAAAGCACTAGTTGCGGGAGTTGCTATGGCCATTATTGCTACGATATTTGGCAATCCACTGGTTGTTCCTTGGCATGTAGTGCCCGGAATTTTGGCGAGCGGTGCGATTTCTCTTGGTCTTTCACTGGCCCTATTCTATATCGCCATGCAACACATTGGAGCTGGGAGAACCGGGCTAATGTCTTCCACGTCAACCCTTTGGGGTGTTTTAGGCGCAGTCTTGTTACTTGGAGAATCATTGACACTAAAAGTCATTGCTGGAGGCATTCTGATGCTGATTGGAGTGACTGGCTTCGCCTGGGATTCTGCCAAAGAATCATAGGGCTGGATGCAGCCATGAGCATGGTAACAGGTGGTGATGAGTTGCTCAAAACGTACATAGTGTTTGTCATTGCCGGTTTGGCCGAAATCGGAGGAGGATATTTGGTCTGGTTATGGCTCCGAAATGGCAAACCGTTGTGGGTGGGGATAGTTGGTGGTGTGATCCTGTTTCTGTATGGCGTGACCGCCACCCGACAGGAATTTGCCTCGTTCGGCAAAGTTTATGCGGCATACGGTGGTGTGTTCATCGTGATGTCCGTCCTTTGGGGATGGGTGGTTGCGAAGGATGTACCCAATTTATCTGAATGGGTAGGAGCAGGGATATGCCTTATCGGAGTAACGGTGATGCTGTTAGGGCCGAAATAGGCGATGTTCATCAGCGAGATCCTGCTGAATATCGCATGACATGGACGCAAGAGCCGGATTTAAAGGATTCTCAACGTTGTGTGTTGAGTCACTCAAATGGAATTTGACACGTCTCGTTTTTCTTTTCGTCTTTTGACGTGGTTAGTGGTTATTAGATGGCTCTCTACCTCCAACTCCTTCGCGTAACTCGCGTAGGTCGGCCACCCATCCGTCTCCAGGACGACCTCTGCCGTGATTCGTCTAGAGAGCACGTCCAGTACGGAGCGTTTGCCTACATCGCTCACAAGGTCCATGAATAGATACTGCGGCCTTCCCCGCTTTAGGGAAATGCCAGCCACGACGGGCTGTTGCTCGGTACCGCGCCCGCGCTTGCCTGGGTGGCTCTCGCCGCCGAGATAGAAGTCGTCAACCTGAACGATTCCGTCAAGCTTGTACTGGGCATTGCGGTCTGCCATAGCAATCCGAATCTTGCGCAACATCAGCCATGCTGTCGGATACGATATGTCCCATCCGTTTCAAAGTCGTCGCGGCGATGCCGCCTTTATCGTTTCTACGAGATAGATCGCGACGAACCATTTCCTGAGCGGCGTCTTGCTTTTGTGAAAGATCGTGCCTGCGGTGATTGAGGTTTGATGATGACAATCTTTACATTCGAACAGTGGTACACGATTTTCCGAATCTCTACGATGTGCTGCATGCACTTGAATCGCGTTCTGACTACCGCACTTCGGACAACAGAACCCTGATGGCCAGCGCCAGCCAATCAGGTGCTCTTCATAGGCGGACTCACTGGAGAACTGACTTGTGAATTCGATCAAATTCATTTCTCCGTCACCTCGATGGGAACGTATGTTCTATATAAATTCTACTAATGGGTTCCCACTTTGGCTATGCCGCCTTACGAGACTTGATGAGTATATATATATAATTTTCGGCACGGGGTCTTCTGTCGCTCCCTCGTTCATGCAAATGAATCATACATCTATTCACCTTAGCCCACAAATGAAATTAAAATCACTTGCACATTCCCTGTTCGATGCATATCATGAAATTAAGATGTTTCCTTGGTGCAAATGTTTTAGATATAACTAAAAGTCCGAATGTCGTTGCCTAAATGGCTCGAATTGACTTCGTGACATAGGACATTGCGGCCAAAATGTTGCATCTGACTAAAATTCTTTCTCTCGTCTAAGTAGAGATCGGAGGTGTTGTAAAATGTCGGTCAATATTGTGGAACGCGAAGATGCTGCGAGGGCACGGGATCGTCTTGAGGTACTCCATGCACGGCGAAACAAGAACTGGACCCGACTCATGTGGCTGCTCGTTGGCCCAGGAATCCTGGTCATGCTTGGGGAGAACGATGCTCCATCCATGCTCTCGTATTCAGCTTCCGGTTCGTCGTTCGGAATCGGGTTCTTTATACCTTTCATCCTTATCACCTTTGCAATGGCGTACGTTGCACAAGAAATTACCGTTCGTTTAGGGGCAGTATCCAAAGCAGGACACGCAGAGCTAATTTACCGCCGCTTTGGACGATTTTGGGGTAATTTTGCTATGTTTGATTTGTTGTTTACAAACCTGTTGACGCTCATCACCGAATTCGTGGGTGTTGCTGCAGGTGCAGGATTTTTCGGAGTTCCTAAATGGGCTTCCATACTCGGGGGCATTGTCATTATTGCTGTCGCAAACGCTTTTCGTCGCTATTGGACTTGGGAACGGATCGTCTTGACGCTTGCGCTATTTAATCTAATTTTTGTGGTGCTTGCTTTTTTATCCAATCCCAATTGGGCAAATGTTGGTCATTCATTTTTAACTTTCGGCCCATTACCGGGAGGACTGAACAACAACTCCATCGTCATCATCATGGCTGATATTGGAGCAACCATTACACCATGGATGTTGTTCTTTCAACAGGGTGCGGTTAGTGACAAAGGATTCGCCGTGCGAGATCTATTTCATGGACGATTGGACACGGCAATTGGTGCATTTCTAGCTGCACTGGCGGCTATTGGATGCGTGATTGCCACCTCGCCATTGTACATTCATCACATGAATGCTGGACAGTTTGGAGCTGCACAATTTGCTCAAGCATTAGTTCCGTATATTGGTCATATCGGCGGAGCATTGTTTGCGCTTGGGATTCTCGATGCTGGGCTAGTGGCTGCTGCAACCATATCTGTATCCTCCGCGTATGCGTTTGGAGAAGTTCGTCGCCAAGCACATAGTTTGAACACTTCATTTAAGGAAGGCAAGTCTTTTTACGCGATATTGCTCGGCACTTTGATTGTTACTGGTGGTATCGTGATGATTCCTCATTTTCCACTTGAGTTTGCGGTCTTAATGGTAAATGTGATTGCGGTATTAACCATGCCACCTGCCATTGGATTTCTTCTTTTACTCATAAATGATAAGGAGGTTATGGGTGAATATCGTAACACTCCTTTACTTAATGTACTTGGCATTGGCGTCGGTGTATTTGTATCGTTGGCTGGCGTGCTATACGCACTGACGGTGATTTTCCCGAATTTGCAACTGTAGTTATACCATTGGCTTATCTCATTATCGAGGGAGGATTGTCATGATGTTAGAAGAGAAAATTCAACAGACGTCTACTCTTCGCAGTCTCGGGATTTCTGAACTTAAGGAAAAGCCCGAAGTAGTACACCGTTTGCTCCACGAACATGAGGAGAGTTACCGAAAAACAAACAACCTAACGCTACGCAAGTTGAGTCCTGGACTAAAGGCAATGATTTGGTTCCTACGGGTTTATGTCTTATTCATGATTGTTGTCGCGGTGATACAAGTCGTGCATTCAATACATCCATCCTGATATGAGGTACTATGGTTGCAACAGGAGTTGATGGCATGGCAACTACACCCTCAAAAGAAGACTATATGGAAGCGATATGGACTCTCATTCAAAACAAGGGGTACGCTCGCACTGTTGATCTCGCTGAACGTTTAGGAGTCAACAGTGCGTCAGTCAGTAAGATGATTCAGCGACTTGATGAGGATGGTCTACTGGTTTACGAGCGGTACAAAGGCATGGTTCTCACAGCCGATGGTACTAAACTAGGACAGAAACTGTCTGCACGCCACCAGTTGCTCGAAAGATTCTTTGAGCACTTAGGCTTGGATATACAAGCCGAGATTCACGAGACAGTGGAGGGCATCGAGCACTATGTAAATGCAAACGTTCTTCGACAGATCGAGGTATTGGTGAATTATATCGATCAGCACCCAGACTGGTGGAAACAGTTCACACTCACAGATGAAAATGGGTGATTTTATGGAGTATGTAATTGGCATAGTGACTGTCGGTACATTGATTCTATCTGGTCATGTAATTCGTAAAAATGTACTTGGAGCAAATTATGAAAATAAAGATCAATTTGGAATCGAACATCATCACAGGTAGTGATGGATGACCGTTTTATCGCAGTTCTCGCATGGCTGGTTTTGTCACTTTTCTGTCCCTAAGCTCCACAAGAAAGGCAGTGAAATACCCGTATAAATATGCGGTTAGAGCTTTAAATTCAGATATACTCTATCTAGTTCATCCTGTGTAATACCGATATACGCCAGGGTAACACTTGGGGCGGATTGATTGAATAGTTTCTGTAGAACAGCCAAGCTTACACCGAATTGGGATTGCGTTGCTACGTTTGGTATATTATCTCAATTTCGGCTTCCTTTGCCTTTTGCTGCTTAGCGACCTTGCGCTCATCCACAAACGCGCTGGAAAGATTCCCGAGCGCTGTCTTCTTCCACTGACTCAGCTGCGCTGGATGGACACCGTATTCTGAAGTGTCTGAGCCATGGTTTTCTCTTCTTTGAGCACTTCCTGAACGACGCGGGCTTTGAATTCTGGGCTGTGTTGTTTTTTCATAGGCATATTGTAGCTTATTCGATCCCTTCTCAGCTGTTTAGTTTCCTGGGACCACTATAGTTGCACTGGGGACGGATGGAGCAGGCAGTACCATAACATTAGACATGTTTGAAGAAATGAAGGCAGCCGCGTGGATGCATAAGAATGCTGCGGCGGATCCTACTGCCGTTTCGACCAGTGATGTATTAACCATGGCCACCACAGAGGGCTCAAAAGTGCTGAACCTTGCCGATCAGATCGGAACCCTCGAAGTCGGTAAAAAAGCAGACATCATTCTAATTGACATGGCCAACAAGCCGCATCTGTCCCCTATAACCAATAATCTTTATGCGCTTTTGGCATATTCTGAACAGGGAAGCGATGTCAATACCAGCATCATCAATGGCAAGGTTGTCATGAGAAACAGAGAAATTCTTACCTTTGACGTTAGAGAAGTAGTACGACAAGTACAAGGAATAGTTGAGAGGCTCCTGTGAGCGCAGAGCTATCTATGAGCGGCGCGTGTTAGTGGAACGCGAGCAGATCCCATAGGTACTATGTGATCGGTTGAATGTTTATGCAATACCTGGATTCTCCTCGTTTTAGTGCTATCGGGTGCGAATACGCAAGAAGGGTACTTTGGAAAAAGCGAATAAATATACGAACAGGCGTTTGAAATCAACATGTTTGTCTTTAATCATAATACGCGCAACACGCTTGCGCTCGCATCAATACTTTCCGCCGCATGGGTGTATACTAACGGTAAAACCCTCCAGAGAGGATGATTCAACCGTGAAACCCAACAACGGCGAACATAAATTCACCAATCGCCTCATCCACGAAAAGTCCCCATACTTACTTCAGCACGCTCACAACCCGGTTGACTGGTACCCATGGGGCGACGAAGCCTTCAAAATCGCACGGAGATACAATCGGCCGATTTTCTTGTCCGTCGGCTACTCGTAGCCCTTCGGGGCTACGAGTGGCAATATACGGTAATGGAGTAATATATGGACCTGTCACTGATGCCGAGTCCATATATTACTCCATTGGAGGAAGATGGACGGAAGTTAGCAAAGATTTAACTAATTCGATGCACCGTTCTTTCGAATTGACCTCGGGATTATACCATCATTTGTCCACTTGACAATCTAGCTCTACAATTGCATTCAAAATCCGTTAGAAGTAAAATACTGTTAACGATGCGAATGTGATTGAGAGGGTTAGTTACATTTGAAACGGCTATCGAATGATGACACCCTGGCCAAATTAGGCGATACTTATCATTACCTCGTTGTACTAGAACATTGCCTTGAGTTAGACGAGGGCGAAGCCATCTATGTAGAAGAACATGGTGACCTGAGCAAGGTCTCTCCGCATGACGCCTCTAACATCGAAGTGAAAAGCCACCTTGTGGAACATCATCTCTCGAATCGCGATAGCGAGTTTTGGAATACACTGAAAAACTGGATCATGAATCGTGACCATCTCGCGGTGTATAAGCGTCTCATCCTGCTAACCACTTCAACGATTTCGGATGAATCCGCATTCTATGGGTGGGACAAGCTGGATGTACAAAAGCGGGTTGAGAGGTTGAGGGAAATCGGTGGCATCAAAAAGGAACAGGAAAAAACCTTTCGTCCCTTATTCGATGCGGTATTTGGATGTCCAAATGACGCGTTAATTCACATCGTCGGACGTGTTGAGCTATGCACGGGAAATCCATCGGTTGCAACGAAGGCGGAATCACTTTGTAAACATAAAGTATTGAATAACGTCCCTCAGGAACAAATCCCTTTTTATATAGAGGGGCTTCTAGGATACATTCTCTTGAAGCCGACACTGCCTCCCCATAGTTGGAGGATTAATCACGGTGAATTCAGCGATCTTCTCGTGAAATTGAGAGATAAATTCGTGAGCGGGAAAATCCCCATCCCGATTAACCCTCCTGATGTCGGTCATAAGACCAGTGATGGACATGGTAAGTATCGATTCGTTAAGGAAATTCTGCGGATTGAATATCATGAAGAAGTGAATGAGGCGGTCGAGAATTATTGGCAAGCCATGGCAATCGTCAGCAGTTATTTTCGCAACAGCTACGTGTACACACAGGAACTCCTCAGCTACGAAAATGACCTAAAAAAGTACCTGCATCGAAGGAAACGCATACAGAGACGGAACATGCAAGTGCAAGGTGGGGATTCCGTTCGTTCTTCACAGACGTATTATGACGAAGCAATGACGCTCACGCCACGGTCACTGAGTTCGTTCAGTGACAATCAACAATATTTTCAAAACGGAATCATTCACTCGATCGTTGATGATGGCAGCCTAACATGGCATTTGGAGGATTCTGATGGGAATTGAAAACCTCGCGGAGCTATCATTTAATCCCTTTCATATGGCACGCATTATGACATACTTCTTAAGCGGGGCAGGGGGTAGAACAACCTTCCCCCGGGTGTACTTGGTGTTGCCGATGGTGCTGTATGAGCCTTCTCGTACGGTCTTGGCGGGGGCAAACAAGCGGAGTTCTTTGTACAGCTTGTTTCTTGACGATCAAAGGAAAAGAGAAAACCTCGCAGGACTTCAGCGCCGCTATTTGTTGTATAAGACGCTGACGAATGAATCCCTCGTAGTTGGGGCTACCCGAAATGCGTTCCATGTGGATACGACAGTTGCGGTAAATTCGCAGGTTCGATTCCAAGACTGTACCGACCGTGACCTGCGGGAGCTATACAAGGCGGCACATTATTTCGGCGTCGTCCTTCAAAAGGAATCTCATGACGCAGCGGTGTTTATGAAAATGGGAGTGTATCCTTTATGACGACATTTATTCGAGGGATTGCGGTTTTCAATAGCCAAGGCGATAAGCGATACATCGAACTCAAAGAGGGTTTGAACATCATAACGGGTGATTCTAAATCGGGCAAAAGTGCCCTTCTTGAGATCATTGACTACTGTCTAGGGAGTTCACAAGCGACGCTTCCAAAGGGTGTTATCACGAACTTTGGTTTTCTGTACTGCATTATATTACAGATTCGTAAGACAAGCGTAATTCTGGGCAGGCACTCCTTTGCTCATGATGGTCGTACCAAAATGTTTCTTGGGGTTGAACCGAACGTCAAGAGCATTAGGGAGATTTCGCTTGATGATTTCGACCCTAATGGCTTTGCACAGATTCGTCGGATTCTCGATCAAGTGGGGAGCTTGCTGGGCTTGACCGTTACGGACATGAGCGAGGTGTCCGATGAGCGGAAAGAAGGCAAACCGAGCATCCGAAATATGATGTCATTTCTCCTTCAGCATCAGAATTTGATTGCAAACAAGTTTGCATTATTTTATCGCTTTGATAAAGCGGAAAAGCGACAGGCGGTCATCCGCCAACTACCTGTGTTTGCGGGATGGGTAGACCAAAAGTATTACACTATGCAGTATGAACTGGATACCAAGCAAAAGCAGCTTCGTCGGCTGGAACGCGAAACGCAGATTAATGAACGATATATGAGTGAAAAACAAAGAGAACTTGTTAATACGTTCCGTAAGTATTACATGCTTGTCGGGGAGAAACTGGATGACCAACTGCCCCTCGAAAAACTGTTGGAACTACAGGACCACTTACCTGGATTTAATTATAGTCGGTACTTAACTGCAGAAACGCAAAACGAATGGTTGAGTTTGAAAAGCGATTTGGAAGATCTGCGCCGAGAGAAACAAATCCTTGAAATCAAAATCCATGAATTGAAAGCTAGCCAAAACCATGGCAGTGAATATGCACAAGAACTACGTCGATTAAGAAAAATTGCGGCGGTACCTGAAGAGTTAGAGGGAGTAATTGTATGTCCCGTATGTGGTAAACCCCACGACGAACTGCCCGTTAAGACAATGCGCGTTCAGCAATCTTTATCTTGGCTCCAAGAGCAACTGCTACAGATTGATTATCATCAAAATGATTTCGACGAGCAAATCGGGAAGCTAACGCATCAGCGCGATGAGGTATCTCGTGACATTCAACGCGTGACACGTCGACTGGATGAAATTGAACGGGTTCACAAGGAAGTACACGAAAAAAGTAAGACCTTACAGGAGCAGAGCTTGTATGCAAAAGCGCAAATTGATTTACATGTCGATGTGGTAAGAAATAACCTTCGTGTATTTGGACAGTCGGATGACCTTGACACGTTGCGTGCAGAAGTTGCGACCCTTAAAGACCTGATTTCGGGGTATGACTTGGCGCATTACTATCGCGAAGCCATAGCCGCAATGAGTAAGGACATGAATCGAATCGTAGCACAACTCGATTTTGAAGACGAGTTTAATCCACCGAATCTGGTCATTGACTTGCAGGAGACGTTTGACTTATATCAGCAGGACCGTTCCCACCATCAAAAGATATATCTCAGTGAAATGGGGAGTGGCGCAAACTGGCTATCCTGTCACTTAGCTGTATTTTTGGGCTTTCTACATTTGTTTGCGCGTGAGCCCGAGTCGAAGGTGCCCAATTTTCTGTTTCTTGATCAACCAAGTCAAGTTTATTTCCCTAATTCAGATGCGGTACTGGATGAGGGCAATGAAGATAGTGACTTTGAGAAGGTCCGAAGGATCTATACGACGATCTTGAAAGAAATTGATTTAGTCGCCGCGAAAACCGGCGTTCGTCCCCAAGTCATTGTTACCGATCATGTCGGTGATTTGAGACTTCGCGGTTACGAGTTCAAACACTTTGTTCGGGCTGATTGGCACGGCTCAAAATTCATTTAAGGAACGCAGGACGTCCACTAGGAGTCCTGTGACAAATGTTCCTTATTTGTCTGTTCTAGTTTTTGGGGAGTTTGCATTTCCTTAATATGTAAATTAGTAGCGCAGGTGAGTAAGTGTATTCAGTATTTGTTTCGGGTGATGCGCTGAGCCAGCAAGTGGGGAATTCTGTGCATGAAATTTGAGTCTACTACCAAGGGAGAAATCCCGGTTCTTCAAACTCTGTCGACTTTCTGTTGATTGATTAATCAATTTTATCTGGGAGAGATCTATACAGAACCGTCACGAACAGGTCTTGCCATGTTGTCGGACAATTTTCTCCATAGCCGTAAGATGTGGAGCTGGTCTGTATGCCCAGAACACTATCTTCGTCGACTTCATTTAGCCACGTGTTTACATCGTGCTCTAAGACTTTTACGTTTTTATTCTCACTTTGAAAAATCCTTATTTGAAGCGTCATAGTCTCACCTTCCTCGTTTCTTGTTTAATTAATACGACTCGGTAGTGTGGAATATGATTAGCTTCGTTTGTGATATGATAGTAGAAACTTCTGGATTTGGATGTGTTGTTTCCATGGTATGGGACAGTAATACGCATTTTTATCGTATGGGAACGAAAACAAGTGATAGTGAACCTGAATTAAGCGATATCCTGAAATATAAAAGAGATATAGAACCTTGGCTATCTTCCGTCTTCCAATCGGAGCACTTGTCCTTGTTACTTGGAAGTGGTTTTACTAGTGCGTTAGCGAATTTGGCGGGCGCCTCACAAACGAATATGAACCGAGTATCGTTTGGTCATCCGGACCCATTGCCATATGAAGACCGTGTCAATATTGTGGCAGAGCAAAGTGCAATTGCGTGCGAGCGCGGAAGTGCCAACATAGAGGACCAAATTCGTGGTGCTTTAAATCTTGTTGAAGGTTTGCGAATTACTCAAGATCCTGCGGTTGATGAATGGACTTCTGCGTTGAATCGTGTGTTTAGGAGTTTGCTTGAATCGGTACTAATCACTGAGGCTGGAATCCTCAAGAGTGTTCATGAGAATATGAATGAAGTGGAGCAAACATTGGTTTCGTTCCTCCTGAGTTTTGCAAGCCGCACGGCTTCAAGAGAACGACTCAACGTTTTTACAACGAATTATGATCGTTTAATTGAATATGGATGTGACCTTGTTGGACTTCGGACAATCGACCGGTTTGTTGGAACATTAACTCCATTGTTCCGCTCATCCCGTATCGCTGTTGACATGCATTATAATCCTCCAGGTATTCGTGGAGAACCACGGTATTTAGAGGGAGTAGTTCGACTCACTAAACTTCACGGTTCGTTGGATTGGCGATTCGAAAAGAATCAGTTGAAGAGGTACGGTATCCCGTTTGGAGCGTCGGCCAATCATTCGGATTTTTCCGGCGATCCTTTACATTCGGTGATGATTTATCCTAATCCAGCCAAAGATGTTGAGACCCTACTGTTTCCTTATGCAGAGCTCTTTCGTGACTTCTCTTCTGCCTTGTGCAGACCTAATTCCGCACTTGTCGTCTATGGATATGGTTTTGGAGATGATCATATCAATCGTGTAATCTCAGACATGCTTTCCATTTCGTCAACGCATCTCGTTGTCATTTCATGGGATCATGCTGGCGGAAGACTAGAGACGTTTTTGAAAAGAGTGGGGCGTCAGGCGCAAATATCTTTATTGGTGGGGCATCATTACGGGGATATAAAGAATTTGGTGAATTACTATCTGC
Organism: Alicyclobacillus curvatus; assembly: GCA_017298655.1. GTDB lineage: Bacteria > Bacillota > Bacilli > Alicyclobacillales > Alicyclobacillaceae > Alicyclobacillus_B > Alicyclobacillus_B curvatus. The sequence goes on from CP071184.1 coordinate 890,760, forward strand.
CAAAACCATCAATTGATGATATCTCAATTCGTAGGACCGCATTGGAGGCAAGGCGAGCCTATGCAATCGAACCTGAAGGCGATGCAGAACAAGGGAGCAATGATAAATGAACTCATATATCGAAGAAGTCGCTTCATTGACGGTTGGAACAATTGAGTCAGTTGCTCCCAATGAATTTAGAGTTCTGCTCGATATTGATGCTCCGCAAACAACTGCACTCAATGCAGTCGTTCCACAGGGATTCCCGAGATTAAATGGCTATGTCCTCATTCCCAATGAAGTTGGTTCAATTGTCGGAATGGTTACTTGGCTTGGCATTGAAAGGTCAGCTTATCCTAGACGCAGTGGTTTCAAGGACTTTGGATTGTTAGATTTACCGTTCCCACTTCGGAAAATGACTGTCTTGCCACTTGGAACACTTCAACAGACCGTGGATCGTGAATACCCAGATAAACTTATATACCAGTTAAACCGTGGACTGAGTGTATATCCGTCGGTTGGAGATAAGGTGATTTTACCTTCCGTAAGCCAACTAAGGAATATTATTGAGGGAGGTGAAGCGGAACAAGGAGTAGTGATTGGAACTTCGGTTCTTGCTGCAGATGCCACTATTTCTGTTCACCCAAATAGAATTTTTGGAAGACACTTGGCTATACTCGGAAATACGGGAAGCGGGAAATCTTGTACGGTTACAGGGGTAATTAGATGGACGTTGGAGCGTGCTGAAGAGGAGCGCAGAAAACGAGAGTCAGAAAAACCTCTCAACTGCCGTTTTATTGTATTAGATCCGAATGGCGAATATCGTAATACTTTTGGTGATTTACATGCGCGTGTGTTTCAGGTGCAAGGGGGGCACAATGAATCCACAGATACTAATTCTGCACGAAACATACAAGTCCCTGCCTGGCTGTGGGACGAACAGGAATGGGTAGCATTTACTGGTGCAAGACCTGGTGTACAGCGTCCAATGTTATTACGGGCCTTACGGGAATTAAAAGCTGGAGGCAAGTTGGACCTAACCGAAGTAGATGCAGTAAGACGATACTTCTCTTTCGTCAGGCAGAAACTCCAATTTATCGTAAATGATCCTACTCAGTATACCGAGTATACAAAATACAAGGATGTTGGCGGGCTTCTCGTCTCTGTTCAAGATAAATGTATGAGATTTCAAGTAGCAGATGAAGGCTTGTCGACGGCGATACAAGAAGTAGTCAACCAATGTGGAGAGATTATTAGACGCCGGAGAAACGACAAGGGGTATTGGTCTTCATTCGTCGAATCAGAATTATTGGAGTTACTGAATCGTACGAATGCCGTGATAGCCCAGTGTGGAGAAAGTGTTCAACAAATACCAGAGGTGGATGCAAATTCTCCAATTCCCTTCAATGTGCACGCCTTAGCAGACTATTTGGATGACATGACCCTACAAGAGAGTCCGGGTAATGTTCAGCACATACAAACATTGAGCGCACGTATCCGGGCACTTCTTAAAGATGCGAAGCTCGGGGCAATTATCGCACCGTCTGAAATCGTAACTTTGGAACAATGGCTTCATAGTTACATTGGTTCTGGTGATGAGGAAGATAGCGCGATTACAGTTTTAGACCTATCGCTCGTACCTAGCAATGTCGTCCATATAGTAACCGCAGTTATCGCACGGATGGTTTTCGAACTGGTCCAACGTTATCGTCGTACCCACAATGGTAGAACGCTACCAACTGTACTCGTACTTGAAGAAGCACATTCGTTTATCAAACGTTCTCGTGAGCATACAGATGAGGGTGCGATTGATGCTGCAGACGTTTGTCGAGAAGTTTTCGAACGAATCGCGCGAGAGGGACGTAAGTTTGGTCTTGGGCTAGTGCTTTCGTCGCAGCGTCCATCAGAGCTTTCTCCAACAGTCTTATCCCAATGTAATACGTTTTTGCTGCATCGTATAGTGAACGATAGGGACCAAGAGCTAGTTAGTCGACTCATTCCGGATAACTTAGGCGGCTTTTTGCAGGAGCTTCCAAGTCTGCCGACTGGTGAAGCCATCTTGATGGGCTGGGCTGCACCAATCCCTGTTCAAGTCAGCATCAATCGGCTCAAGGACGAGCACAGGCCACTATCCGACGACCCGAAGTTCTGGGAAGTTTGGGTTGGTGAAGAACCCCGTGAGTTAAATTGGAAACAAATTGCCCGGGATTGGACGGCACAACTGGAATGAGTGGGGACTTGAAGAATCCTCGAACACGCATCTTGAATTAAATTTGAAAACTGAAAATGTGGAATCAACTTAGGGGCGAGTTGGATAGTGAATGGTGGACGCCAGTGTCCTAAATGTAGTAAGCAAATGGTTTTGCGTCATGGAAAGTACGGTTCGTTTTTCGGCTGTTCTGGGTTTCCGGATTGTCGACAGACACAATCAATTCCTCCTAGCATTTCTAAAGAAGATGATTTTAAGTTGGCTTTGTTGACCGCCGAGATCCTCAAAGTAAAGCATGATGAGGAATGGAGAACTAGAGCGTTTCGGGAATCGATTGCCAAACGGGAAGTTCATGTGACGAATGTTTCAGGTCGGAGAGTTTTGCTAAAAATTCAACTTCTCATAGGGACTGAATTAGGCGATAGAATAGGCGACGAATACGTGTTTTCAGCACTGAGGGCACGAAAAAACTACTATACAAGTCCTTCATGGATTATTGATGGTCAAGAGTTCATAGACATTGAGTTTGTTAAAGTGACAACGCACTCTGAACAGAAGACCAAGAGGCGACTAATGTCGGAAATGAACTATTGGGCAAATGTTGGTATATATCAGGAAGATTGCGGGTGTAAGTTTGGATTTACCTATTGCCTTACGTCAAGAGAAAATGAATTGGGCGGATCTTCTTCGTTATTAACCGAAGCCCCGTTCCCCATAGCGGTAGACGTGCTGGGATATTACTCAACGCACGGGTTGTGGAAAGGAGATGGGTTACTATGAAAATTGACCCTTTGAGCAGCTTCTTACTTGAAGAAGAATGTGTTTTCAGTAATGGAGAGCTATTTTAGGACATGGTAAAATTACAGGCTCTTCGTCGCTTAAATGGGTACCGAATTCTGAACGGCGTTATTAACGCAAGGGGTTAGGAAGAATGCCTTATGATGGTCGGCATTCTTTAGGCGTAAATTATGCTTCAATCCTTGCCCGTCAAGGACTTTCGCGGCATATGCTCGCTTCACTACGATATTCCACGATTCGTTTAACGGGACATCAAAAATGTCACCCGTGTCGTGCAAGAATTCAGGTGTCCTAATTCATTACCCACTCAACGTGACGAAGAGGCAAATTACCTGTTGAGCCAATGTATAGAGTGCCTACACTCATTAGGAGCTTTGCTAAATCAGATTTACAGGTTTCGGAGTTTAATCAGGATTGTCTGCGTTTGGCCATTTCGATGAAACGTACAATACGTCCAAATGTCTCGTCAAAATTTCGTTTCACTTCGTGCTCCCAAACTCGAAGCACGTTCCAACCATGCTGATTGTAGTACTGGCACACGTTTGCATCTTGCGTTCGATTATGTTGAATCTTTTGCTGCCAATAGTCTGCGTTTGCATTCGGCATCCAGCAATGCTCGGCATACCCGTGGCAAAAAAGAATCAAGGAATAATGCCACTTTATACTTCTTGATTGCAATATAAGGTTTTCCCATTAAGGTTTGCACATTGTTGCGAGACCGGCTGCCCCGGCGCCAGAGCCCTTTACGCACCCGGTTCTCAAAAGAAGTATTATTTGATTTGATGGCTTGCATGGTTTTTCGGCGGACTTCCCGGCTAACGTTGTCTGCCAGTGCAATCACCGCCTTGGCGCTCACTGAAGGTTTGCGTTTATTTCAATAAGTAATGAACGATCCGTCTCAACAGCTAAAAACCCGTTCGTTGTATTTTTCCAATAAGACCTTCCATCCATGCGAAAGGTGGCCTCGCGCGAATTCACTGATTTCCTCAATGTTTTGCCCAATGAAAGCCTAGCGGATCACGGCCTTTATCCTCACATGGTCCAAATATATCTCTCATTACCGCACTCCTGTGCAATCGTTCTGGGAACTCACAGTTGCTTGCTGCTTTCCGCATCGACAATCGGCATGCAGTCGTAGTTCCCTGAAATGGAAGGGATCTTATTTTCTCACTGAACCCGTCGTCGAATCTCCTCAACTTCCTCTCGCGTCAGGCCCGTAAACTTCGCAATTGTATCCAAGTCCTGATCTGCATCAATCATTCTCTTTATAATGTCCCGAATAGCTTCCTTACGAGCTATTTGTTCCCGCAACTCCGCTTCTCGGATGGCAGCGGCCTCGTCCAGGATCGCCATGCGCCTGGAGTGGTACTCGGCCAATGCCTGGGGATCGCGACTGATGCCCTCCCATTTTTCGAATGCCTCTTTCATGACAGGATCCTCCTTTGCAATCGTCTCCAACTCATCCCGGATTTCATCGTCTTCCGCCGCTTCCAATAGTAGTAGCCATCGGACGAGTCGGTCCTCATGGAGATTAACGGTACGTTTTCGCCAGTTTGTCAACAACTTTGGAATCTCCATGAAGTGGATTTCCAGCGCCTCGGTGAGCAAGAACTGGTCCGTGTCCTCATACAAATGAAATGTCGTATGATACCGCTCGGTCGCTCTTACGTAGCGGAAATTCAAGATGTTTATTGTGATCGTCTGTGCCAGTTCGGAATACGACATGCCCTTTTGCATCTGGTCTGAAAAGATACACGACCAATAGTACAATGTGCGCTTCTCCATGTCATGACGGTTGGCAAGCTGGATCTCGATGTTGATCCTGGTACCATCTTTAGTACGCGCATGAATGTCCAATATGGACTTTTTATCGTCCATGTACTTTGGGCCAAGCTCTGGATTGATTAAATCAACGGAGGTAATCTCTCCGCTCTCCGAGCGCTTCAAAGCGGCGTTCAAAAACGCGATTAAAATGGGTTCGCTGCCGGGGCTGCCGAATAATGCTTTGAACGCGAAATCAATTTTCAAATCCATGAGTGCCATGTTATTCACACCTTTGAGAACTACCTTGGAGATATTGTACCATGGTTGTTCGTGAATGTGTCCGGGCAGGCGAGCCTAGCGGAATTTTACTCGCACGTTGATCCCATATCCGTTTCGCGTGTACTCAACCCGCTCAATGATCTGTTTGAGCAACCGATTCTTTTCATCTGGTTTTTTGTCGAGGAGTTTCCACACGTTGTTCAGTTTTTCGATTCGTTCTAACCTATCCCGGTCGGATACAGGCCCACCAAGCTGCAACGTTTCCTTTAGCTGCTGAATTTCGTTCTCTTTTTTCGTGATGAGATCTTTCTGACGATCCAGTCGCGATCGATACTCCTGCTTTGTCAAGTCTCCGGAGACATAGAGGTCTTTAAGCCGGGTTACACCTTCGTGCAAAGTGTCCAGTTCTGTCTCTCTCAACCGCAAAACCATTTGCGGTGTCATGTCGGGGGAAGCCGTTATTTGAATGGGTTTCGAACGGATTTCTTCTTCGTAGTCCCGTAGGCTTTCAACCACCGCTAGATCCACATGTTCAAGGTCGGCACCAGGATTACCGCAGCGGTTCCCGTACGGATCGATTTTCTGACATTTCTTCACCAGAATGCGGCCATTCTCCTTGGGCTGAAATTGCATGGAGGAACCACACTTGCCGCAGAATACAAGCCCGGAGTACACGTAGGTCCCATGTCTCGTTCGTTTGTTCTGGATTCGACGCTGTTCCAAAAGTTTGACGATCTTCGCATGTTCTTCTGGAGTTTTCACGGCGGGATGCGCGTTTTCGACGACCACCCAATTCTCTCGTGAATTGATGCGAAAAGGAGCCGTTTTTCGGTTCTTGTGCAGCCCACCGCTCGTCTTGCCGTAGACTATGCGCCCGAGGTGAACTTCGTTGAGTGCAAGGCGGTATAACACGCTCTCCTGCCACAACTTGCCCTTGGGCGAAGGAATGCCCATGCGGTTTAGCTCCCAGCAGATTGCAGCACACGTGGCTCCACTGAGGAGTCGTTTCTTGATAAGTTGGTAAATCTCGAATTTATCGGGGTCGATGGCAAGAGATTTTGCTTCGGAGTTGTAGACGTAGGGGAAGGGGGCGGGACCATTTGTCCAGTGTCCGAGCCGTGCTCCAATCTTCTTGCCGCGTTGAAAACGCTTCTTGATCATTCGGTATTCATACCTTGCAAAGACGCCTTCGATATCGGTGATCAGTTCCTGGTCTTCGTCGTTTAGGTCGTACACCCGACTGGGCGTCACCACCAGGGTGTTCGAGAGCTTGAGGACTTTTTCCACTCGGGCGCGGTCTTCCTTATCGCCGCGACTCAAGCGATCATAGTCCATTACCACGACCGCGTCGTAAAAGTCGTTCTCTACGTCCTTTAGGAGTCGCTTGAATTCCGTGCGATAGTCGATGCTGTCGGAACTGCCGATTTCCCGGTAGATTACATATCGCCAGTTGTTCTTTCGAACGAGATCGGTGAGCGCGGTTTCGTGCTTTAGCAAAACGTCTTCTTCTCCATCGGTGTCGTCGCGGCTTTTACGCAGGTAGACCGCGACTTCGTAGATCTTTTTTTGTTCCATTTGGGATCACCTCCGGTGACGTGTAGAAGTTTCCGACGGCGTGTATTCCGCATTCGCCGGGTGGCTCCATCACACGTCCCTTCTCTTGTCCGGTCATGGAGCCCCGATTGGATGTCCAACTTAGCTCTGCGTGTTTGGACAGTCAACGGCAGGAGATGGAAGCAGGCAGATGTGCACTCTTCACTTGAATGTAGTGTGTGTAGATTCGGCGCGCGGCGATGGGCGATGATCTTCGCCGATAGGGGAACTGTCGGTGCGTTCAGGTTTCGCGTTGTCCGTCACCGCCAGGTCGCAATGCACGATGGTGGACTCCTGACACACCGAGCAGCGGATGACGATGTCACCATGGTGTATGGAGAACAGTTCAGGGCTCACGAAGGAGTAGTGGCCCTTGGGGCAAATGAATATGGGTTTGCTCATTATCATCCCTCTTTCGATGAATGGTGTGTGCGACGTGGCCGCTCCAGAGAGTGGGTGGTCAAAAGTCCATGCCACCTCTGTACTTGCGTTCTTCATATGCCCAATCGATGTCGTGATCGTGAAAGCAGGCGTATACGTTGTCGACGACCGGGCGATATTTCGCAGCCGGTAGACCCCCGTCCCAACCGCGGTCGTAGTTGACTAGGGCATGAAAAAGGCCGTCCCCTTTTTTCGGGACGACCATCAGGGCGGAAATTCTGCCATCGTTGATGCCAAACTTCGAAGGCTCGTCAAACACACGCGCGTGAATGTAATATCCGTCGACGTACCCTTCATACCACGTCCCGCCGAAATGGCTCGGCTTGACTATGAAATCGTATTGCATGAGCGATGCCTCCTGTTCTTTATTCCTCGGGCTCGATGCCGTACATCACGCCTTCCACGTACTCGTGTTTGTGATCCATCAACCAAGAGACCGTATCCCGGTTGTTTAGCATATTGGCCAGTTGCACCACCGCGCGGTAGTCCAACATATTGGTGGCTCCAGACTGACGGATTGCTTCCAGGCCTTGAAATACAGATTTGGGTACTCGAATCTTGTCCATCTTGCTTCTCCTCCTCCAATGGGTGATTGGTTGCCGTCTCGGACGGATGATTTATATACGTGATGCGCTTCGACGTACAGACGATTCCAGACCTTTATTCCTATCGCGAACCGTTTGCACTTTCATCTCAGAATTCCTGTGGCGGGTCAGTCCTCATCGATGACCAGGTAGTAGAAACTTGTATGACCCATTCGGAATTGGTAGCCATACATGAGTTGCGCGTACGTGATCAGTTCCAATGCTTCTGCTTTACTCTCCACCTCGAGACTGCCTTCCTTGCGCACGCGCCGTACTTTGTCTTTCATGTCTGTATGTTCCACGTTTGTATCCTCCTCGTTCAGTGAGTCATCGTAGCTCTGGGTACAGATAAAGACAAGTCGCAAATTGCAGAGCAGATGAGCAGGATTCCAGGTGCGTCACGGACCGCTTTGGGGTGGGGATGAGGTACTCAATACCGGTGTCTGCGCGAGGCTTGGCGGCATGGGGCTGACGGACCAAAGTACAGGTAGTAGGGTGGCCTGTTCCTGGATTGAAATGGTCACGCCGTGGACACCTGCGGTACCGAGCGATTCCCCGGCGTGTACCCCTTCGGCTGACGTAACCGACGGCTGAAGACCTTGTTCGGTCACGGTGAGCCCATCTGCAAGATCAAGTCGGATTGTCGTCCCGGTGACTGAGGCTACAGTTCCTTGATGGATGGCACGGACTATTGTGCCGGGTGGGCAATGAATCGCAATGCTGAATGGGTCGCTGCCGCCAGTAGAAACAGAACGGAATGAATCCCTCGTGTCCGCTACTGGCCATACCCAATCGGAACTCAGTGGATTCCACGTCTGATAGATGGTTGCCAACTGGAGAACTTCTCGCACATAGTCGCTCGAGTGGTTGTATTGAAAGACCGCCTGAGCTGGGTTCTTCTTCGCATCGTTGGCGGACAAATACTTCGCCGCGGAGAAGATCGCGTCCACCGGATCGTACGGGTCGGCTTTGCCGTCGCCGTCTGCATCGACGCCATATGCAGCCCAGGTCGCCGGTTCAAACTGCATCCACCCGATGGCTCCCGCGGAGGACAAGGCTAAATCACGGCCGAAGTTCGTTTCCACCCGGTTGATCCCCGCCAAAATGGCCCAAGGCACGTGATACTTCGCACCCGCGGCGTGATAGATCGGAATGAGCTGTGGTGGGATCGGCTCCACGGCAACTGCAGCCGACAACGGGAGCGCATTGTCACGGGACGAAATGATCGCCCCAAGCGATACGATGAGCAGAAGGGACAGGAACAGGACCATCACGACACCCCAGAAGCCCAGCACCCCAATTCCCCACAGGACAATCTTCCGGGCGGGATGTTTCAATCGTCCTCACCACCATCGCCACCACGGTTCTTCGGCCGTAGACGGCGATAGAGATTCTTGGCAAAATCCGATGATCGGTTGACCGAGGTCGTGGTCTCCCGCCAATGTTCGCGCACGTATACGGCCGACGTGCGCATCATCTCGTGGGGCGTCGGCGCGCCCACCTTCGCGAGGATGGCACCGAGAATTCGTTTACGAAACAGGAAGGCGAGAAAAAACAGCAGTGACACGAATACCTGTTGCAGGATGAGCAGCCCGGTCGTGCGGGTCAACACATCTGCGAGGAGTAGTGTGATGCCGAAATAAAACCCATAGACGACTTTGGTGCCGAGTGCCCCGATGAGCCAGCCGAGCCAGGAGCGGACAAATGCAAATCCACGTCCCGGTATGAGACCGACCAGAAACACAATGGGCGAGACGAGGATGAGCGCGAGCGCCATCTCCTGTGCTGCCACCAGCATACCAGCGATGACGACCACAAAAATTAGGAACATGACGGAGGCGACGAGGGAGAACAACGCGATCACCATCCTTGGCACCACGCTGCCTGCGCCCAGTACATCCGGCATATCCGGGTGCCCACCATGATTAATGGAAGGGTCCCCGAGGGTGGTGGCGAGGATGGTGCGCTGCTGGGATCCGTCCGGATAAGCGCGCATCAGGGTCATCCAGTCTTCCTCCGGTGTTACGGTCAGAGAGAGGTTGTCCGATGCAGCGGCTTTCGTAATCGCGGTGGCCTCTGCGGGTGTGACGCGGATCGGCTGTTGTTCTGTTCGGTTGAACTCCCCGATGGTCCATGGCCGCGTCACAAACAAATCCCACACCTGATTCCCCGTGACAATCAGTTCCGTATCGGCAGCTTGCTTTGGGGAGAGAGAAGACGTCCCCTCGATTTGCTGAAACGGCTGTGCCAAAGCCCCCATCGTCACTTGCGAGAGATGGTCCATCGTGTTCGACAAAAACCGGATGTCCGGTCCGCTGTTCGTCATGAAGAAGAATCCCCCTGCCAGCACCACGACACTGGCGAGGATGCCGGACCACACCCGCGCGGGCTGGTTATCCACCATCCCCTTTTTGACGGCCCACGCGGCGAGTGCGATGAGGCTGAAGGGGAGGAAGCGGCCAAATAGACTCTGGCGCAGGCCAATGAGTAGCGGCGTCACCGCTGCTAACTGGTCGTTGACAAGTTGCGTATGAAACCCTAGTTCCGAAAGAAAGATACCAAAGCGCGTGATGAATCCGGAGCCGATGAATATCCAACTGGCGATCGCGTTGCCAAGGTACGGGATCGGGTCGCCCAGACTCGGTTTCAAACCGCCCCATTCCCACGTGACTAGGCTGTATCCGAGGTCGAAGGCGTATCGGTCCGGCGGATAGATACGGTAGGTCGGTGTCGTTGTTACAGTGACCCCAATTTGGCTTTCGGTCGGCAGAATCTGATTCATCATCGTCGAGGTCGGGGTGGTGGATGCGAACGCTGGCTTGATGCTGAATAGCAAGGTTGCAGTAGAGCAGGCAACGACGGCAATCAGGATACTTGGCCACACCCCTCGTTTTCGTTTCATAATGTTGCCCTCCCGCCAACTGACGTGTTGAAGACGTCGAGCAGGTCGTCCGGGGTTGGGTCGATGTAGATGCGGCCGACGCGCCCTTCAATGTCCTTCATAAAACAGTCACCGGAACGCAGGCTGCGGAACTCTTGCCAGAGTGTTGCTTCGTCCGGATCGAGGCCGAGAAGGATGGCGTTGTCGGAGCTGGCACGCGGGTCCTCGGTGCGAAAACAGAAGATGGCGCCGAGGTTGTTCCTCAGTTCCTCCTCGGCAATGTCACCGGGGTTTTGCGTGACCAGGATGGGCACGACACCGTAGGAACGGCCCATGCGCACCGTCTCGTCGATGAGTTGCCGCCCTTCCGGGAACGATCGTAGGAGCCACGCTTCATCGATGCCAAACAACTTGAGAGTCCCGGGTTCCGCATGAAACAGGCGTTCCCGACCGAGCGTCGCCATGAGATACATCATGCCGACACCGAACCGTTCATTGGGCGTCAGGGATACGGTTTCACCGGGGGCGCGTTTGGGGAGGGGAAGGCTGGCGAGACTGGCCACGACGAAGCGTGTACTTGGCAGTGAACTCTGTCCTTCGTCCCGGGCAAACACCAAGCGACCATACGGACTTTTCATATACCCCTGAAGCCTTGTGTAACAACGGCGTGCCTCCACGCGAAGCGCCTCGTGCCCGCCGGTCTGGGCCAGGCGCTGCATTTCGTTCATGAAGCGCGACAGGTCGCGGGGACCGTTCGTGAAGACCCTTTCGACAGCCTCCATGATGACGTCTGCACGTTCATCGCTACGTCCGCCATCCAAGAGCAAACTCAGGTAATCGAGGGCGACCGCCTGACAGCGCTCTTCGCTTTGGGCCAACCGAAACGGATTGATGCGGGTCCGAGACCCGGCAGACAAATCAAGCACGGTCAGGTCGCGTGCAATCTCAGGAATGCGGGAGAAACACTTATCCTCGTCTTTGGGGTCAATGCTGAAGATGCTGCCCCCCCGGTTGTAGGCCAGATAGAAGAGAAGTTTTTTCAGGACTGATTTCCCGCCGCCAAGTGTTCCGACAATGCCGATGGCTCCACTGCGGTTCATCTCGCTGGACATGGGGCGTGCCAAATCTAAAAGCACCGGCGTTCCTTGCTGCGTGCGGCCGATGTAGTCGCCGGTCGGATCCCCAGCATCTCGACTCCCATGGGGGACCCCTGCGGCCAGGTAACCTGGGTCCATGGGGAGGTCCCACGGCTTTTTTGCGATATCGGTTCCTGGAAAGAAGTCGAGAAACCCGCGCGCTTGGTCACCCGGAGAGCGGACGACCCGCAGGTGCTGGCTGCTGCACAGCTGTGCGAACTGCGTCGCACGCGCTTCTAATGCCTCGCGGGTGGGGGCAAAAACAGCGAAGGTGACCGTCGCATGAACGAGCGGCATGCCGCGCTGCAGTTTGTGTTCCAGCAGTCGGCCGCGATCACCTGCCCATTCGAGCGTGAGGGGGAGATCACCTGTGCCCTCGACATACTCACGTTGTTGATCCTTCAGTGCCTTGCGGCTGCGCTCCAGCCCCGCGGCTGCCGTATGCGGCGCTTCGACATCCAGGTGGATGCTGTATTCGATCGGATCGTGTACGTCATCCAGGCGGTACAGCCACTCTTGCCCAACGTCCGAGACCTCTTCTGGTACGTCGACCAGGAAGTAAAACGCCTGCCAACTGCTCTTCTCCCCATCATCCTGATGGTGGACGACCAGCGTCTTCATCCGCTCTTCCACCACGGAATCCCCGGAGATGAGGATGGGTAGGGAGGTACGGGGACGGATTAGGACGCGTTCGCCGCGCACCGCAATCTGATAGCTTGGATCCAGCCCCAATCGCGGCGTCGATTCGCCGGGTAGCCCCCGGTGAAAGGAATGGCGGAGCAGCCATTCCAGATCCGAACTCTGCAGACGCTCAGCGCCCAGTGCCGTACGGACGGATTGTGCTATAAGTGCCTCTGCGCCAAGGGCGTCCTCCAATACCCGGCGGTCCACCTCGCCGGATGGTGTGGCGAGGAACTGTTGTTCGAGAGCGCGCCCAAACCCCGTCACCCAGTCACGAATCGACATCAGGGTTTGACCGGGACCGGTGAGGCGGATGTCCGGCGGTGTAAAGCGAGAGCGGGGTAACTTCACGAGGAGAAAGAGTGAACGTCGCCAGGGATGGGTGTCTGCGACCTTTTGAATGACCGCATCTCGATACCGCTCAAACTCTTTACCTTGCGCCCCTTCCTTTGCAAAGAACCCCGTGGGGCGAATCTCGTCGGTCAGGGACAGGAGATGGCAGGCCCCGCGATACGTGTGCAGAAATTCGCGAAGACCATCGACGATCGCCCGCTTCTTGGCGGTGGATTGAAACGCGTAGGGCTGCTGAGGAATCCGGTACGCCGCCCATGTCTGAAGCCGCGCGTCGAAGACCACATTTTGCTCATAGTAGAGGACGGGACATCTCATCCGTCACCGCTCCTTTTATGCAGATGCGCGGCCGCGTCCGATGCGTGTAGGGTGATGTCTGCTGGTGCCGTCATGGTCCACATCCACCAACCTCGTCTATGCTTGGAGCGGATGTCGTCTACGTTCGTGTGGACATGGGCGGGTAGAGGGACGAGGGAGAAACGGTGTGTGCGTTCGTGCCAGTGCAGTTTCGACGGTGGGTATACACGAAGCACGGAACCCGGCTCCAGTGTGCCGTCAAGGGATTCGGTCATGAAGAATTTGATCCGAATTCCCGTCGCGACATCGACCACGTGGTACCTGCGTACTGTGAGGGGCCAGTGAACCATCCGCCTGGTGTGCGGTGGGGAGATACGCTCGAATCGGCGAAAGTATTTCTTGTTCAACAGATACCGAAGGATGTCTCGGAGGTAGGCAGAGGTTGATTTGCCGGCAGGGTCTAATTTGTGGAGGATGTAAGCGAGTCCTGCCGGACCGAGGCTAAGCGTGAGCGCCGGACCGAAGGGGGAGAACCAGGCTAGGATCGGGATCACGTGGTAGAACACCCAAAAAAGGAGAAAGGCCTGCAGCCAGAGCAGGATGAGATCGCGGTCAATCGGCATCCAAAGTCGAATGTCCCCAATCTGGTAGAGGACCGTCTTGACTCGAAAAAGAGAGCGATAGGCGGTGTATCGCGTCTCAAGAGCGCCCGCCTTTTCCACGGTGTATCACACTCCTTTCTCGATAGGCTCGATTAGCTGCCCACGTTGATGCCGAGCTTTTGTAACAGGTATGTCGCGAGAAACTCGGCGATTTTCGGGAAGAACACGAAAATGGCGAGAATGCACGAGAGGATGATGTGCGACCATAGGTGATTGTGCTCGCCCCTGGCGTACAGTTTCACGCCGCGATAGACCGCGATGCAGAGGAAGACCGCTTGAAGCACATGTTCCGCCCAATTGATCCCCGTGGTGATAAAGTCCACGAAACTCACCTCCTTGTCCTACTTCCAAGTAGCTGTCCACAAATGGGCAGGTACGTCCTATCCGTCAGTGCATACGCCAACGAGGGGTTTCAATCGGTTGAGAACGCCTGCGGTGAGGTTGCTTCACTCTTGAAATTTCTGATAACGGTTTCTGCGGGATTCAGGGCGCAAGCGAGGAGATAAACCACTTGCCGCTGTTCTGGATCATGCTCAGGGCGTACGTCTGTGAGATCTCCACCTTTGCGGCCGGGTCCAACACTTCGATGCTGACGATCGCGGTATACGGGCCGTGGCCAAGCACCTGCAGGTCCGTGAGTGACTTCCATGTGAAGAGGCCACCCAAGGGTTCGATGTTTGTGCCGGGTGCGACGAAATTCGTGAGATCTGCAGACGTTTGGCCAGACAGATACGCCTGCAGAAAAGAGACGACGACAGGGCGAAGTGCGGCCGACACGGCATCCGGTGCGGAAGACGCAGTTGGTGCTGTGTTGATCGCGCCCGCGTGGGACACGGGTTTTACAATCGGGGGATTGATGACGGCCGGATGCCCGGCAGTGTCAAAACTGACGGGTACGGTGAGGTGGATGAGCGGGTGCAGGTTGGTTTCGGCGTAGACGTCGACGAGAAATTCCTTCGGGCCGCGCCTGGTCAGTCGAATTGGAAACACGGCTTCCACTACTTGCGTTGTCTTTCCTTGGGACACCGGCCCCGGAAAACTACTGCCAAGCACGGAGGAGGCGACAAAAGGCTGCATTTGCGATTGCCACTCTTGGGCTGTTTCGCCAACAGGCCACGTCAGCCAGGCGCGGGTAAATGCAGCGGCGAATTCCGATGCGCTCTGATCCTGCAACACAGTGGATTCACGAAGTCCTGGACGGCTCGGTTTCGGGTGAACGGGATGGGTCAGAAAGCCGATAGAACCCATGGTCGACACGATCAGCATGGGCCAGAGGAGCGCGCGGGTCAGGAGGATGCGTGCCTGGATCATCGTTCCGTGCCGCCTTTTACTCGGTTTGGAAACGGTCGCTCACGTATCTGTTTGCCGAGTGGGACCGGACCATCTTGGTTTCCTTTCAGCCGCGGAAAATCACGCCATGCAACCAGTCCGTCTTCTATCCCGCTCCAGACCGGTGCGAACACGCCATGTCGTTCAAGGTCGGCTTCAGTGGCCGTCCACATCGTGGGGATCGGTTGGTGACGGAGCGCGTCCGAGCGCAGGTCTTCCCAAAGTTCAAGAATGCGTGAGGAGCGGTGTTCATCTCTCGTCACAAACAGCACATTGGCCAGCGTCATGTCCGTCCAAAACTTGGCGAGGACATCGGTGTATTGCCAAAGCTTGTGGTGTAGAACCCAGATATGCTCGCTCCCCGTGTCGTACTCGACGTGGAACACAAGCTCGCCGCCCTCCGCGAAACGGTAGGTGCCAAGGCCATCTGGACGCAAGGGAATGCTGCGTTTCCCTTTCGAGTCCACGAGCGCGTATCGTTCACCCGCGTCGCGCATGCCAATCCATTCAATGAGCCCTTCCCGCATGGGTCGAGAGAGGCTTTCGCGAATGAGAGCGGCAAAGAAACGATGGACGCCGTAGAGGTGGGGAACCTGACCTGCTAGGACGCCCTTTTGCCGAAGCAGCCCGGCGTGATACTCCTTGGTCAGCCCGAAGGCTACCTCGATCCCGTCCTTCGTCAGGACCCACCCCCTGGCATTGCGACGGATGAAGTCAAGCGATAGGGATTCCATCCAGCCTTTGGCACGAAGAGATTGAAATGCCTTGTAGAGGGTATCGGTTTCGTAGTTTAGGAGCAGACTGATTTGTTCTGTCGTCAGCATACTGTAACGATACAGTGAGATGAGGATCTCGCTTTCAATGTGGCGAGGTACGTGCATATGAGGACTCCTCCTTTCTCTCGGGGGGCGGATGTGGAACTATGTCCCGCTTCAGCGATCCCGGCGAGCCGCGCCGGACGCGGGATCTGAGGCGCGCAACGGGAGTGACGGTGGGACGCAACCTTGTGCGAAACCCTGTTCGAAACGGTGTGCGTAACCCTGTGCGACGCCTGGAAGGCTTCAGATGCGGTAATCGAAGGGATCCTCCTGAAACGACGCCCTGCCCACCTTCACCTGTCCGGGTTTCGAGACAGCGGGTGACCCACCGTACATGGCCTCGATTTCCCGATCCACGTCCTCGGCGAGGCGGCCGTCGACGCGATCGGAGCGCTCAAGGATTTGTCGCGCCCAATCGGGGTGACCGCTTTGAGCCAAAGGATTCTTCAGGGTAAAGAGCTCCGTGACGCCGCCGTCAAGTTTCGCGCGCACGAGTGCGTTCAGTTCGGGTAGGGTCATCAGCTCGCGGGACGTCACATCGGGCTTCAGCCAGCGCGTTAAACGGTCCGCATCCGGACCGCCGAGTTGCAGCAGCATGAGCGTACCGACATTACCCAGGATCCCGGCCAACACGGGATCGGGCAGTTGGTCGAGGTACTGCGTAGCAAGAAACAGGGAGAGGCCGAATTTGCGGTCTTCAGCGAGAATCTTCTGTAGCACATTGACCGCGTACAAATGACTCTCATCGCCGAAAAACACGTGTAGCCGCGAACGGTGTTCTGGTCGGCGCTTGCAGGTGAAGTGGAGGTCAATCAGGTAGAGTCCGGCGATGATTTTGACGGCGTCCGCAGTGCAACCGGATCCATCGATGAGCACGATGTGTCCTTCGTCCATCACGGTACGCGTGTCGATGGCACTCTTTGTCTGGCCGAGGATACGCCGGAGGGATGGGTAGGTGGTCAGTGCACCGAGCTTGTTCCAGATGGGCCCTAGGTGGTCAGCGATGTTTCGGATTTCTGCAAATTCGCCTGTCCAGAACTGCTGCAAATGCGGTGGGAGTTTGGGCAACAGTTTCTTACGGAACCGTTCGTTTGCAAACAGGTACGAAATCCCGAGCACCGTTTGTGGCGGGTTTTGCAGCAGGGACAGGACGTTGTTTCGCAAGTAGTGCTCGGAACGTGGCCGGGACCCTGGCCACAGTTCCTGCAGCGTGTTGATGAATTCCCCGGTAATCGCTTCGGCATCCGTTTGGTGGTCCATCCGAAACAAGTTGAGACCGCGCGGATAATCGGTTGGACCGAGCGGGATTACGTGCACCTTCTCGTGCAGGCTTGGCGGAATGTGGGCGAGCAGGCGCTCGACCGCGCCGCCGTGTGGGTCAAAAAACGTGAAACCGGACGCGGTGTCAGGGCGCTTCTGCATCTCGTCGATGAGCCCAAGCATGATCTGCAAAAGGGCGGTCGTTTTCCCAGAGCCAGTTGCCCCGGCGAGGAACGTATGCTTCGCGGCTTGGTTCAGCGGAATGCGAATCTCCTCATCTTCCGAGCCTGGGAAGTTGGACCACCCGAGTCGAATCCCATCCCGGGATGAGGCCGGCGGTGGGAGGATGAGTCCGGTCGTTGCCACCACATGACGGAAGCAGGGCTGCCCGCTGTCCGGCAGATGAACGAGGGAGCAGAGTTCCCCGGACGTCCACCACATGGGACGGGTTGGCGTCCCGCGCTCGATTGCCTTCGCAAGTCTGCGCTTGGAAATATGGATTGGGGTGAGCCACCCCTGCTTACGGAGTTGACCCATGGCGGCAAGGACCGCCGGAAGGTGCGCTCTCGCTACGGTGGAACCGTCTGCGAATAAACGGACAGATACCTGAAACGGGCGCTGATTGGGGGCAAGTCGGGATCGAATGGACTGTTTGTGTTCATGGTCTCGTTCACCTAGGGTTTGCATTGGTGAGTTTGGGGGTGCCTGTTTGCCGAATACCCCGGCCAAAATCTCGGCTGGTGAGAAATACTCAGACCTCTTCCTTTCTCCAGACACACGGGATTTTTGCAGGAGCGTACGCCGGAACCGTGCATCCCGGAGTGGCTTCATCCAGACCTCGAACACCCATCGACTGTGATGATCCGATCCGATGGTGGTGAGGATTCCGCTGAGAGGGTCATCCATGTTGCTAACGTGTTCTGGGGCAAGTGGCAGCCACGGTTCGAGTCCGTGTCCCCCTTTGCGCATCGAGAGGGCAACGGTTGGGCGGGTGGTCGAAAGATGGGCAGTGGGCGCATCGGCTGCCGGGATTAGGTGGACATTCGGATACGTCGAAGCAAAGGCAGAACGAAACGCAGGGGCACGGTCTCTCGCGACCCCAAAATAGAGACGGACGTTCGTTTGCTTGACTTCTTTCACCGCCAGGAACCGGATTGGGAGTGCCGTTCGCCATCCCCATTTATGTCGGTGCCAACCGAGGGTAGCTAAGGACTGTACCAACGTGTACGCCTGTGTCGGTGTGAAAGAACAGTCCGTCGGGAGGGCGACTCGGAAGTAGGTGAGGGAATGGCGCGGTGGACGCTTGCATGTTGGTTGTGGAAGGTCGTTGTTCATTCGGTACGTACCTCGTCGCCGAGTGTGTAATTTCGAATGAGGAGTTCGCCGGACTTTTTTCCGGTTTTCTGTCGGCTGATGGAGTAGTGAACGTCGATGGATTCCATGTGAAAGTCGATGTACCATGCTCGGACATCCGGATGGTCGTTGATGCTAAGCAGCCACTTGCCTTCGATAGAGGCGAGCGTATCTCGCAGCTTCAGGTGATCTTCGCGCGTGAATGGATGTTGGTGGTACCCGGTCAGATTGTAGTACGGGGGATCGCAGTAGAAAAACGTGTCCGGACCATCATATCGGGGAATCACGTCATCAAAGGGGCGATTTTCGATATACACTCCGCAAAGCCGTTTGTGGGCCGCTTCGATTCGGGGGCGGATGGCCGAGAAATCAAACGCCGGTTTGCCGCGGCCGTAGCCCCAGTCATAGGAATCGTTGTACTTGCCACCGAAATGTGACTGCACCCGGTAGTAAAAGTCGTATGCTCGGAGTAGCGGGTCGCGCTCGGTGTGTCGTCGGTCCATGATGCGAACGAACTCTTCCCGGGAATAGAGCGTCCAGTCGAACTGGTGCAAAAAGCCCTCCAGGTCATGTTTCACAACTTGGTAGAAATTGACGAGTTCCGTGTTGACGTCTGCAATCACCTCCGCTTTGGACCTTGGCTTCGCGAAAAAGACCCATCCGGCACCGAAGAATGGTTCCACATAACAGGTATGCTCGGGAATGAGCGGGAGGATGACCCGACGCAACCGAGCCTTACCCCCTTGCCATTTGATTGGGCTTTGGAGCATGAACACACCTCCTTGTTAGCGACAAAAAAGACAGCGATGGGATCGCTGCCTGTACGTCTGAGCTTTCTTTCTGTGATAGCAGAATAACTCTTGAAAACAGGGGCTTGGGTGCGCGACGAGTGCCACCAGTGTCTTCAGGGCTTATTATCCTGACACAAGGTGGTGAATGGGTAGGGCATGACAACACGACACAAACGCGTGCTCTATCGGTCTATCTCATCAGTATCACCTGCTTTCGTTCGAAACAGTGTGCAGGGCGTAAATTCGCGTTCGATGAGAGGTTGGATTTGTGTACTTGCATGATACCTCGGGAAGTCGGGGGTTGCGGTGCCGTGAGTGTGCCGAAACTGGATCAGATATGACTTGCTGACGTTTGAAACAAGAGGTAATCTTGGACAAACCTAAGCGGGAGATGGTGTCCATGTGTGAACTCGCAAGCCGACTTTTGGGCGAGAAACTGATCGATGACTTCTATGAAGCAGATGGTACGAGGATTCAGGTAGAGCCGACAACAGATAGTCTGACCGAAGAGTTGAAAATACTTCTTCCAACAGACGCACATGCACTTTTGTTTCGGTGGGAAGCGCAGTGTACCGAGGCATGCGAGGCAGAGCTACGGCGGTTTGCTCGGTTTGTGGCGGATACCCTATTGGCAGGCAGCGACTACATGGCGGGTGTTCGATCTCGATCTGAATCGCCCGGTGGAGAGTGATGCGTTCCAGACATCATGTTGGGCGCTGGGGGCCTCGTGCACCCGGCGCCAAATCGCAAGTAATGTGCGAATTCCCGGGCCTCCGCTTCCCACACGGAAGGGCCGGGTTCGTCGAGTTCAATGAACAGTGAACTGTATTGCCGGTGCAAGAGGTAGTGACCGAGCCCGTGTGCAATGTATTCGCTCTGCTGGGTTGCGGAGGCGGTGATGTCGTAACTGAAGAAAGCCTCCTCTGCATAACAGACAAAAACACCCCATAACCCGGACGGCGTTCGGCTTGGTATGAGATGAAGATTGAGTTTCTGACTGAGTTGATATGGATCACTCGTTCCGTATGTATGGACAATGTGAGCCACAATTTGTTGAATATCCCCCATTTTCACCATCACCCATCCCACAAGGTAATCTCTGAATCGGTGTCGGTTTTCTATGTTCTCTCTATCGACTGATGGTTCGGAAGCGGTTATCTGATATTTCGAACAGCGAATGGTATAAAAAGTATATCACTTGCAGCCGAATTTGAACCTTAAGATTCATGAAGGTATGAACCCTCAGCCGTCTGTTTGGGTCCTTGTTGGTTGCACGAGTCTTCGCACCAATACCTCGTTGCATAGCTACATGCGGCGGCGCTGCTAAAGTTGTTCAAATTGACAGGATATTTCCAATGGACGGCGAATATGAAAACTAAAATGGGTTGTTCGACAGGGGGTATAGCTAAAGTGTTTATCTACCCTGATCTAACAGAATCACTACAGCAACTGTGGGCGTTAGGTTTGGTGATCAGTCCTTGGTTGGCCGACGTCGATGGGGATGGTCGGTTCGACCCGCTCATCCACGAACTGCTAAACCTCCGGGCCAGGGAATGCGCATACACGTACTGGACGGAGAACGAACGGGCATACGTCTTGAACGATTTGGCGGCGCCGGAGCGGATGGCGCAAGTAGCCGTTTATGAAATTGCGGCATCGACAGCCGTATATATGGCCCATGAAACCACCGGCCAATTGGAGGTCGATAAAACGCTGGTACTAGAAGCCATGAATCGCGTGGAATCCTTTATCGAGCAACATCGATTCGGGACTCTTTTGCAACTCTATATGCTGGTGACGAGTTGGGAAAACCACAATGCCCTACGCTATTATGGCGAAATACCCGAACGCGATTTTGTTCGTGGTACCTGGCATCGACCGTGGGTGGACTACAGTCTTGGTGAGGAACTGATGTTTGCGACGCTCGTCGGTAATATCCGTCTTGAACGCCGCGGTGATCGGCGGTTTGTACGAATGACAGACGAAGGACAGGAAGTGTTGGAACGAACGACAGCGATATTGGAAACGGCCGGTTATTTTCGTCAGCGTCTGAATATGCTTCGCGTTTCGCAGTTCAACTTGTTCGACAGATATGAACAGTTGGCCCATGAAATCTGGCCCTATGCTATGAAACAGCGTCAAGAGTTCTTGCAATGGGTAGGGATACAGCCGGACATGCAGGTGCTCGAACTTGGCTGTGCAAACGGTGTACTTACTTTCGATGGAGGACTCGTGGCTAGAGTGGGGCCGTCCGGTTTTGTGGTGGCGGTCGATCCTGCGGTGGGTATGTTGGCCCGTGCACGGTTGAAGCAGAAGCAACTTGGGGTAGGGTGGGTATCTTTTCGTCAAGGAAGGGCTGAGGAACTGCCGATCGAGGGCGAACAATTCGACGTAGCAGTTGGAACTGGTTTTTTACATTTCACGGATCGACGACAAGCGCTGTCGGAAATGAAGCGAGGGGTACGTCCGGGGGGGACCATTGCCAGCATGCATCCTCTCAAAGCCAGCCTGAATGCTCCATTTTTTCAGGAGTGGTTCAAACCCATTTTGGAACTGGCAGCAAAACGCCAGGATCAACCAAAGGATTATCTGCTCGACTCGGAGATGGTCCGTAAGGACTTTGCGGATGCTGGACTGACGGATATAGAAGAACTAGAATTGCAGCTCGAGTCCGTTTTTTTCGATCCTGTAAAAGTCGTTGAACACTTCATCCGTGGAGTCGGCTGGTTCGGAGAGGAACTATCGCCTCTACCTTGGCAGGCGAGAGAAGACCTCATTCAAGAACTCATCGACCGTGGTCAGTCCGTCTGTGAACGATATTCCAAGAGTGAACGGATTTTTCGTTTTCCCATGCAGGCAATTAAGGCTCGGGTTCCGACGGGCGGATCCAACACAACCTGAACATCGTCGGAGCTAAAGACTAATTGAATAAAAGATGGGCAAACCCTGCGAAAGTAGGGGACGCAAAGCTACAGGGACTAAGGGACCGGAATCGGTCTACTGTCAGCCAGTTGCCACATTATTATCCGTGAAGCCTTGCCTCCCCGGTTCACTGTTACAGAAACGAGGGGGGCTTGGGTGATGAATCGCGAAATGGAAAGTCGCATCTCACTTGGCGACGATTGCTATCTGAATTTAAACGGTGCAGTGCTTGTCAAAGACGGAGAGGTCAGGTACCTGACTCCGATTGCATTTCGCTTGCTTCGTCATTTGGCCGAGCACATCGGGGAAGTCGTCTCCAGCGACGAGTTGTTTCTTCGGGGGTGGGGAGAGAATAGTATGGCCCAGCGAGACGAACTATATGTTTTTATCCGGCAGATTCGGATGCAACTTGAGGACAATCCCAATACACCGACATGCCTGAAAACGCTTCGGCGACGCGGTTACATACTATGCGCACGCCAATTACAAGGGAGTTCTTGTGCGCCATAGTCATATAATCATTGGAATGGGACGATGTGACGGTGTTACTTTGGGGCGGCGTATGCGTGAAATTTGAATGATGAGCTTCTTGAATATCCGCCCCTGGTTTGTCCTGTAAAAAGACAACGATTGCTGCCAGAGTGCCGAACTATATTGTGGTTCACCGGTGAAGATCCCGCTAAAGGTGGTTATATCTAAGTTGGTCCGCATCTACTTGGACTCCAAGTCCAAAGCAGATGACCTTACGGAGGGTCTACCACCTTCTTACACCCACTCCACATCCGCTTGTCGCGCCACTAGTGGCGTGCTAGCCACTGCCATATGCGCGACAGTAGACCACTTTTTTTCCGCTCAGCCACCGACTGGTCTGGGACATCCACCTGTTCTCTGGTTCGCCCCTCGTAGTAGGCTCTGAGTGCGCCGGAATCGCGCTCTCGGCCTGCCTCAATCTCCTCTTGCGTCCATTTCTCCGCCCAACGAATTTCATTGTTCCGAATCCAGTAGTGAGATCGGCAAGGAAATTGCCAACTTCCAACTGAGGGCGATAGCGAGACCGAATCCCCGTCGAAACAGAGGTGCCACCGAGCCGATTTAATTGGTGTGACAACCTTGTTTCCGCACCCGCAAGGGCATTGGTGGACAGCCGTTCTATATCGAATGGAAATATACAGAATTCCTTCATCAGGATTAGCAGGGATTACATCGACAAACTGGTGCGTGACAAAGGATCGCCTCATTCTGTGCACTCCCCGCTAAGCATCTGGTTACGGCCGATCGTGTATGTACTATGATACTCATCTTTACGATCAGCATAAAAGCCGAATAGTTTCTTCCACTTTAGAACGACCATGGCAGCATTCAGCATGTTTAGGTCTGCGGTTTGAATATTCCAGTCGTATTCGTCTTCGTCCTGGTCGGCAAACGAAACCCGCCGGTCGATATGTGAACTATGCCCACTTGTACCAGTCGTAACGCGGACAATACCGCCAAGTGAATCTCCCGTCCGATAGATTCCGACTCCGCTATCTATGAATGGGACTCCATATAACTGGAGGCCCTCAATGATGTGCTGCTTCGCCGGACCACTGTCTATTGCGATGAAGACGAAGCTCATGTCCCGTAGCTGCTCAACATTGGTTTGGCCGATTCTTACAGGGTGCACAAAGATGTTGCGGCGCATTGAGTCGTATTTCTGAAAGAGATAATCGACCTTCCTGGGCATCTGCTCCAACTCCACGATGGACGCAGCGCCTGGGGTGCGGAACGCATTGTGCGCATACAGAGTGTCGTCGTCATATAGATGAATCTCTTGAACTGGAGTCTTGGCCACGAGGTCCAATATGTAGGATCCAGTTCCACCTAGCCCAATAATAGCTATCTTGTCGAGCCTCAGCTTTGCCGTTATGGCGCTGATTCCTGCACGACTCGAGGCAGCATCAAGGTAGCGGAAGACCGACTCGTCAATGGTCGTCTCATGAGATGGATAGACTCTTGCTGTGATTGTGGGGTCAATGGCCTTGGCAAATCCAGAAAGAATACGGACATACGACGCCATTTTGTCGTAGTAGTTCTCGTAAAAACCCGACAATGGCTTACTCGAAAACGAGCAACTAGCAACGAGGCCGTCACCGAAGTTCATTTGTGTCCTCTGATGGATAATGCTGTTTAGTTCCTGCCCGTGGTTGTCACAAGGGTAGTTGCCCACAAACCATACCACGTGGTTTCGCGGTCGAATGGTAACCGTCCCGTTCGTTGAGAGCTCCGACACGAGAGTTCCATAGGCAAGAGTGCTTTGAGCCGTCACGTACGGGACATGCTTAATTAGCAGGTTGCTATCACGGATTTCTAAGTGATAGCCCTCTGCCTCAAGTCGATTCAAGTCAACGCTATGATTTAGTAGTGGGTGTGACATCGAACTCCGTTCCTTCCTTGATTGTCACGGACTGACCCGCCACCAGTTCTCCCTCGTGCGGATCCTTGGCTTTCTCATAGCTAACGGTATATATCGTATTGGGGGCAGGGGGAGTCGGGTACGCGAGCAGAACCACGGCGTCATACGAGATCACATCCGATTCTACAATCTTTTTTTCTCCATTAACGATGATTCGATAATCGTGGTCGTGCTTTTCATTGTTGCGGGCTGGGTTATTTAGTTGGTCACTCATGAAAGCTTTCCTCCTTTTGCTATTAGTTTTTTACCGATTTGTTTGATTATACCATGGACAGCCCTAAGTTTATATGAAACAATAGTTCGCACTTCAGTCCGCTGTCGGGCTTCCGGACCACGCATCCGTCCAGTAATCGGTGGATGGACAATGGTTAATGCTGCTACCCGTTTATGACAGGCGCATAACATACGGCGAACGATTAACAGCGAGCAACGTTCAAAATCGCAGGCCGGAATAGTATCGTTGAAATTGAGTACGGTCGACAAGAGAACTCAGGTGGTCTCTTTGTCCTGGTTTGAATCAGAAGACGATGGGGTTGAAGCGGAAAGATGCAGGACTTTACGGATGAGGTCATGAACAAAGTCTCTCTGGTCTGGCGTCAGAGGAATACCGTTGTAAGATACGTTTTCTTGCTCCAGCAGTGCTCCAAGATCCAATGCGGCGACCTCTGGGCGATCCACTAATCCAAGCAGGTAATCGGGCGTAACCTGAAGGTGAGTCGCCAAGCGTTCAAGAGACTTGCGACTGGGGAGTTGGTCGGGGCCGGTTTCCCATCGCTGAATGGTCTTTGGGGTCAATCCACACGCAGCCGCCAACTCCGCTATATCCATCTCGCGCTCCATACGGACGCTCCGCAGTCGATGGGCAAACAGAAGGTTACGATCGTCCAAATACCCCGCTGCTCGCAACATTTCGCCGTATGGCACACCGATCGCCAAGGCCAAGGGAGTGAGCGACTCCACCTTGGGCTTTCGTTTCCCGTTCTCCAGTAGCGAAAGGTGGCCAATCCCCATCTTCGCTCGTGCTGCGACGGTGCGCAGCGTTAAGCGTTTCTCTTTTCGCTGTTCACGCAGCCATGCTCCAAACCCCTGGTCCATCGTAGCTCGTCCACACCCTTCATGTTCTGTGCCGATGATACCACCCCTCGTGAAGAAAGTACACTATAAAGTTATCAAAAGTGAACAAAGTTGTGATTGCCAATGGGAAGATTCAGGAATTATGATGGGGTTACACAAATGTAGATGGGGAGGCGGTATCGTGTCGAAACGGATCGGGCGCATTCGGGTGAAATCGCTTGCATTTACACGTGCTCGTGTCTTGAAAGGATTGTCTCAACGAGATCTCGCCGAAGCCGTGGATTACAGTGTCGGATATGTCAGTCAAGTGGAACGAGGCATCAGTCATCCGAGTCCACAAGCAGCCCAACAGTTTTGTCGTGCGTTGGACAAGCCGTTTGACGCTCTTTTTTATCTCGATAATGTTTACAAAAGTGAACATGCGAGAACGGAGGTGTTGAGTGATGGAGAAGAAGAAACCGTATCCAAACACGGATGATGCGAAGAAAGAGGTTGAAGCGAAGCGACGCTATCCGACAGAGCAATACGAATACGAGAAACTCATGCGTCAAGATTCATTTCGACGGGTGCATCGGCGATTGCGCCAGACAAAGTGGGCGGATCGTACATGATGAAGGTGCAAATGCAGGAAATCGAAACGTGGTTGTATGCCTATCCCATGTGGCAGCGGAAACTGAGTAGCCTGCGCGTTCAACTGAAGGATTATCCACACATGCGCTATGAGTTTGTGGCGGTGGCCTCGTTCGCGAAAGGTAAACAAAGCGATACCACCTACGACGCCGTCGAGAGACGGATGGAGATTGAGGAGGAGAAAATTCAGCCGCTTGAGTTCAAGATCCGCCTGCTCGAGAACGCCCTATCTGTATTGACCGAGGAAGAGATGGCCTTCGTACGGCTCAAATACTTTGAAAAGAAGAACAACGCCATTGCATGGGAAACCCTTTTCCTCTCTCGGCGGGCGTTCTTTCGCAAACGGGTGACTGTGCTTGAAAAAGTGTACGAAGCGCTTGGGGGAGACGGGGCACCGATCTGGGACACAGGAACACAAGTCACGATGCATCACTGAGGAGACACTTCGGTTTCGTTCTTGGCTTCTGACGAATCATCCAGTAAGTTCAGGAGAATTTCATGCAAGGTATTTGTGAAATTCTCGACGGCAGTAGTCGAGGGGCGGTTGCAAGAAACTGAAAGTACGACGGAATCAAGATGCATCGTGAAGGTTTTGGTAGGACTGGAACCATCGTCCTCCCGTTGCCGCGGTTGTGCTGATGGGGGAAGCAGAATCATTGGGGGTTCACCTCCTTGTCGAGGGGATGATAACGAAATGAATATTGGCTCCGGGTCCGCATTATGGATGGGCTTGACTTACTGAAAGCGTGGAGGGAATCTCTTCCTAACGGATGAGGAGCATCTTGGTAATTCCATCATATGGACTGGACTGATGCACATGGTGCCGTGGGCGTGACAAACGAGTGCCGACAGTGAAAGATGGCCGTAGTGGGAAGAGGAACTCGGGGCATATACGTGGCACTCAGATGGCACTTGAGGGCTCGATTTACATGCTAGGCTTGCCATAACGAAAATGGGAGGTGAAGGAGTTGAAAAAACAGAAATCAGAGGAGGCATCATGCAAAATGAAGCGACTGCCAACCGCAGTCCTGATTCTGTTTCTTAGCGTGGGGCTTTTAACGGCATGTGATTCAGCAAGTACGAATCATGCGCTTGTAGATTCTACGACGCCTGCAAATGTGACCAACAGGACCACGAATAGGACGGACTCGGTTATCCCGAGTTGGAACACAACAGCGATGGAAAGCAGGTCTTCCGAGGCGGGCCAACCGAGCTCTAGAACTGGCAACCAGTTGAAAAAAGATAGTCATTCAAGCCATACCAATTCGTCCACGAAGGGCCTCACGACGGGCGGTGCGTCGACGTCCAAAGGCAAAACGTCCAAGGCAAATGCGACGAGTACGAATTCGAAAAGTCACAATGGCGTCCATGGAATTACATCCACGGCGCCTTCATTAACATCCAGCACTGCGTCTGCCCAGCATTCGACAAGTTCGGGAAGTAGTCATGCGCTAACGACCTCGACACGTCCGTCGGGAATGGACACGACCTGGACCGATCGTCTGAACAGCCCGTATGCGGATCAGAATTATACCGGACCGAATCGTTCCTTGTTTGATGGCCTTGTCGAACAGGTCGCAGAAGGCAAAGTAACGCCCGGTGCTGCGAAAGCGAGCATTCTGGATTTGCCACCCTGGAACGCGGTGTGGACGACGGCGAACAACGGGGACGGCAAGACGTACTCGTATCACGTAAACGACGTTGGCGTATTTGCATTTCAAACAAAGGTGCTGAGCGATGACGTGATAGCCCGGGAATGGCAAGCGCATGGCCAAGCGGTCTTAGACGACAGTTTCTATAGCCGATGGGCGGTTACCTGGGACACCTCAACGGAAGGCTACACTGTCGCGTTTCTGGACGTTGGTTTTCAACTTTACTCAAACCCCGCTTCTTAAAACACCTGAAAAGGAGGCAGGGCACATCATTCCACGCGCTCTGAGCGTGGTTTTTTTGTGTCCGCAATCCAGTGGACATGACGAAACGCATCCTCAAGTGCCTTTTCATCGTCGCCACAGTTGCAGCAACGATGGTCGCGCCCAACAGTGGCCTGATCGCCAGCGCGAGCACCACCAAAACCGTCACGCTCACCAGCTACAGTACCGAGGAGTGGGTTCCATCGGCATCGGAGACCCATTTCCCGGCCACCACAACTGTCACTTATTACGATTCTGCCTCAGGCCAGACCTATACCTTCAGCATACCGAAACACGGTTCACCCCAACCTATTGCATCCCAAGTGCAGACGATTACTTCCATTTCCAACGGGGCCAACGTCAATTATGATCCGGTGGATCATACGCGGCTCGGCTACATGTCGAACAACACCACAACCTACTGGAATGGCGCGTATGGATACGCGGACCCACCGCGCAGGCCGTCGGACTACTATGGACCGAATCCGGACAAGACGGGATGGACGTTGGTCGCGATTCATTGGGCGGACAGTCATCCCCAGCCAGCGTCGGATTATCCGTGGTTAACCAAAACACCAAGAGGATACTACTGGGTATCGGATGGAACGGACGGGCAGCCCGTGGAGTACAACATTGATCGGAAGGGTGTGTGGTTGGAGTATAAGAAAACCGTTAAAACGTTTGAGTGGCAACAGGAATACCAAGGCACCGTGCACATCCCCACGGGTAAGACCCCACCCCCTCCACCGCCACCTCCACCCCCAGGGGGCTCAACGTGTCCGCCGCCGACCATTCCACCAAAGCCACCGAACTGGGTTCTCTCGTACAACTGGTCTCCGGATGGTTCGGGCGGCCAGATGCTCACGTGGACGGATACCAACTGGGTATTACAACAAGGCACCGATGGAAACGGGTGTACAACAGAGACGTGGGTCGATGAACCCAGGACCTATACACACGACTATCCCCTCCATCTGAGCCGCTTTCAGGTCACCGGTCTCTTTTACGATCCAGGCCAACCAGGGAATGTCTGGTCCCCGACGAACCCCTCGGCTTCCCAAGGGAATAACGATGCGGGTGTGGACGGATCCACCGTGGGTGGAAACCCGGCCTTGCCCACGTTTGGGAATCCGGCTCGCTCACCTGCGGTGTATGTTCGCGTAGGTGGGGGGCTCTCCTTTCGGCTGCAATGGACAGGGTCGCCACACGACATGCCAGCGGATGCCGTGGTTGCCTTCGAACTGACCAACCCGAACCGGGAAGTGAACACATGGACAAAAGGGTTTGCCTTGTTGCCAGCGACGGTTTTCAACCAGGGAGATGTACCGGTCTGGGATCCCTCGGGGCACGGATACCCGCCGCCCGCCACGGAGTACGGTTTTGTCTACACATCCATTCCGAAGTACGCCACGACCGGCACACCGGATTCCTTTTCGCAACTGACAGCATGGAACCTGACGGGGGACCCGGCAACCGCCGCAAGGCTAGCCGCTACGGTTACCTTTACAACGTCAAGTGGTTCCTTGGTTACGTGGACAAACTCGGATCTCGCCCAAATGCTCGGCAATCCGACGTGGTACTTTCTTCACCAGATCCCGGATGCCTCCGCCAGCTACGAACAAACACAGCCAAATTGGAATGAACCCTATACAGTTGCGCCTCTTCCGCAGCTTGGCTCGAATGGACAAATCACTTTGCAAACCGTGATTCCCAGATCGTAGCGCGGTGTAGAAGAACAGGGGAGCGTTCCGGGCGATGATCCGGTGCTGGCACTCGCGTGGCACCAAGCGTCCTCTTTGCCGTGATACCTTGGCCGTAATAGGAGGTGGGTACTTCATCAACGAGCTCATATTGTTGGACCCTCGTCAATCCAAGCAGGAAAGGAGAATGGACTTTGCTGTATTTAGCTTTTCCTATCGATCTCAGGGATCGCTTCAAAGCCAGCGTTTGGCTCGCATACGTGGGCAAGATTCAGGAAACTGAGTTTCGCACCGACGATACCCTCGTCGTAGGCGAGTGGATGTTTCCACAGCGCGATACGCTTTTACAAACGCTGGGGCGTGTGCGTCAATCGGGTGCGCGTGTTGTGTTCATCGGGCAGGTGGAACACGAATCGGACGATTTTAAGCGGGAGCTTTGCCTTCTGGGTATCTACGACTTTTTGTTTGTTGGAGACGAGTTGGTGCTACAAGAACTCGACACATTGCTCGCACATGGCCGGTCAGAGGGGGACGTGGCGGCGTATCTGCACCGTGATGAAGGCCCAATTGGAGATCCACCTAAGCTCATTGATGTGTTCGAGGGAGCAGATGAACCGATTGTCTGGCAACCCCTCGTAGAAGGTGACGATGCGAAACTGGCCCGTTTTGATACCTTTCTCCAGCCGGGTGTGAGCGGAACCTCACAAACGGACCGAGCCGATAACCGGTATTCTCGTCCTGTGCGCCGGTTTGTTTGGCCGGATCCCATGCCGCTGCGGGTCCGTATCCTCGGTGATCCGGGATGCGGGAAGAGTTTTGTCGCCTTGCAACTGGCGAGTCTTTGCCATGGTCGGGAACTTCCTGCAGCGGTGGTGGAGGACAATGTGGCCACCATCAAGCGCTGGTGCGAGGAGTCCCTATCCTCCCACATCTTTGCAATCGATCCTCCGAAGGGTTATCGCGTGATTCTCGACACGAGGCTAGACGGGGACACGCCACTGTCAGACATTGATCTCATCCTGGTCGTAACATGGCCTGATGCGGATCGCATCGCGGAAACCCTGCGACCCCTGCAAAACCAGGCCGGTCTCCTCGACCGTGTGCTGTGTATCGTGAATCACGACTCGGCGGGCGTCGTTCCTACCCATGTTTCTCCGCTGCCGATGGTCCGCATTCCCCATGAACCACGCCAGTTTCACGCCATGCGGATGCGCACTTCGCTCGTGGATCTCGATCCATATTTCGCAAACCTGTTTCTTCCGATGGTCGAGCGGATCTCGACGAGCTTCATGGACCCGAACCGGCAGAGAGTGGATGGAGGTGATCGGCATGATCTTGTTGCTGGAGCTTGATCGCATCAAACAGGCGGCGTCCCGTTCGGCAGCCGAACGAGCGGGTCTTTTGCTCCATGCGGTGGATCACGAGGACCAATTGGCGCAGGTGGATCTGAGTGCGGTGAACCTGGTGGTTGTCGGCCGCGATTGGCCCGAATATCTACTGAACCAGTTGCGGGCGTCCGGTCTTCACTGCCCCTGCATTTACGCGACTTCCACAGCAGAGCACGATTCCGCATACCGGATCGCGAAGGAACGGGGCTGGGTGGATGTGGTTACGTACCCAATGCTGTCAACTTAAGCGATCCTAGTTCAATTTGGAGCAAACAGGAAGACGGATGAGTAGTATTGTCCGTCTTCCTGTTTTTATTCTCCGCTGGACAACTTCGCTTGTTTTTGTTATGGTGCATTGGGAGAGTGTTAAAATGAAAAAAAACTAATCTTCTCGCGGACTGTGTGGAGACTACCTTGAAATGCACCAGGTTCAGGAACAATGCAAGGAATAGTGAGAAAGACTTCACTAGGGAACGCAAGGTCGGGTTTGTCGCGCTTGTGCTCCTCATCTTCAACATGGTTCGCAAATCGTCCCAGTTGGAGATTGACGAGTTTCGCGAACACTTCATGCCGGAATCCGCCCAAGCAACCACGTACACGAAGCAATCCTTCTCCAAGGCAAGACAGAAGATTCGACCCGAGGCTTTTGTCACGCTCAATGAGGTGTATATTCGCACATTCTATGCGGATCATGACTACAAAACACACAAGGGGTTTCGTGTATTTGCTATGGACGGGTCTGTACTGGAGATTCCAAACACCGCGCAAACGCAAGGTCATTACGGCTATGTCACCAATAAGATGGGCAACTTCAAGTTGGCTAGAGCACTCTCTTCTCACTTGTACGATGTAGAGAACAGACTCGCCGTATCCACAACCATGGGCCGCTATGACACCAATGAACGAGTGCTGGCCAGGGCCAACATCGAAAAGATGCTCACCCTCATTCCGGAAACCTCTCCGTATGAGACCTTGGTTTTGTTTGACCGGGGCTACCCATCCATAGAGTTTATCCACTACCTCATGCAACGACGGGTTCATTTCGTCATGCGTGTTTCTTCGTGGTTTTGCAAGGAGATTATACAGGCACAGACGAAGGATGAAATCGTTCAACTGCGGATCACCAAAGAACGAGCCAAGGAGCTACGCAAGCAAGGAACTCCCGTCCCAGAGGGAACGGTTCTCCCCATCCGCGTCGTGAAAGTCCCTTTATCTACGGGGGAAACGGAACTACTCATCACGGATCTTTCCGAGGACAGGGTCGGTTACGCAGAAATGGGCGACCTCTACTTTAAACGATGGGGAATTGAGACTCACTTCAAGGAGCTAAAGCACCAGTTTGAAATCGAAAACTTCTCCGGGGAAACCCTGACCGCCATTGAACAGGACTTTTATGCAACTGCCTTACTCAGTAACATGGCCTCTGTCATTGAGCAGGACGCACTTGAGGAAGTACAAGCCCAGAAGTCACGTCGTAAGTATGACGTATATAACATCAATCACAACATTCTCGTCGGGAAGTTGAAAAACAAACTGGTCGAAATCGTCCTTGAAGATGACGACAAGAAGCGCTCGGCTATGTACAGGCGACTGATCCACGAATTAACGCGTAACATCGTGCCTGTGATCAAGGGTCGAACCTATCCGCGGAAAACACGACCCGGCGCGAATAAGTATGCGAAGAACAAGCGCCGCCCCTTGTAAGTGAGGTGATCAGATGTCTTCTATCGACGTGCCTTTTTGGATTGGCGACCGTGAATTTTCCGAAGACGACATAGAGCTCATTCAAACCACTGTCGCTCAGTTTCGGCAGTTAAGCCGGAAAGAACTCGCGTGGACTCTATGCGAGAATCTCCCCTGGAAAGCGCCCAATGGTCGACTGAGGGTCGATGCGTGTCTAAAGTTACTCGCACATTTCGAACGGACTGGACTGCTTTCTCCAACCCCCGTGCGCAGGAACGCTGCGAAAGGGAATCGAGGGAAAGAAATGGCCGGAACACCAGCCGAAACGATTCTAACCGCTTCCCTTGGAGGAGTCTCCCCAGTCAGTGTCGACCCGGTATCTCCGTCAGAATTGGGAGACTGGAATGTCACCATGCAGGCGTACCATCCTCTAGGGTATTGCCGCCCTATCGGTGCCCATCAACGATATTGGATTCGGGCTCAAATCCAAGAAGAACGAGTGGTAGTTGGCTGTTTGTTGTTTGGTGCGGCCGCCAAATCGCTAAGAATTCGAGACCATTGGATTGGTTGGAGCCCAGAGCAGCGAACTCGCTATCGGACGCGGATTGTGAATAATAATCGCTTTCTCATTTTGCCTCAGGTTCACGTGCCCCACTTAGCAAGCCATGCCCTGGCCTTAGCAGCTCGACGGCTTCGATCGGACTGGCAGACCCGTTACGGCTATGAACCTGTCCTCCTGGAAACTTTCGTTGAACAGAAATACTTAGGGACATGCTACCGAGCAGCAAATTGGGTCCATGTCGGCCAAACCTCAGGAAGAGGGCGTCAGGACGCCCATCACGAGTATGGCACATCGGTGAAAAACCTCTGGATGTACCCTTTAATTAGAGATTGGCGAGAACAACTCACCGCACTGTTGCCTCACTCTGTAATCCCTGATTAGTAGCCAGAGAATAACCAATTCATACCACCCTAAGTTGACAGCATTGGGAGCGAAGCGGCTTCCCCTGTGTTACTTGCTGACGTCTCCCTATTGCTAAGCAATCTCTCTACCTGTATATGTATTCGTGCGAGAAGAGGTAGGGATTGGATCACTGGGTTTCATTCCCATCAAATAGATCTCAGCGGGTATGTGATCCCGAAGCGCTTGGTGTGGTCGTTCATGGTTATACTTGTGTATGAATTTTCCGATTTCTAGCCTCGCCTCCCTTGGTGTGGCGTACTCTTTTGTGTACACCTCTTGGTACTTGAGTGTTCTCCAGAACCGCTCGATGTAGATGTTATCCACAGCTCGGTTCTTTCCATCCATACTGATTTTGACCCCGGCCTCCTTGAGAATTTCCGTGTACTGTGGGCTTGTAAAGTGGCTGCCTTGGTCACTGTTCCAGATTTCTGGTTTCGCCTGGCTCAAGGCCCTTTGCGTTGCTTTCAGTACAAAGTCGATCTCCAGCGTCTGATCTATCTCCCAACTGACAATGTAACGAGAATACCAGTCAATCACAGCTACCAAGTACATCCATCCCTGTTTGAGACGAATATAGGTGATATCCACAGACCAGACATGGTTCGGATGGCTCGCCTTTACCTCGCCCAACAGATAAGGGTAAATTTTGTGAGCTAAGTTGCGTTTGCTCAGGTTTGGACCAGGACTGACACCAGCAATCCCCATGGCCCTCATACAGCGCACTACACGCTTGCGGTTGATAGGCCAGCCTTCACGCCGTAGAATTGCTGTAATGTAACGGCTACCTGAAGCCGGGCGGTCCGTGTATATCTCGTCGATGCGACGACGGAGACGGATTTCTTCGTCTGAGACGGCAACAGGAGTGTAGTAGAGGCTCGTCCGATTCAGGCTGAGCAACTCTGCCTGTCTGGAAATGGAGAGCTCATCACTGTCGTGCTCAACCATCGCAACTCTATCGGTTCTAGTGCGGTTTGATGCCAGATTTTTTTTTAAGCCACTCAACCTCAGTGGTTAAGCGACCAATTTTCGCATACAGCTCGGACGTTTCCTTTTCATGTTCTTTCTTTAGCGCAGCAGCGTTTTTCTTCTCTTCGTCTTCGAAGAGGCTAGACATATTCTCTAAGGCAGTATTCTTCCACCTATGAAGCATCGTGACGTGTACGCCGTGCTCTGACGAAATCTGGGCGATGGTCTTCTCTTCTTTGAGAAGCTCCAGGACGACTTCAGCTTTGAATGATGCGGGATAATGTTTTCTCATAGCCATATTGTAGCTTAACCGGTCCCTTCTCTGCTGTCTTGATTCCTGGGACCACTATAGTGGATGGTCAACGGCATCTTTTCCTCGAGGGTTTGTATGGCAAGCACTTGAGAAAGGGAGAGTTGGTATCCACACGGAGTCTTTGTGGGATTCAAGACGCCGAACAAGCGGATAAACTGATGAATTTGCGAACGGATTTCGAGAATTTCGTCCTCGTTCACGGCAAAACACCTACCAGTGTATTATACATTAGATGTATTATACACTTGTATATGAGGATTGAAAAGTTGCAGGGACAATCATCGTCGAACTTGCCACTTATCTTCTCTCGACAGGCTGTTCCTGTTCGTCACGTTGAGGGGAAATGGTATACTATGCTTACCTAGTTTCATTGAAAGTGTGGGGTAAAAGTGTTGACCGATGACCAAGTATCTGTATTGCGAACCGCGCTTGGACCGCTCGAAATCCGAGTGATGGAGATCATTTGGGAAAATGGAGATGTAACGGTACAACAGGTTTTGGATGAACTGAATCAAGAGCATCGAGATTACGCTTATACAACAATTATGACCGTGATGAGTCGTTTGGCCAATAAAGGGCTGTTGCATCGTGAAACTTCGGGGCGATTTTATACCTATAAACCTATCTTTGACCCTGATGAACTCATGACACATTTTTCCTCCAAGGCTGTAGAGGAGGTCCTTAAAGACTTCGGTGAACTCGCCATCGCGCAGTTCGTGGATACGGTCGGGAGTAATCCGGATTATTTGAAAAAGCTCAAACTGTTCATCGATCGACTTGACCAAGGTACGGAACCATGAGCGCCAATTCGTTTGAAAAAGTCCTCTCAGTTTTTCTTTTTGCACTCACTTCCTACTTATGTATTCTTTATGCCTCGGCCGATACGATGTTCGGGCAAGGGCTAAACGTCGTGTGTAAAAGCTTCACGTTGAGTCATGGACGCTTTTGGGGACTGAGTGTTCTCTTGCTCATGGGTACCAGTACCCTGATGTTGTTCCTCGGAAGAATGGCTTATATCGCTCGACATACGAGACGGTGGATCGCGCCTATAAAAGAAAATGTGAACGAAGTCGAGCACCCGGTCATTCGGGAGTTTCAAGCTCGACGGAAAATTGGCGTAGACGTGATTCATTCCGACCAGATTCTAGCTTGCACCTATGGCCTGGTAAAACCAAGAATTTTGATCACAATGGGACAGATTTCACTTCTTCGTAGAGATGAACTTCTGGCCATTCTTGAGCACGAATATCGTCATTGTCGAAACAGGGATCCCTTAAGAGTGCTTTTCGCCTACAGTGTTCGTTGGGCTTTGTTTTTCATTCCAATGATCAAAGTCTGGACGGAGCGTTTTTTCCTTGAGAAAGAGATTGAGGCAGACCAAGCCGCAATTACAAATGTAGGCCTTCGACCCCTAGCTGTCAGTTTGTATAAGTCACTGACCATCGTCCAAAATGATGGCTCCTTACCGTTGGCTTTGAGCCTTAATGAACTCGTGAGCCATCGTATCGATTTTCTCATGCAAGGTACCATACGCAGGAACCCAATTTCAGTTTCTACGCTGGTTGTCTCGCTGGTCAGTATCCTGATCCTGGTTGTGGTCTTGATATTGTGTTTCATGTAACGTTTGCAAATGATTTCTAGACACGCCTTGACACAAGGAAGCCTTATTACTACACTTTCGTAGTAATAAGGCTTCCTTGTGTTCTACAGCCAGATTCAATAGCTGCTAGCCATAAGGCGAACGGCACCATAGATGATGGTTCCCGCCGAAAGTGGAGGAAACGTTCATGAATATGCAACCTATCATTGATCCAACCGTCGTTCATGTCTTCTATCGGGAGTTGTTATGGGTAACGGCTATAATGGTTGGGATCGGTCTCTTTCTTGGATTCTCTTGGTGGTTTTATCAGTTTCTCAGTGATGACAACTCAAAGGCGTATCACTTCACAAATTTTGGTGACTTTCTGCGGTTTATCCGTATCCGAGCCTTTCTGCCAGGCAAAACAGTTCATTCAGGGCGACGCGTGTTATGGTGGGGACTTGGAATCTTATGGTTGGTGGATGGTATTTTGCAGGCGCAGCCCGCGATGCCAAACGATGGATTTGTTGAGGACGTATTAGCCCCTGCTATTCAGGGTCAACCCATTTGGTACGTAAGGGTACTCGCCGTGAGCATTCAATTCTGGACAGATCATCCGATCGGGGCCGATGTGGTAGCCGTGATCCTTCAAATCGGCATTGGACTCCTTCTCCTTGTGGGTAAAGAACGGACAGCGGGTAAGATAGGCCTATGGTTATCGATCGCCTGGGGATTGGCCATTTGGGTCTTCGGCGAAGGCATGGGGGGAATCCTGACTGGCAGCGCGACTTCGATCACCGGTGCTCCTGGTTCGGCACTGTTTTACGTTATAGGTGCGATCCTGCTTTTATTGCCGGACAAGTGGTGGTTGGAAGGGAATGCGACCCGGACATCTCGCTGGATTTTCTCGATCTTCTGGTTAATGGCCGGCACGGTACAGGCATGGCCCAGTGCAGGATTCTGGACTTCAAAAGGATTATCGAGTGTCTTCGAGGGAGCAGCAAGTATGCCTCAGCCCTCCTGGATGTCGGCTCCCATTGATGCCATGGCGAGACTGGCGGCAAGTCATCCGGTCTTTTGGAACGGATGGTTTGTGTTGTTTATGTTCCTTCTAGGAATCGGATTTGCAGTGGGAGGTCCAACGCGCCCGGTTTTCACCTTGTCATTGGTTTGGCTTGCCTTTACATGGTGGATGGGACAAGACTTCGGTGTCATGGGCGGGGTAGGAACCGACCCCAATTCCTCTCCCGTACTGGCGCTACTCATCATCACAGTGTGGAAATTGGGTCGTGTCCATTCCGCGTCAAAACGCAGTCAAAGTACCTCATTGCATGATGTTTCCATCCTCAGTAGTGGAACGACGGAGTCTGGATAAGGCTAAGCGGGTCATCAGAGCGACCAAATACGTACACCCGAAGAGGATCCGAGGTGAACAAGGTGTCTAAATTCATGACGCGACGTGAGTTTTTAGCTGCACTGGCTGGTTTTGCACTGATTGGGATTGGAGGGTACCCATTTATCCGTCGGTGGCTGTTAGCTTCTAGGGAAGAGCTTTCTTTACCGGCCAAACCTACTGTCCCGTGGAACGGACAAACGAGGAGTTTCCAGTTTGACATACGGTCCGGAGAGGTGAATTTGGGGAACGGAACAAGGTTTACCGGCTATTTAATCAACAATCAGTTTCCTGGACCGGAGATTCACGTCACCGAAGGAGATCGTGTCCAAGTCACCGTGAAGAATGGACTGGACAAACCCCTGACCGTTCATTGGCATGGTGTGAATGCTCCGAACCCGATGGATGGCGTCCCGGGCATTACACAGGATCCAATCTTACCCGGCCAACAATTTACGTATGACTTTGTGGCTTCGCCGTCGGGGACTCGTTGGTATCATTCTCACGTTTACGAGTTGGATGAAATCCCGAACGGGTTATTTGGTCCCCTCATCATTCACTCTACCTCCACTGAACCTTATCCATCGGACCGAGAACAAACCCTTATCTTCTCCACGTGGGGCTATTCGACGACACCGGACAATCTCCCTACATACGGAATGATGGGGGGTATGGGAAGTGGTATGGGGATGGGGAGCGGAGTGATGAGGTCGGCGAGTCCCAATCTAACTTATCTGGTGAATGGAAAGGTACCTTCCGCCCTGAACGGTAATCCCATTCAGCCCGGGGCCAAGTTGCGATTGAGGTTGATTAACGCCAGTGCCACGGAGTCCTTTTTGCTCCAAGCGGACCATACGAACCTGCTCATTACCCATACCGATGGAAATCCCTTGTTAAAGCCCCAAGCCGTGAGCGAACTCTACATGGCACCGGCAGAACGTTATGATGTCATTCTTACTCCGAACCAGTCGGGGACGTGGTATTTGCGTTCGACTTTAGTTGGACAAGACTCGATTCGCATTCCGTTTATCACACAAGGACAGGTCAGCCGATCTCCCGTTGCGAGTGTTCCAGCTTGGTCCTACCTGAATTTGGCTGCGGCCAATGGAGTTCTGCCAGAGGCCGACCATGTATTTCAACTGACCCTCAGCGGAGGTATGATGGGAAGCAGCCAATGGACCATCAACGGAGCTTCCTATCCAAATTCTGTACCCCTGCGCGTGAGGAAGGGTGAACGAATCCGAATTGAAATGTTCAACATGAGCATGATGGAACATCCGATGCACTTGCATGGCCACACCTTCCAGGTGACCAGTTTTAATGGGCGTATCCTGGGATCCCCGCTGTTAAAAGACACCGTAGATGTTTTGCCCATGCAACGATGTACGATTGACTTTATTGCGAACAATCCAGGAAATTGGTTCTTCCATTGCCATAACTTGCAACACATGATGGGTGGACTCGCGACGGTTGTAGAATATCAGGATT
Source organism: Alicyclobacillus curvatus (assembly GCA_017298655.1). Lineage (GTDB taxonomy): Bacteria > Bacillota > Bacilli > Alicyclobacillales > Alicyclobacillaceae > Alicyclobacillus_B > Alicyclobacillus_B curvatus. The sequence goes on from CP071184.1 coordinate 930,431, forward strand.
ATCCACTGCCTCATGTGGATAAGTGGATGTAGTTGTGAACAACGAAAGAATCCTACTGTTGACGTAAGACTCAGAGATGGCGCCATGCTTTATAAACAGAAAGGCAATCGGCCGGTAGCGCAAGCGCCACTTATATCACGACCTGTTGAGGTTCACTTGTATTCAGGTTGGTGGTATCAGAATAAAGACGGAGGACGTGACGTATGCATCCCATTTTATTTCATATTGGAAGTTATCCGGTCCGAGCCTATGGCCTGGTTATTTTACTGGCCATCTTTCTTGCGACGCAGGTGAGCATCACTCTTGCGAGATTGACGGTGAAAGAATATGAACAACACATCGTTCCTTTGGTTTATTCGGTCGTCATTGGCGCACTCATTGGGGCACGCGTTTGGCAAGTTTTTTTCTTTACACCGACTTACTATTTTGCCCATCCTGGTCAAATGCTCGCGATTTGGAATGGCGGTTTGTCGATACAGGGCGGGATTGTGGGCGGGCTGATTGTCGGGATTTGGTATTGCAGACGCCACTATCTCCCGTTCTGGCACGTGGCCGACCTTCTTGCACCTTCTATTATCTTAGGTCAAGGGATTGGACGAATCGCCTGTTTGCTCAATGGGGATGCATTCGGCGCACCAACCCGAGGAAATTTCGGTCTTGTGTATCCACCAGGGACATTGGCCTATGAAACTTACGGATCTCAACCATTGTGGCCAGCTGAAGTGTTCGAGGGCCAAATGGACATCGTGATTTTTGCGATTCTGTTTGCGTTGTCACGTAAGAAGCTGCCACGAGGCATGATGTTCTTACTCTACAATATCTTGTACAGCGCCGGACGGTTTGGACTGGAGTTTCTACGAGGGGACAGTCCGAGATTTTTGTTGGGCTGGACAGCCGCACAGTGGACGAGCATGGTTGTCATGGCGTTGGCTTTGATCACGATGATGGTTCTCTGGGGCCTGGACAGACCAAGAAAAGTAGCAGTGAATTAATTGAGAGATGGCTGAAATTGAAATATGTCGTGTCAGTGGATAGGGGGAGGGGCATGAACCGTAAGTGGGGATTCCTAGCGGCCGGAATTGTGATGATATCCGTGATGGGAATTGTTGTTGTGTCCCTCAATGGTCACACGATGGTTCCGAAGGAACAGGATCAAAATATACCGAGCGTATCCGTAATGAATTGGCAGAATAATGGCGCGAAGGACCGGCGAATTGTAAAAATAATCGAAGGGCATCTTGTGGCCCCGGCCCAAGGAGTGGTCTTGACAGATACCCGCTGCAATCCAGATGCTCAGGGACTAAGCCATTGTCATAACGTGATTCGACTTAAGAATCATCAAACGATCAAGGTCATTGATACTCACAATAGGATGCATTATGGATGCCTTCGAATTGACGAATCAGTATCTGTGACATCACTCGGGGCATCTTGGGCACGAGTTACGGCCAAGTCGGATTAGAACGGACCGTGGTTGACTCTCCACTTGATTCCGTGAGCGCTGAGACACCCGGATTTCGAGCTTCATGATGGCGATCTCCGCTCATTTTACAAAAAAAGCCCTGCATTCGAGCGCAGGGCAGCGGTATTATTTATGGGCTTTGACACGTAAAAGTCGAATCCCATTCAAGGTGACCAAAACAGACGCTCCCATATCCGCCAGGATTGCCAGCCATAGCGTCAGCCAACCAGGGAATACCAACAACACCGCAATCACCTTGACAATCAGTGAAAAACCGATATTTTGCCGAATGATTCGTAGGGAGGATCGACTTAACCGAATCGTGAAAGGGAGTTTGGTCAGATCATCCGCCATGAGTGTAATGTCGGCCGTTTCCATAGCTGTGTCCGTACCCGCTCCCCCCATTGCAATTCCCACTGTAGCTGTGGCCAAGGCCGGCGCATCGTTAATTCCGTCTCCTACCATGGCCACCTTTTCATACTGGTTAAGGATTTTCTGAACTGCCTCCACTTTGTCCTGTGGAAGTAATTCAGCGTGGGCTTCATCGATCCCAGAGACCGCAGCCACCGCTCTTGCTGTGGCGGAATTGTCCCCGGTCAACATGATCGTCCTCTTGATGCCGGTTTTCTTGAGTTGCGAGACGACGGTCGGGATGACTTCCCGGATCTCGTCGGCTACTGCAATGATTCCCAAAAACCTGTGCCAGGTACCGATGATCATGGCCGTCTTACCTTCATTTTGAAGGGTAGACACACGCTGCGACACGTCGTTCAATTGAAGCCCAAGTTCTTCGAATAGTTTCATGTTACCAATGTAGTAGGTCTCGCCGTCCATGATACCCCGAACACCTCGTCCAGTCAGCGCTGTGACGTCCTCGGCTGCTTGAATCCGAATGGATTGCTTTTCACCCGCTTGAACGATGGCTTTGGCCAGCGGATGTTCGGACCTTATTTCCAGATTGCTGGCTATCTGAAGCAAGTTCGTTTCAGTGATTCCATCAAAGCAGTCCTGTAATGAAGCAATTTGAGGTTTGCTAGATTAAAAAACCTCCTGGTATCGTGAGAGTTGACGAGACCATCACGAAATCACAGGAGGGTGAAGCAATAATGGCAAAGAATGTGAATGCTAAGATTCAGCGCATCACGGAGGGAACACTTGTTGTCGGTGTTGACATCGCCAAGCATACGCATGTGGCAAGAAGCGTTGATTGGCGAGGCATCGAGCTTGGCAAGCCCCTCACCTTCGAGAATACCAGGACTGGGCTTGAGAATCTAGAGAAATGGTTGGAAGAGTTGAAGCGTTCTCACAGCAAGGACGATGTGTTAATAGGCATGGAGCCAACGGGCCATTATTGGATGGCGCTCGCTCAGTATCTGCGAGAACGTGGTATTCGGGTGGTTCACGTGAATCCGTCACACGTCAAGAAGAGTAAGGAACTGGATGACAACTCACCGACGAAGAATGACGTCAAGGATGCGCTCACCATTGCCCGTCTGGTCAAAGACGGTCGTTACGCGGAGCCTATCATTCCAACCGATGTGTACGCCGAACTGCGGACTGGCATGAACCAACGAGAGCGCCTCATGGAGGATACGCAGCGAGTCAGGGGACGTATCCATAACTGGCTGGATCGATTCTTCCCGGAGTTCGTGCCGAGCGTGTTCAGTGACTGGGGTGGCAAAGCTGCACTGGCCGTATTGCATAAAATATGGCTGCCTGTGGATATCTCCAGTATGGCACCAGAGGATGTTGTCCACATGTGGAGGGAGGCGGATATCAAGCGCGGTGTGGGGTTAAAGGCGGCAAAGAAGCTTATCAATGCCGCACAGGGCTCCATCGGGCTGCGAGAAGGGTTGACTATGGCACGTCAGGAACTGCAGATCCTGTTGAGTCAATACGACCTGATTCAAGAACAATTGGACCAGTTGGAGGGACAGATTGCCGAACTATTGGCGAAGATTCCAGGAGCGCCGCAAATGTTGAGAATACCCGGTCTCGGGTTATCCACAGTCGCCGGATTCCTGGCCGAAGTCGGAAACCTGTCGTTATTCACAAGCTGGCACCAGATTCGCAAGTTGGCTGGGCTTAACCTGAAAGAAGACAGTTCCGGCCTGCATAAGGGCCAGACGGTCATCAGTAAGCGAGGTAGAGCACGACTGCGAGCATTGCTCTATCGAGGCGTATTTTTCCTGGTCGCAACGAACTCAGAGTTCAAGCTGCTGCACCAGCACTACAAAAAGCGTGTGGATAACCCGCTCAAGCCAAAACAGTCGCTCGTTGCTCTCTGTGGAAAACTGATACGTATTCTGTACACGATAGGTACACGGCATGTGGATTACGATCCCATCCGAGCCCTTGGGCCGGCCTACAAGACGCTCACGAACCAGGTTGCTTGATTCATAGGACTGACCGTCGTTTCACTTACAACGTCGCACGAGAATGCTTGTATTTGACAAACGTATAGCACGGAGAAGCCGGCAGACATTCTCTCCATTCGGGCATCGACCCTGTATCTAAGCTTAGCTGGCCTCCACCCTTTCGATAGGTCGTACGAAGGACTGCTGAGGGCATTAGACCCTGTGAGACATGAGAGGGTAAACCACGAAAGACATTGGTGGAGATCCATAGGGTGCGTACCATAAATTTCAAGGCGGCATTGACCGTCTGGTTCAACACGCCCTCATACAGATCAAATCGTTCTCATGGACAATTCTGCAGTTCGAGTATGAAATGGTCAAATGTGAAATCACGCGATTGAGTGAGAAAACGAGAGAAAAACGTACTTTTATTGAGAGAGGGAATGACATCCGTAACGATTGGACGACCCTTTGTGAGGGTTCCTGTTTTATCAAACGCTATAGCCTTGAGAGAACCCGCTTGTTCCAGGTAGATTCCGCCTTTAATCAGAACCCCGTTCCGGGCCGCACTACTGATGGCACTGACAATGGCCACCGGAGTGGAGACCACGAGCGCACACGGGCAAGACACCACAAGAAGGGCAAGTCCTCGGTAAATCCACGGCCCCCAGGGGTATCCCATGACCAGCGGCGGAAGGAAGACAATGAATACGGCCAACGTCAAGACAATGGGGGTGTAGATGGCCGCAAAACGATCCACGAACGCTTGTGAAGGCGCACGTTTCGTTTGCGCTTCTTCGACCAAATGAATGATTTTTGCGATGGTCGTATCTTCTACACGCTTGGTGACTTCAATTTCCAGGGAGCCATTGGTATTGAGCGTCCCGGCAAATACTTCGGCTCCGGGTCCCTTATCGGCGGGTACAGATTCCCCGGTGATGGCCGCCTCGTTGATCGCCGATTCACCCTTTATGATTAGGCCGTCCATAGCAATCTTCTCACCGGGGCGAATAATCAAGGTATCTCCAATTTCCACTTCATCGACGGGAACTTCCATCTCGACAGGTAAAGCAAATTCTCCCACGGGCCGCCGTATCCTGGCCACCTTCGGTGCAATATCCATCAAATCCCGGATGGATTTACGAGCCTTTTCCATACTCCAGGCTTCCAGAAGTTCTGAGACGGAGTAAAGAAAGGCAACGGTGGCTCCTTCTTCCCATTTTCCAATCGCCATCGCCCCGATGATGGCCGTGGTCATCAACACACTCATATTGAAATCGAGCTTGGGAAGAGCGTACCAAGCTTTGCGAGCATTTCCCCATCCGCCACTGACGATGGCTATCAGGTAGAGGGGAAGGAGCACGCTCTCTGGAGCATGAAGATGTTGAGACAGAAAGGCAACGAGAAGCACTACGCCGGAAATAATCGTGCGAATCAATTCCCAGTCTACATGCCGCTCACTGCGACCTTGCTGTGCTTGTGTTGCACCTTCCGGTACAATCCGGTAATTCTCTTTCTTAGCCTCCTGAAGAACCTGTTCAATCGTTACTTCACCTTCAATTGTAATTTTACCAGCAGTGGGATTGAGAACCGCCCTGGCCACGCCAGGAAGAGCCGCTACATTCTTCTCGAACTTGGCGGCGCAGTCCAGTCAGGTGATTCCTTCCACTCGGAACACCGTCTTTTTCAGTCTTGTCGTAACTTCCGTAGCAGTCACTTGGTATCCCTCCCTTCCACAAATGACATACTGTCTAATGTTTCCCGGATAAAGCCTTTGATATGGGGGTTTGCCAGCCGGTAATAAACCAACTTCCCATTCTTTCGGTATTTGGCAAGCCCCATATGGTGTAAGAGCCGTAGATGGTACGATGCTGTGGCTTTACTGCTCCCAATCACAGCAGCCACATCACACACACAAAGTTCCGCTTCACTGAGCGCATAGACAATCTTGGCTCGTGTATCATCGGCCAAGGCTTTGAATATGAAGACAATGTTGCTCACCTGATCCAGGTGTGGCTTGATACGATTAACCACCTCGGTATTTATACAATCCACTTGACAAACGGGGACGTCGTGTTCGAATCGTTCTGAAGTAGGTACTTTTTTCAAATGGCACACCTCATCATTCAAACATTCACTTGATCGTTATACCATCATCATATACGTAGGATGTCTTTTCTGCAATAGCCTTGCGATTCGGAAATGGATTGAGGAGGATCCGAGTGGTAAGTCAGACCACAGTGTTTTTTAAATGTGCATTAGATGTAGAGATCGCCACCGTCATACGTGGACTATGTGCGGCAGTTTTATAACGGAAGGTGAGGCGGCTGGACGTTTATAATTCCAATCCGCTGAACCAAAACGACATTTACAGGAGGCAGTAGCCACAAAACCTGCTATGCAACCTTGATTGACTCACGAACCTCGGCTTGATTAAGATGCTTGAGAGGTCGTGATTGGTACGGGTTCCACCTGCTAATTCAACGATAGCAGCAAGAGCTTGTTCTAAAAGTCGCCCCCTTCTTACAACAAGAACTACCTTTTTAAGAGCATAACGAATACGCCTACCAGACAAATTGCCGCACCTATCCATTCACTCAAGTCAGGGAACCGCTTATCAATGAACCAGCCCCAGAGTACAGCCATTGTTATGAAAATCCCACCATAGGCGGCGTACGTCTTGCCAAACGAAAATTCTTGGCGAGTGGCAAGTACACCATACAAAATCATGATAACTGCACCGACAATTCCGACCCAAAGTGGCTTCCCATTTCTTAGCCATTGCCAAATAAGATACCCTCCGCCAATCTCGGCTAGACCTGCCAAAATAAACAAAAATATCGCTCTGATTATCATTTTGTATCTCCGATCCTTACCTACGTCAATACACGAATCCAGTTCATCTTGTTCCTGTACCATGCAAACAACAATGCCCTAAGTGCATTGTCAACAGCAATACTTGCCCATACGGCAGGAAGCCCCAATCCCAACTTCCAAGCGAATACGTACACCCCAAGTGTCCTCACAATCCATATTCCAATCGTCGTGACGATCATCGGGTACTTACTGTTCCCACCTGCCTGAATGGCCGCTGTATCAACTAAGACGGCTGCTAAAAATGGTTGCGATACGATATCAATCGCTAGGATGATGGTCAATAAATGGATAACTCGTTGATTATGCGTAAAAAGCAAACCAAACCAAGGGCTCGTTGCACATAAAATTGCTGTTACGGCTGTCATGAACACTGCCGATTGGATATAACTTGCCCTCCGATATGCAAGCGCATCAGACTCGTTTCCACTACCTATTGCCTGTCCAATCGTCGTTGTGGCAGCCGTGGCAAACCCGCCGCCAATTGTATATGCGAAAGTGGTGACCGTCCCCGCAATATTGTGTGTGGCATATACATCAACACCCATTCGTACGATCAGCCCAAAATAAATGACTTGACCTAGCCGCATAGAGAGTCGCTCAATCGCTGCGGGAATGGCAAATTTAATCATGCTGAAGACTAAGGTTTTACGGAATACAACATCCTTTCGGGTAAGCGCCAATGTTTCTACTTGACGGGACTTGATCCACAGCCGGACAGATGCATACACCCGAGCCAGAATCATCGCCCAGCCCGCACCGGCAATGCCCCATCCCGGAATCGGTCCAACCCCGAAGATAAGTACGTAGTCCAGGATGACATGCACTGCATTCATCTCTAACCCTACACGAAGCGGTGTTTTAGTGTCTCCGGTGGCCCGAAACGATGCCGACTGGGCGGTGAACAGTGCGATGAGCGGAGAAAGACCCAAGACTGTTCGGAAGTAAGGGAAAGCTGTCCGTTGAAGTTGTCCGTGTGCCCCCATGATGTGCAGTAATGGGGTAGCCAGGACGACGGAAATCACGCCCAATACAACTCCAATTGCAACAGCTATCACGAGTCCGTGCCAGACAGCTGATCGGCCACGTTCAATGTCTTTGGCCCCGATTGCCCGAGACAGGAATACGGACAAAGCGGCGGATATGGCAATGAACACGCCGATGAACGTCATGCTGTAAACGTTTGTTACACCAACCGCATCAATCGCAACCAGGCCTAATTTGGCTATGAAAAATGTGTCCACGACGCCGAGTAGGTTTTGCAAATACGCTTCTCCGATAGCCGGCCAGGCAATGGAGAACACTCGTTTGCTGGCAACAGATAAATTCAAGACCACATTCAACCCCATCTCCAAATGCTGTCTAAATATCCCGAATGACACGGGAAATACTCCGAAAGGGTTTCGAGTTTTAGAGTTTCTGACCACAGGCAGGGCAAAATGATGCATTGGTCGGTACGTCCGCTCCACAATTTGAACATTGGACTGGCTTTGGCTTCAGGTTTGTTCCACACTGGGAACAAAAGTTACTGGAAACTTCGTTTGCCCACCCACACGCTGGACATTTTGTAACCGCTACAGAGCGTTGAGGGTTTTGTGCTCCTTCACGGTATGGCTCGCCCCGGTGACGATCATGATGATGGTCTTCATGGTGACCATGATGCTCATGAGAATGTTCCTCATGATGTCCTCCATGATGCCCGCCATGGTGATTTCCGTGATGACCTCCGCCAAACAATTCTCTAAAAAAGTCCGACATTCTGGCTCTCCCCCCCTAGTGGTAATGTGCCATTTCCATCGTGGCACAGAGTTCTGAATTATCATGTGGATGCTGTATGTCTTCCATCTGCACCGTGACATGCCCAATCCCCAGGTGAACCATACGATGCTCTAAGTTCTGTAAAATACACTGACTGTCCCGAATGGACATCTCTCCGTCTAACACGACGTGACAGGACAATGCGTTTTTTCCACTTGTGATACTCCATACGTGAACGTCATGCACATCCCGTACACCCGAAGCAGCTTTTATTTCATGAATGACCTTCGATAAGTCGATTCCCTTCGGAGTGCCTTCCATCAGAACTCCGACCGTTTGCTGCACGATCCGCCAAGCGCCTGATGCAATCAGCAAAGCAATGAGGACACTCAAGATTGGGTCGACCACATACCATCCTGTGGCCATGATGATGACCCCACCTACAATGACCCCGGCCGAAGCTGCTGCGTCCCCAAGCATGTGCAGAACGGCGCTTTTCACGTTGATGTCTTCTTCCTTGCGCATACCAAAACCAAGATAAAGATTCATCAACAAACCGATACCTGCACTGATGAACATCCATGTCGGCGTGACCTGCTCAGGACGCTGAAACCGTCCATACGCTTCCCACAAAATCCAGATGGTGATGAGAATCAGGGTGATCCCATTGATGAGCGCCGCCAAAATCCCTGCCCTGTGGTAACCGTATGTCATCTTTTGGTTCGAGGGTTTTTCAGCTTGTTTTATCGCAAACCAGGAAAGTGCAATGGCTGCGATATCTGTAAGCACATGGCCAGCGTCGGCCAATAGGGCCAGGCTGTGTGACAGCAGGCCACCAATTATCTCGGCCATCAAAATCACCAACGTTAGGAAAAACGCTGCTCTCATTTTTTCGGCGGGTGCGTGACTGTGAAACACATCCCTGTGATCGTGATCATGGCCTTGGTCCTGAATCTCATTACCTCTACTCATAGACACTCTCTCCATCACTTTCTACATGTGTAATATGATCGATTCCCATTTGCAACAAGCCAACAATATGGGCGTCGTCACATGTGTAATACACCGTATTGCCATCTCGCCTGTTTTTCACAATGCGTAATGTCCGCAAGTACCGTAACTGATGGGATACAGCCGATTGTGTCATACCCAGGACTTCTGCCAAATCACAGACACACAGTTCTCGCCGAGTCATATTGTGCAGAATGCGAATTCGTGTGGGGTCTGCTAGTGCCTTAAATGACTCGGACAAACTTTGCACGGTCGCAAGACTAAGCTGCTTTGGTAAACAGTCTGCCACAGCCTCCGCATGGACAAGTTGACCATCACAACAATCGTGTTGTAAATTGACTTCCACAAGGAATACCACCTTTATGAACATATACTCATATATTCATTATACTAACGGACATCGAAATGTAAACATGACCCTAAGACTCACTTTCGAGGCCACGGGGGTGCCGAAGGAGAGTGAGACAAGTAGAAAATCTCGTCATGGTGTTGTAGGAATTGCTCGTAGTGACGGTCTCGATTCTGGTCGTAGAAATCCATGAACTTTGGACTCGAACAACAGCTGTATCAAGTATACTAGGGCTTGGTTTAGCCGTCATTTCAATTCCCACTCGTGTCCATTCTTAGATGAAACGACAAATTGGTGCTACCATCAGCAGCATGGCTTTAATAGTGGATAGATCGCGTCTCGTTTGTGGTTATATGACTGAACTGCAGTTGTCGCAGTGACATTGACGACGTGGTTCGGCTGGTGGTGGGCCGATTCCATAGGTGCCTTAGTACTTTCTTGAATTTGTTGTTCGGACAGCGAACCAAGCCCTTAAGGAGGCTAGAGGTTAGACGATTGACTGAATTCGTAAGTCGCCTCAATCAAATATTGTATGCATTTGTATACAAATGAATGCTCGACTGGTATATTTAGTTTGGGAGGTGATCCCCATGCCAGAGACATTTCGCAGGGGGAAAATTGAGGATTTCATCCGGCGGTTGCAGGTTCGAAAGGATATTTTGAAGAAGCAGTTGGAGCAGCAGGAATTTCAAGACCAACAGCAATACATCAAGGGACAGATCTATGCTGTGGATACCATCCTTCAAGAATTGGAGGCGGAATTTCGCACCAGTGGTCCATATGGGCGTACGATGAGAGGTTGCCGTATGCGGGAAATGAAGGCGGACCCGTAAATCGGGGTCACCTACGTGTACATGTTCCATTCGGTTCTGTGATAAATTGACTTCCAGTTAAGGAAAGGGTGACTGAACATGATGATGTTTCCCATGGCCTTCGGCTTCATGTGGATGATCATCCCGATTCTCTTGTTTACTCTTGGGGTTGCAGTGTTGTTATGGGTTGGAGTTCGAGTGTTTCGCCGCGTTTTTACTGATCGCTTCAGTAATTCGGAAAGAACGGCCGTTCGCATTTTGCAGGAGCGATACGCCAGAGGTGAAATTGACGAAGAGGAGTACCACTCGCGGATGAAACACCTGAAAGAAAACTGAACCGCGGTACTGTTTTGGCTCGATGTCACTCTGGGTCACGAAAGTCCTTGACATATCATGTCGTCGCATCAATAATATTTGATGACAGGAGGTACGCAACGATGCTGGGTGATTGCAACAAGAACAATACGTGCACTACGGAAATTCCTCGAATTCACCGTGGTGAAATTCCCCTTCTGGAAGGTGCGCAAGTACGGGCAGTCACAAGCGTTGCCAAGGCTCTTGCTGATCCGATTCGTGTGCAAATGGTATATTTGCTCTCTAGGAATAAAGACCTTTGTACATGCGAATTCGAAGAGATACTGGAACTGTCTCAATCCAAGGTATCCTATCACTTGAAACAACTCTTGGACGCTGGGATTGTAAAAAGGGAGATCCATGGTTCCTGGAGTCACTATCGTCTTGTAGATAACGAATTATTAAATTATCTTGAGATTTGTAATGTGTTGGTAACCGGGTAAAATTCGAGTTTTGTTTTGCCTATTATATCAAATTATCTTGTTAAACAAATCAATTTGATAGGAGTGAGCACGGTGGAAGCAACACAGATCCTAGAACTGGAGATTGATGGTCTTTGTTGCACCGAATGTTCTATGAGTATCGAAAAAGCGCTCAAGCGTACACATGGTGTCGTGGAGTATCAATTTCTCTTTGGTGCTGAAAAGGCCGTGGTTCAGTATTTGCCTAGTCAAACGAAACCGTCGGATATCGAGAAATCGATTAAAAGTTTCGGGCATTCGGTTCGAAATCGTAGCATCCGTAAGCCTGCGTCGGAAACCACTGAAACTACTGAAACTACTGAAACTACTGAGGCCCCGGCCCCAACGGACCAAGAGTTGTCAAAGGCGGAATTCGTCGTGGACGGATTATGCTGTACAGAATGCGTCACGAGCATTGAGGGAGTCCTTAAACAATTAGAGGGGATATCACACTACGACCTTTTATTCGGCGCGGAAAAGGCCATTGTTTCGTTTGATTCGTCCAAAACGACCACAAAAGATATCGAGCGCGCGATTCGGGGTACGGGATACCACGTGAAAGAAACAAAGACCATCTCTGAAACTGTATCGGTGGTTTCCGGGTCCTGTTCCGATGGAACTTGTACAACTTGTAGCCCGACACCAATTACACACGCCACGGGAACTTCACAAATCGGCGGCAAATTTGCAAGTGTGGCCAAAGGGTCGTGGAATTCGATCCGTTTTTGGTTTGTAGCCGTCATCGCTCTCGTGGTGCTTGGGGAAGTTACTGGAGAGACTTTCGGGTGGTTAGACCGCCTAATAGAGGTCGTACCAACCTGGCTACTCCTCGTCGCAACGGCTCTTGGTGGCTATCCGATTTTCCGTCGTGCATTGTTAGGGATTCGGTCGAAGCAGTCCAATGTCGATCAGATGATGAGCGTTGGTATTCTGGCTGCCATATTGGTTGGCCAATTTGTTTCTGCGCTTCTTTTAGTGTTTTTCATGTCGATTGCGCATTACCTTGAGGGATACACCGTAAACCAGGTACGGCAAGCCATTCGCCACCTCGTTGAGTTGGCTCCGTCAACGGCTCGGGTCGTTCGCGGGGAAGAAGAAGCCGAGTTACCCGTAGAACAGGTGAAACCGGGGGAAATTGTGCGGGTTCGTCCCGGAGAACGCATTCCTGTGGACGGTCATGTGGTTGAGGGCAAGGCTGTGGTTAATCAGGCTACTATTACGGGTGAATCTTTACCTGTCGAAAAGGGCAGGGGTGACGAGGTATATGCCGGCACGATTGCCGAACGTGGGTTCCTTGATGTGAAAATGGAGCGCTCGGGCGAACAAACCATGTTGGGTCAGATTATTCACTTAGTCGAGTATGCAGAGGCCCAGAAAGCGCCGATACAACGCTTCGCTGACAAATTTACCGCTTGGTTTTTGCCGTCTGTGCTTGCGATTGCACTTATGACGTACATCCTGAGTGGGCATCTCATGTTTGCTGTGGCAGTGCTTGTGGCGGCATGTCCGTGCGCGGTTGGGCTTGCCACTCCGTTGTCAGTCGTATCGAGTGTGGGAAGTGCCGCCCGCCGGGGGTTGCTTATCAAGGGTGGCTTGACATTGGAGACTTTGGCCCGCGTCGATACATTCGTGGTTGACAAGACAGGTACACTGACCCTTGGCGAACCTCAGGTCACGAAAGTAGTGTCGGCCTCCGACTTCGACGAAGAGACGATAATTCAATTAGCGAGTTCTCTGGAACGGTTTTCCGAACACCCGCTTGCTGGAGCTATTTTGAAGGTTGCATTCAATAGAGAGATTCCATTAATCGATGCAGAAGACTTCGCGGGCTTATCGGGGTTGGGTCTTCGGGGTCGGATCAACGGAAAGCAGATGTTTCTAGGAAATCGCAAGTGGCTAACCCAAAACGGGGTTGAGATATCATCAGAACTATGGATTGAAGCCGAAGAGTTTGAAAGTGCGGGCCAAACAGTCTTGTTCCTTGGACGGGAGAATTCCTGTATTGGGTTGATGGCCGTGGCAGACCCAATCCGACCAAATGTGGCACAGGCTCTCAACCAACTCCGTAAAATGGGTATCCGAAAAGTGGTACTGCTATCGGGGGATAATGCTCATGTCGTAGAAGCGGTTGCGAATGAGTTGGGAATTGACGATGTACATGCAGAATGTTTGCCCACAGACAAAATTCGCTTCGTGCAGTCCTTGCAAGCGGAAGGTCACGTGGTCGCTGTGGTTGGAGACGGCGTCAATGATGCGCCGTCACTCGTTCAAGCGGATGTCGGAATCGCCATGGGGGTGGTCGGTAGCGACATTGCGACGGAGGCCGCCGATGTGGTTCTCATGCGGGATGACTGGAGGCAGGGAGTCGATGCTATTCAGATTGGTCGTCGAACGGCACGCACGATTCGTCAGAATATTGGTATCGGAATCGGGTGGAACGTGATGACCCTTGGACTGGCATCTATAGGTATTATTGGTCCAGTTCTCGCCGCCGCATCTGAAGCAATGCCAGACGTATTCGTCGCACTGAATTCCTCTCGACTCTACCGAAAAAATCCCGCAACGAAGGTTTAATGTCTCTGCGGATGCAGTACCTATCAAAGGACCGTCATCGGCATGCTACAAGTAAACAACATTGGAGTTGAGGTGTTGTAGAACGACACTTGAGGTCGATGACCTATGAGGGGTAGGTGAAAATGATGAAGAAACGATCTCTCGCTACCGTCACCGTCACGCTGATTTTGGGACATCAAACAGAATACGAAAATTTGAGAATAGGCAAGCTAGTAAAATTCTTAAGACCGTAATTGAAGTCGTAGTAACACTATGATCATGGAGGGTCGCTTCGTACTGGATTTGTGGCGTAATACCTAGTTGGACCTGCATGGGGTGCAACAAGCGAACATTTCCATATCCAAAATATACAAAAACACAATTGATTGAATTGAATGGAAGGAGGAAGCGGAGTATGCATCGACAAGGTCGAGGAAAATATAAGACAAAGCGCAAACTCTACCGATTCCTAACAGTGATGGGGATAACTTTCCTGATTGGTGGGGTTCTTTATGTTTGGCGCGACGTACGGTTGCAAAGCCACGTTATCAACCATGCGAAAACATCCAAGGTGCCATCGAATGGTACACATGTTCAGGAATCCCATAAAGTTCAACACACAGAAGCTTTGCCAACGGCAGCTTTAATTGATGTTCCTCCTCAGTCGCAGTTTCCTCAGTTGCCGACAGGATGCGAGGTTACAAGTCTATCTATGTTGTTTACAGCAATCGGACATCCCGCGGAGAAAATGACATTGGCCCGAAAGGAACCGACGGATCCGACAAAAAGAGTGTTGGGACCCAATGGAAGTATCGTGTACTGGGGCAATCCAAACGTTGGATTCGTGGGAGATGTATATTCGCAGTTCAATGGTTACGGCATTTTTCATGGGCCAATTGTGACTTTGATTAATGAGATACTACCGGGAAGGGCAGAGGATCTTACTGGTCTTCCGTTTACAGATATACTTTCCGTTGTGGCTCATGGAACTCCGGTCATGGTTTGGACAACAGCCACCTTTAAACCTACTTCCATGTGGGAGACTTGGAATAGTAAGGAGGGTATAGTTCGTGCGACCATGGAGGAACACGCCGTATTACTCGTCGGATATGACCAAACTCAACTCTTTATAAATGATCCCCTGAACGGTACGAAAGCCGAGCCCGTAAATCGCCAACAATTTATTGCAGCTTGGAAACAACTCGGGAAGCAGGCTGTGACAATAAAAAAGAACACATAGTGGGTACTTAATAAAAATTGAAACCGGTCCATAACCCAAAAAGTGGAACGCTCGAAGAATTTATTGAATCATACGTAGATATAGACCATTATCGTGAATGGTGGGGTGTGGGTAGTAAGGACTGGCGTATTGTTCTGTGTCACGCCAACGGGACCTCCGCAGTATGGTTGGTCCAAACCAATGTCTTAGAGTGCCAGACCCTGATTCCGGGCCTGCCGCGCCACGTTGGCGCGTGTCGGCCGAAAAGAGGGAAATGCGATATACATCACTTGTATTCAACTGCAGATGCGAACGTAGGGTAAGTATGGGTGCGTATAGTGTATCCAAATCAGATGGACGCGCCCATTTACTTCCGCCCTTAACCGTGAATTGGAGAATGAAACCAGTTTGCCGCCCGCCTGTTTACCTAACACAGCCCCAGCGCTATACAGACTTTTTTTCAGCCGAGGGAACTGGTTCACCGCCATCAACTGCTCTCCTGTGCCCAACCAGATGGGGCTTAAAACACCTGGTTCATTGAGGAGGTTTTCATGTGTGAACCAAAGCGTCGGAACCTTCCTGTTTCGGAACCACTCCTTCAAATACCACTTCCAATACGACCGGATTTTTAAGGCACGAAGATTTGTTTTCGTGACAAACAACACATTCACCAAATCGGCACTCTCGCCCCATAATTCCCCAATATGATCACCATAGTTTCTGAGTTTGTTTTCTATTATGCTCATATGTTCGGTTTCTGTATCGTGTTCAAGCAGCAGTTCGACATAGCTTCCGTCCACGAATCGATAGATCCCTTCGCCATCCGGTCGTAAGGGTGTTGTGTTACTGATTCAGTATAGTGTCCGAAAATTGACGGGATAAGTTGACCACGGGCTGATGGGCATGGTGTCCAGCAGTGGTGACAGAGGTGGGAAGGAAGTTGCCCTCCTCCCCAAATGCTTAAATTTCGATGGTGACCGTGTATGTTCTGCCTCGGAACAGCCCCAGTGGGACGTCGTTTGCGATAATCCACCAGGTGTTCATCCCAAATTCAATCCTACCTCTGAGGGCGTATTCCCCGACGTGAAGGGTTATCCCCTCACCACATCGCATGCTGTACCATGTATCTCGACCTTTCACGACCCAACGTTCCAGCTCCTTGTCATACCTCATGTCCGTTGGCTTCACCTTCATGACAATTCTCCTTGAACCACTCGATTCACGGTATGGTCGTCGACAATCCGTTGTCGATTCTGGGCCCAGTACATGAGACAGTGAGTACAGACCTTGTTCACCAGTCGTGGAGCCCCGCCCGAAAAGCGGTGGATTTCGTCGATGGCCTTGTCCGAGAAGATGGCCTGTTCTTGTTCGACTCCCGCATAAGCAAGATGCTGCTGAATGTATTGTCCGATCTGCGCACGGTCGTAGTGATACAATTTGCACTGCAGGTCAATTCTCTGGCGGATGGCGGCGTAGGCTTGGAGGTTTAACCGTTCCCAAAGTTCACTTTGTCCGACCAGGATTAACGACATGGGGCTTTGCGCATCCATCCTGAAATTCAACAAAAACCGTACTTCCTCAAGCATCTCCCGGTCCAATAAGTGGGCCTCGTCGACCACCACAACCGGCTTCAGGTCGTGAATGCCACGCATGAGCTCAATCTCCCGGTGAAGTTGACGCTTGGCGTCGCCTCGGTAGAACTTGGCCTCGCATCCGAGTTGCTCGAGCATGCCTTTGTAAAAATGCCGTGGTGTCAGTTTGGAGTCCGAAAGGTACAGAATCTTGAATTTAGATTGTTCCAGTGCCTCAGAGAACCGCCGGCAGTCGTCGTTTTACCGGTTCCACAGTCTCCGGTAACCACTGCAAACCACTGACGTTCCGCTGCATATTTCAATCTGCCAAGGATGTCTATGAGTGCATGGGACATGTATAGCTGATCTGTAGGGATGTCCCTGGAGAACGGCGTGTGTCTAAAGTTGTAGAATGGCTCAAACATTCCCATTCTCCTCCTTCCACACCGCATTGTAGGAGACTACAGGCTTGATTTGCTCCTGGCGTTCTTTGTGTTTCTGTTCCGCTGCTTCAAGTAACCGGGATGAGTCAGCAGGCTCTGCATTCAGATATTCTGGTAGCTTTGGACGCTGTCCCGCATACTTGCCAATGACCAGCTCCTTGGCTTTCCACGGCTTGAGTCCTTCGTATTCGATGGTCAACTCCGTGATGTCTGCTGGGTCGTAGATGACATCTACGGTCCGGCCAAAAGGACAGACAGGCCCACTTCATATTTTTTGCCCATGAAACTGATACACCCGGACTTGTCTACTTTACGAGTTTCAATGTGCAAGAATGCGTCTGCAATTTCTTCTGGCGTTTTGAATTTTAATGGGTTTCGACCGCTGCGGAATGCGGTGGATGGACTCATGTTGTTAGAAAGTGCTGAATGGGGTTGGTTCTGATAGCACTCGCTCAGCCACACTTGAAAGAGTTCATTTAACTTTTTGAGCGTTTGCGGTTTCTCAAGAGCCACCTCACTGAGGAACCCGTCAATGACTCGGTTAAAACGCTCAATTTTGCCTTTTGACTCAGGGCCTTTGGTTTGGCGTAGAGAAGGCGTATCCCCAACTTGGAGCAGATGCGTGTCATCTGCTTGGTCTGGTACTGGCTGCCATTGTCAAAGTTATGTGTCTGGTTCAATTATGTGTCTATCAGTTCGATACACGGGGAATTTCCAACAAAATCATATTTATACTGGCAACATAATTTGTTAGAGTAACCCCACTCTAGTTGAGGGGGTTATTCAGATGTTGGAGCGTTACTATGTTCGACCGGATACAGTTGATCGTGTCAAGGCTTCATGGATTGGCAGCTCCATCGAACAGTACGTCGAGTGGCTTTCTGAGAATGGCTATGCCTCTCGAACCATCCTAAGACGCGTTCCACTTCTGATGGAGTTCGGCGAATTCGCGAAGCGGCGTGGAGCCACAAAATTAGAAGAACTGCCTGAGTACGTGGAGGAGTTTTCGCAACATTGGTTTAAAAACCATGGTCAAATGTAAAACCGACCGAGCTCGTAAAGGGGTACTAGATGAGGCAAGGAATCCTGTAGAACAAATGCTGGATTTAGTGATATCCAGCCGTGGAAAAGGAAAGAGGGATCTCGAACCTTTTAAGGAATATGCACCCACCTTCTTCGATTACTTGGAAAATGATAAGGGACTTAAGAAAAGTACCCTTGTTCAATACAGGTCCCATCTAGGTTCATTTGAGAAGTATCTGAATGGGATTGGTCTAAACGAAATTCATAGTGTATCACCCGTAGTCATTAGCGGTTTTATCGCAGATAGTAATTTATCCAAAACCACCCTCGGGCTTCGATACACCGTGTTACGGGTTTTTCTTCGATACCTCTATTCTGAACGCATCCTAACCAAGGACCTGAGTGGTTCCTTCGATGCCCCCCGTGTGTATCGTCTCTCAAGCATCCCACGCTCCATTACATGGGACGAGGTGAACCAAATGCTGGAGCAGGTGGATCGTCGGACCCCAGTTGGCAAACGGGATTTTGCCATCCTGCTTCTACTTGTAACCTATGGTCTTAGAGCGAGGGAGATCGCCGCCCTAACCCTAGATGACATAGATTGGCGAAAAGAAAAACTACGAGTACCTGAGCGCAAGGCTGGCCACTCGACAGCATATCCCCTATCCTCCATCGTGGGGCAGGCAATCCTCGATTATCTCCAGCATGGCAATCCGGCAATCCTATTTAACCGAATTCCCTTTAGGTTTGCAGAAGCGGCGGGAGACTTCTCAACACATTCCATTTCTATTCACTTCGGATATGGCACGAAAGTTACTGGCTAGTGCGGAAAGGCTGAAAGATACGAAGGCTGCCCCTCTCCGTGGTCTGACTTACAAAACCATATTTGCTCTCATGTACGGATTGGGTCTTAGGGTAGGTGAAGTCTGCAGACTTTGCATCAAAGATATAGATTTCGAACAGTCACTGCTGGTCATTAACCAAACCAAGTTTTACAAAAGTCGATTGATACCGTTCGGACCTCGTATGAAGGAGTCCCTCAAAGAATATCTTCGACTACGCGAAAAAAAGCACGGATTGTCTTGGGCAGACGAACCTTTATTTAGCTTTGGGGGTGGTCGTCCCATAAACCGTCATTCGATTGATCGAACCTTTCGCATGCTGTTTCGTCAATTGGGTTTGCAAGTTCCTGATGGGGTCTCGTCACCTCACCCGCACCACTTAAGACATTCATTTGCCGTAGGTACCTTGCTCCATTGGTATCGAAAAGGTATTGACCCGCAGACCCGATTATTGCATTTGTCTACCTTCTTGGGTCATGTCAGTCCCATTTCGACATCGGTGTACCTAACCATTACGCCGGATTTGCTTCTGGAAGCTGGTCGCCGCTATGAGTCTTATGCAATATCCGCTATTCAGGAGGTGTCACAACAATGAACGATGAAAATTTGGGTCGAATCATCTATTCGTTTTTTACAGATTATCTTGTTACCCAAAAGGGACTGCGCCCATCGTCAATAAAAAGCTATAGAGATGTTATTCGTCTTTTCCTGCAATTTGTTTCCACCGACTTGCAACGTAAAATTACCCGTCTTTCCCTTCGGGATTTAAGTGCTGAGCGGGTTAAAGATTTCCTTAAATACCTTGAGAGTGATCGGAAAAACCATACTCGAACCCGAAACCATCGTCTCACCATTCTGCATACTTTCTTTGGCTATGTGGCCATGAGAATTCCAGAAATGTTGGTTATCTCTGAGCAGGTGGCAGCCATCCCCATGAAGCGTGTGCCGCCTCCAGAGACATCCTTTTTGGAACACGAGGAAATCTCAACACTTATGGCACATTTACCATCCAAGGGGCGCTATGCATTGCGGGATCGTGCACTTTTCCTATTCTTCTACAACACGGGTGCACGTGTACAGGAGGTCGCGGACCTGCGCTGGAATAACTTTGATTTTGAAGGCGCGCCGCGTGTCAGATTACATGGGAAAGGAGACAAGTGGCGGATATGTCCACTATGGCAAAGTACCATTGATTTGTTAAAAGCGCTTCTGCTTCAACAAAATGCTACTCACGTTCCAGACGGAGCAATCTTTCTCTCGCAGAACGGAACGCCCTTAACTCGTTTTGGGATTTACAAGATTGTTCGCCGCCATACCGACATCCTTTTAAAGGAGAAAGGTTCATCGTTGCCGCAGCACATAAGCCCTCATACTTTTCGACATACGGCAGCGGTCCATCTGTTGGAATCGGGCGTAGAAGTGAACGTCATTCGTAATTGGCTTGGACATGTCAGTCTGGACACTACCAACCGTTACGCGGAGATCACGACACGTATGAAAGAAGCCGCTTTACGAGTTTGCGAGCCCAACGATGTTTCTTATATGGGATACCCCACAAAACCAATTTGGAGGGAGGACAAAACGCTCTTAACTTGGTTGGACTCTCTGTGATAATTATGTGTCCCGTACTTCGTACTCGTGACCTTATATTCACGGGTTCCACCTTAGAGGCCACATAATTGAACCAGACACATAATTTACGTGGAATATGTTCCGCGGAACATATTCCACGTAAACCCGCTCTGGAACTCCATACTTCTGAATGGCTTGCCGAAAACAGTCTTCTACGATTCCCTGGTTTAACGCTGGGTAAAACATTGCGTGGAGCACATAACGGGTTGCGTCATCCAGCATGACCACCAGGTAAGTCTGTTGTTTGGTGCCCCCTGAGCCAATCGGCAGATACGGGCCATACTTGATGTCACTCTCCCACAAGTGGTTACGATGTTGGCGCTGAAACCTGCGGGCTGCCACACCCGTGTCGGCGTACATCCGCATGTGTTTTGAACTGTAGCCCCGTTCCGCCAGCTTCTCCTGTAACGTGCTGCGTTTGAGTTGACCTGGACTGGCTTTGCCTTCCCACTCGAGAATCTGAATGATTTTGGAGATGCTTCGTCCTGGGACCTCTCGCCGTAGAAGAATGGCTTGCTCCAATAATTCCGGCGGTATGGCTTCCTTCTCCGGTCGCTTCTTGCCTTTTGGTTTAAGGCCCTCAAAGCCCTGATTCCGATATTGGGCCAGATAACGCCGCAACGTTCTCTCAGAGAGACCTGTTTGTGCGCAGATCTGGGCCTTGAGCTCCCGTGCCTTGGCTGGGTCCAGCCCTTCTGCAAGTAATGGAGACAGTAGCTGCACCCTGTTTGCTGCAGTACCCTCCGCTTTCTTCCAGTCTTTCATGCCTCGTACCTCCTCAAAGTAGGGTTTAGCATGAATCGTAGACTCCAGCGGTTAGGACAGAAATGCAGAACGGGTATGTATCCACAGATTTTCATTTGCAATGGGACGGACAGTTCTCGCCAGCCATCCGTCGGCATTGCCGACCCACCGTCCAATAGATTGAAGTGAGGGGTGCAAAGGCCTAGACGAAACCTTTACAGGGAGTTCAAAACGGCTCGCAATGGCATTCAGGCACCCGGAGGCATATTTGGCCCAGTCCTTGAACCAAATCTTCCACCGGTGCAAGGTGGATTCGTCAGTTGCCACACAATGTTCCGCCTTAGTAACCACTGACTCTATGCACTCTGCCTGATAGCGTTTATAGGGGACGAGTAAGTTTGGTAACTCATGGTGGATACGTCTGCAATCTTCGCAACGCAAGCGGCGAATGATTAGCTGAATGGACTCACCCGAACTCTTGATAACGCCCCTGCGCCGACTCCCGACCACGACTAAATGCCCCTGACAACAAGGACAGGGGATGGTCTCCTCACTCCGAACCAAAAACACCAAGAGATAGCTCAACTAACGCAAAGCATGATACAATAACCATACCTTGAAGTAGCGGACGCCTCTAGTGGTATTGCCGTACCACACCAAATGGGGCGTCTTTTCCTTTGCTAAGATACGGCCATCTTATTCGACAACTTCCGGACACGCAACCCCGTCAATTCCAGGCCATTCTGGCTTGGCTAAAACAGTGTTGTTCGTCTCGCCTTCTTCTCAGCAAAGCTCTCTGTGGCTCCGCGCGTACCCAGTCATTCGATTAAACCTTCTCCGGGACGGTCCAGGCTGCCCGCAATCGTGAAAATATCAAATCGTTCGCCATTCGGACTTGCTGACGTTTTGAAAGAAGAGTTATAGTCGGACACAACGTTGGTGGGAGGGATGCACAGTGTGCGAACTGGCGAGAAAATTGCTGGTGGAAAAGTTGGTGGACGACTTCTATGAGAACGATAGAGAGACCGCAGACAAGGAACAGAAGTACCACGTTGAATTAGCTGAGCAACTGAAAGCGTTTGTGCCAGTCGAACAGCATGGGCTGCTTTATCGATGGGAGGCAGAATGTGCAGAGACTTGTGGGCAAGAACTTCGACGGTTTGGTGATTTTGTGGCGAGTTTCTTGGTGGCATGCGACTTCAACCACGAGGATGCCGACGAACGAATGTCCTCACCAGCAATTCAGGACTGACGCGCTACCACTTTGGTTGGGCACTGTACGGGTGGCATATCACTCTCAATCATCTGGTTGAGGATTTCACGCAAGGCGGATCGGAAGGTTTCCAATGCGGTGGTCAACGGTTCATTGCAGGTCAAGCGGATGGTGAGATTTCCACGCTCTAACGTAACGATCTGTGTTCTGTTTGGCTTGGATGTCGCGCGGCCTCCGTTATTACTTTTTAAAGCGGGAAGATTGGTCAAGGGAATCATACAGACACCTCCTGACTTTGGGAATCATGTGGAAGAAGGGACAGTTTCCCGTTGCGCGATGAGACGAGGTTTATTCGTCTGCGGAGCTGTATGTCGTATGGTTTCAGTATAAAGGCTGAATCATCGCTACGAGTGCCAAAAATGTACCAATCGGTGTTGTGACGAATGAGGTCTATTGGACATGGCCAGGAATTGCGAGATACTCGGAGTGGCGGGCTTTAGCGTCGGAGATATCGTCCTTTCCGCTCCAACTATTTGAGAATAGATGATTGTTGAGTGAGGTATCAAGGGAGAACATTATCTGCGCTTGTCATTCTGGTCATGTTGTCCGGATGGGTCCTGCATACTGGAGGCAACGCGTTAGCATGATTCCGCTTCTCGTCCTTCAGGTGGCCATCATCGGATGGCTCGGTGTCCAGTATGACAACGTGAGATATATGGCCAATCTAGGTGTCCCAACCGATGTATACAATCGCCGATATACGATGGAACGACTACCGCTGATTTTACAGCGTGCCAAACGCGGCAATAGGTCGGTTGCCACCCTGATGATGGATGCAAACGACCTAAAATGGGTGAACGATACCTATGGGCACTTGGCGGGCGATGAAGGAATTCGGCAACTTATTCGTGTTCTTCGTACTTGTTTCGGCCCCGATGCGGTCAGCGGTCGCTTGGATGGTGACGAGTTTGTCGCCATCTATCCCGGTTGCGATCTATCGGATGGGAAAATTGTTGTCCAAAGCATTCATTATGCGCTTGCACAACAATCTGCGGTATTGAAATGGGGGTTGACACTCTCTATCGGGATTGCGGTGTATCCGAGGGATGGGGAGGACTCAACTCACCTTCTGAAAGTAGCGGATGAACGCATGTATCGTGAGAAGGAACAGTACCACGCGCGGTATACGAAGCAGACCGATCCAAACTACTCGGGAGATGGCCGTCGGTCACGTAGTTCGTGATTTTACGGTTCCGTGACGGGATTCCATAGATGTTGGCAGACGTGAGAGTCTATCGCCGCTCAGGGAAAAGGTATGTCGCGCCCCCGTATGCGTTCGTGGCGCGAGGTGAAAGTTGCCACGTATGGGATGGGGCTGCGATGTTTTTCGCAAAGGCGGGACAAGTGAGGGTATCGCGTCGTGTACCGCCACGGAACCATTTATAGCGCACCCAGGTCGGAAAACTAACCGCTCAACCGGTGGTTAAGTCACCGATTTTGGAATACGGTTCACATACTTCATTCTCGATTCTTGAGCACTGCAGTGTTCTTCTTGCCTTCGTCTTCCAAGACGGTTGTCTGTTTTAACTAACTCATGCTTGCATACGGGTGATGACCCAATTAGCTAAACGGGGGAATCTGGACAGAAGTCACACTGATGTTTAACAAACGTCCCCCATAGTTTCCCGTCATCGTTAACAGGCATTTTTTTCGTGACATGTCTTTTTGATGCAATGCTGATTGAATAGACCTGTGATTAATTTAGGTGGGGCACAGTTACACGATGTCGCATGGTAAGTGCGGACAGTAAAATACTCAGTTCATACAAAGCCATCATCGGTAAAACCACGCTGAGATGAGAGACGAGTTCCGGTGGACTAATAAGAACTCCTAGAATGACAATGGTTACGTAAGCATAACGTCTCGCTCGGTTTAAAACCCGAGGGGTGATGAGACCCATGCGAGTCAAGAACACGACCACGACAGGCAACTCAAAGATGAGGCCGAACGGCAAACAAATACTTGATAAGAAGGAGAAGTAGGAGCCAGCACGCAAGAAAACAGAAAAATGTTGTGCCGATAAGCTAAGTAGAAAACGTAATATGTTTGGGAAAATGAAAAACCAAGCGAACGCAATACCGGCTGCAAACATGATCGATACGATCGGTAAAAGCCGTAGGGAATATTTTCTTTCCATTGGCGTTAACCCAGGCGCGACAAAACGCCATAATTGGTAAAAGGCAAAGGGTAACGTCAGGCATATCGCAACGATACCGGCCACGGATAAATACACGGTGACTACTTCACCAGGAGAGATTACCATGAGACGGTATCCTAGTTTCGTTACGGGATGGACCAAATAGTCGTAAATGAGGGAAATAAAGGATAAACTTGCAGCTAACATGATGAGGAGGATGATGAGTGTGAAGATGATCCGTTTACGTAGATCGGATAAGTGGTCAATCACACTCATTGACTTTAAATTCGCATACATATGCACCGCTCCATATGTTCAAAGGTGTTTTTCGCTTGATACGGCCGTTGCCAAAGCTCAGTAGGAGAGTAATGAACTGAACTTTGGCAACGACATTAAAACGTTTCTAGTCTTATCGCAAAGGATTAAGGTTTTACTTTTTCGTCTTCATGAAGATTTGACTTTACTTCGGGTCCTGTGGACGCTTGAGGTTTGGTGACTTCAGTCTCTTCTAGAATACCGTTTGTTGCATTTTTGAACTCTTTAATAGATCTTCCGAATGATTTGCCGATTTCAGGAAGTTTGCTTGGCCCCCAAAAAACGAGTAACACAATTAGAATGAGTAAGAAACCCGTCAATCCAATGTTTCCGAAATTCATCTTAAATCACTCCTCATTTAAGAACTGAGAATCCAAAATCAAGACTTCTCGACAAAGGGCTGCGAGAAATCGGTACAAGGGATGGCGAGCCGATTTTTCAACCGACTGCAAGCAAGTCGGTAACCAGTCCATCGCCATTCCTATCATCTTTCGATACACGACTTGAAGGTCCCTTGTAAATTCATCGCCTAATGCCATGCTGGTTGCCACTTCATCGGCGATGATGGACAGCATCGGAAGGACTAGTGCGGCATGCTCAGGTTCGTTTGGCCAAATACCGGGCGAGTTTGAGAAAAACTCTTTCCAAGCAAAGCTGAATCGTTCGAACCAGTCCGCCCATTGCACTCTGCGTTGGTCGACATTTACTTCATTCTGTAGGTACACGCTGGCGCCTAGCGGAACCATTTCACCTGGAATCGGAACGAGGAATAGACGTTCGTAATCCTTGCTCGCTTCCTCCATCCAATGGGCGATTTCTGGTGGAGTGGATGTAGAAAAAAACCGTTTGAGTTCGTCAGCTTGTTGCCAAACATCCGTCGTGACATGGAGTTCTTTCATGGCGACAGTCAAAGGTTGAAATAATTCCTTCAGCCAACTCATTTCTAC
Organism: Alicyclobacillus curvatus; assembly: GCA_017298655.1. Taxonomy (GTDB): domain Bacteria; phylum Bacillota; class Bacilli; order Alicyclobacillales; family Alicyclobacillaceae; genus Alicyclobacillus_B; species Alicyclobacillus_B curvatus. The sequence continues at coordinate 956,568 of CP071184.1, forward strand.
CGGACGGTCTAAAATAACCGAGAATACCCCATATAAATACGAACGTCCCTTCCAAGTTTCAGACTGTTCCATTTCATCCGTTGCATTTTCCCACATTGGCTTGGGGCCGCACACAAGGCGCAGCCCATACCTCCCTCGATCTATAGCTTCATAATCTTTACCCTTGTATCGAAGTAGGACGCACCGCCGCCCACTGGATCTTCCAAGCAAGTTCCCCATCCGGTCGAGTCCAGCATGTCTGGATCGAGTCGCATGACAGGATTTAGACGAATACCTCCATTTCTTTGGTTATCACCACTCATTTGTTTTCCGTCAACCGTCCACGTTCCGGAACCATACTGCCAATGTCCAAATGAATTTGTGAATGTGATAACTCCGGGACGCACTCCAGGTAAAATCCGCACCCGTCCTATAATGCCCTTGGGGTAGCTAGCAGAAATGACCCGGATCACATCTCCATTCTGAACCCCCAAAGATTTTGCGTCGAGGTCATTTACCTCAATGAACGACTCGGGTAATAATTCTCGAAGCCATGGATCGGCCATGGTTCTGGCATGGGTGTGAATTGGTAATTTGTAGGTCGTCAAATGATATTGAAACGCAGACGAGGGATCGATTTCGTCCAAAAGGCGTCCTTTCATAGTACGTTGACGCATGGCAATTGCCGTCCCATGAAATAACTCTCCGGTTACCGCATTGTGGGTACTTGCGACCTGGTCGTTGTAGATTTGTAGTAAATTTCCTTTTTTACCATAACGATGGGTCAACCATCCGGGTTTTGGACCGTGATAGGCGACATTGTAATCTTCAAAACGTCCTCCTCTTGCCATCACATAAGCAACTTTCTTCCATTGGGCATTCGTTAAGGCTTCTGGATACCTTTTTACCCAGCGTTGGATGCTGGCCAAGTCCTGCGTTGTTCCGTCAGGAACAGGACCTTCTTTGACCAAATCGCCAAATGTATTGAGCTTTAAGAATGAAGAGGAATCGTACGCGACGTTGGCAACCATTTTTAGATAATAATCTTCACGACGATTGAGGCTTCCCCCTTCTGGGAAAGCGTGACTCCCAAAACCGGGCATCCCAAGTTGTTTTGCCACGTCAATCATGTACGATTCAAAACACATAGGTCGACCATCTGGGGTATGGGCCATCAAAGGTTCCACAATCGGTTGACGAATTCCAGTAACGGACGTCGGAGTGGTAGGGAATCCGGGAAGTACGCCCCAAGCCTCTAAGTACGTGCTGTCTGGAATGACATAGTCGGCGTAGGCAGCCGTTTCTGAAAGTACAATATCGTCCGTGATGAAAAGAGGGACTTTTTTTAAATCCTTGATCATGCGGAACCATGGCAAAGATTCATCGTGTCCCCCACTCATCCCTGGAGGTGCAGAGTAGGCAGGGTTCGCCATGTGTTGATACACAATTTTCGCCGGATAAGGATACCCATCCCATATCCCTGCAAAAATTTCGTGCCATATTCCGAATCCAAATGGAAACCACGGTCGCGTGGCCGGAAATGGAGACTGTGCATTGCCTCTAGCAATTTTGTAATAACTTGTTTTCTCATATGCGGTTCCTTCTCTGGAAATCTTGACACCGTTCGGAACCTTTTTTGGTTGATTTGGCCATTTGGTAAGATTGTACGGGGCACCCTTCGTACTCCCCATGTAGTCAGCCGCACTGCCGCCTGGCATGTAACCTCCTTTCCAATCCACGTTACCGATAAGCATATTTAGTGTCATGATAGAGCGCCCATTGTAGAATCCATTGGTGTGCATCGCTGGACCCCGGTAGAAATCTGCTACCGCTCGTTTTCCATGCTTTGTAAACTCGGTGGCGAGGTCTACGATCGTCTGTTGGGTGACACCAGCCAGCTGGGCGTACTGCGCTAAAGTGTATTTGCGTGCGTTCTGGTATAGGATTTGCATCGCGGTACAAACAGAGACACCGTTCTTGGTGACCGGATTGACATTCAGGTCCCCCGTTGGCCAAAGTTCTCCACGCGCGATCTGGTCAAAAACTTGTGGATTTCCGGCCGTACCGAGCACCAATGGTTTCTCTGCATCCGCACTCGGTACACTCAAACCGAGATCCTTAGCTCTTGCAAACTTAAATGCGTTAGGATGTTTTTCATCCACAATAACTAGATAAGACGCATTAGAATAATTCGGTTCGCCTGCTTGGTTTGCGGACTGAATGGTCGTGTTGGATAAGAAGTTGGCATCATAGCGGTGGTTCTCGATGATCCACCGAACCATGCCCATAGCGAGTGCTCCGTCACCACCGGGGTTTACCGTGACAAATTTGTCCGCGTGTGCCACGGACGGAATCGCGAATACGTCCACGATGACAAACTTCATCCCGCGAGCGGATGCATCCGCCACTTTTCTTGCCAGCGTTTGCATCGGAAAGTTTGCTGTGTAGATGCCAGCCCCGAACCAGATGATGAACTCGGAATTTTCGATGTCAGGTTTTAGCATCGAAGTTTTTCCATCGAGAGATTGCTGGGTTGCCACATGATGATTCAGTTCACAGATTCCAACATGGGGCAACGCATTGACAGTTCCAAAAGACGACGCGAAACGGGTAATGAATGAGTTTTGGCCGGGTTCTGCACGACCCCAATACATAACCAATTGATTCGTGACGGGTCCCATGTCGGGATGTGCGGGATCTGCGGGAGTGAATCTTCCTTGGCCGTTTTTCCACAGGTCCTTAAATCCCTCAACGTATCGATTTTCTTCGCCAGGGATGTCTTTGAACAGATAACCACCATTTACCGTTTCGCTCACAAGCTGATCCCAGGAAATTGTCTTAAAACGATTCGATCCCCTAGGTCCGACCCGTTTTAGCGGTCGCAAAATACGGTAAGGGTCATATAAAGTTTGCCGACCCGCTTGCCCACGCGCACATAATGAATGCGGAATGGCAGCCATCGCCGCGATTTTTGGATCTGTGGCGTAATCTAATTGAGGCTCTGTAGCATTTGGATGATAGGGGTTCCCATCGAGTTTCAAAAGGGTGTTGTGAAAGACTCTAGCCTCCAGCCCACAGTCAGACCGACATTGACGGCAGACAGAATATCGCAGCTCCACTCCAGGCCAATTCTCGACACGGTCGGGATACACATATTTTCCGCTTTGCCGAAACACATCCGGCAGCCAGGGCATACTTCCCCATACGCCGCCCAGGAGGGAACCTCCAAGTAGAAGTCCTTTTAAAAACGTACGCCTTGAAATCTCTTCATTGTGGGGCATGACGCACTCCTCCTTTGTCGTCGGTTTGGCTGCCTCTTTCCATCATAGAGGGGTGATCGAGTCGGTATTGAGTATCTTCATCGTCCCAGGGAAAGAACATGGTCAACGCTGAGAAGACAAAGAGAATAAACATGAAAAGCCCAAATACGACCTGTACTGAACCTCTTCCGAATAACGCGGGATGGTAAAGAATAATTCCTTGACTGGTTTTCGGCTGAAGTTCACCGCCAATGACTGTGTTGTAGCGCATAAACCAAATGCTGACGAGTGCGAACAAGGATGCAATCGATGCCCACAGAGGTGAATTACGAACCGAACGGAACAGTGAGAGCACAAGTGCGAGTATCAGCATCCCGATTTGACCCACCCAATAGGTTCCCGCAAGTGGTCCATGAACGAAGATCGCACTGAATCCGGAAGCTGTTGCTCCATCGGCGTAGGCACCAGGCATCGTGTTGATGAGGTCCACAATATCCAAAAATATGTCTACCAGGAGTACCCAAATCATGAGTTTTACTAGGTCACTGACCAATTTGTGATCGACTTGGCGACGTCTGGAGAAATATCGAAACATAATCGAGTACACAATGACCATCAGAGCAATGCCGGATAATATCGCCGATGTAATAAACATGGGCATCATCAGTGCATTGTGCCAAAGAGGACGGGCTTTGATGGCTCCAAAGATGAAACCAATGTATCCATGAAACGAGAATGCGAGGAATATACCAATTCCAGCCAGGGTCACTAGCCAAAGATGATCCCGATGCAATCGTTTCTCACTCATATCAGTGGAGCCAAACGTTAGAAATCGGTAGAGCTTTCCTTTCCAACCCGGGGTCGTTTTACTCAACTGGTACATGGGAACACGAAACGTAATGTAGGTCTCAACGAGGACGAGTACGACATACGTCGTCCAAATCATCGTAAAAAGCCCCATGGGTGCCTCTGGAATATGTGGACGGGCATATAACTCCCACCAGCGAGACGGCTGATGTGCATCTGCCAAGGGTCCAACTGGTGCGAAGAGGATAAATGCCAAAGTGACGAGCAAAGACAACTTTGACAGAGGTTCATATTGTTTTTGGCCAAAAACCTTCGCTAATGACCCTACGATGAAGGACCCCGCGATCAGACCTGAGATAAACGGATAGGCGACAATCGGAAGGGTCCAGTAGACTTGCTCCAAGCCCGGCATAAGGATTCACTCCTTTCTACATCTGTTTATTGATTTGTACCTGCCAATTGCTGATAGGCCGTCGAATTTGTGTTCATTGTATAGGTGTAGAGCAAATGCTGAATTTCTGGATTATCGTCTGTCGCGATTTCCCCGTTTAGACCGATATAGAACACTTGCGGGTCGGTTCCGAGTTCAGGTTTACGAACGTCAACGGGATGTTTCGCGATGAGCTTGGATACTTCACTGGTCGGGTCATTCAAGTCGCCGAAAATTCGCGCTCGACCCACACATGTGGTGACGCAGGCCGGGAGGAGACCTTGGTCAATGCGTTCAACACATAGGGTACATTTATCCGCCGTATTTGAAATGGGGTTTATATAGCGTGCATCATACGGGCATGCGTTCACACAGGTTCCGCAACCAATGCATAATCGAGGGTCGACGAGTACAGGCCCATCTGCACGTTTGAATGTGGCTTTGACGGGACATACAGTGACACACGGGGGTTCATCACAGTGATTGCACAGTTTTGGGACATTGCGAACCTTAATCTGTTGTTCGTATTTTCCGTTCGCAGTGACTGTCTCGCCCTGTGGCGTGGAGTATGTTGCTCCAATTTGAGCGACATCTACCCAAGTACGGTAGTATCCAACCGGAATGTTGTTTTCGCTCTTACAAGATACCGTACAAGCTTGGCAGCCCACACATTTACGAAGATCGATCACCATGACCCAGTGATGCTTCGGCTTTGATTTTTTGATTTCATCAAAATGATCATGATAGATAGGCAGGTTATTCGGATTCAAGATCTTATCCCAGTTGTTCCACCCATCCTTTACGTTGAGTTCAGGGTTTTCCCACCCTTCCCAATCCGCCGCCGCTCCATCGCCTGGAACGGAAGTGGTCGTTGCGTAGGCTTTGGCAACTTCCAGTGGTCCACCGACGAGGCTCGCGAGACCGACTGCACCGCCAACCTTTAGGGCCTGTTTGAGAAAAGTACGTCGCGATGAATCCACCGATACTTCCTTGTCATGATGAGCATCTTGGTTTTCCAAGATTACTTTCACCTCCATCGTCCTTCGTCTGACATCGGAGAGGGTAACATGTACGTGCATTCGTGCATTCGTGCACTCAATGCGCCACTCTCCTATGGCCATTTTCGGCGACGGGTGTCAAAACGGTAAGACCGGAAAGAACTAGTCTGATTTGAAATACTGAGGTGAATACAGAGCCCTGGTTGTATCGTGTAAAATGCCTAGGGACGATAGTGGTGTTGTACTATTCCCAATGTGCAAAACGTTCCATCCTCAAGCAGGGTATTTCTGCGCTATGGGTAGATGTAAGGTTATTTACAAAATATTTACAACAAAGTCACGTTTTCTTAATGTGATCGATCTAACATTTATAGGTAGACATCGAATTGAACCCATACAGTGTGAATCACATTCTTTTGGTGCAATCGAGTTCACAAGTCATTTATGAAAAGAGGCGAAGAAAGTGGGGAATTCAGGGGTTTTACAGACCTTCGATGAAAGTGGACTGCAGAAATTTCACTGGCGCACAGTTCTGACGACGGGAATGGGATTCTTTACGGATGCTTATGACCTATTCATTATCGGAACAGTGACGGCAATTCTTACACCTTTGTGGCATTTAACAACTGGCCAATTAGCGTTACTCAATAGCACGTCGCTGGCGGCAGCCGCACTTGGAGCGCTTTTCTTCGGAAAGCTCATGGACCTGCTTGGACGCAAAGCCATGTATGGAATTGAGGTTCTACTGCTCGCTGTCGGAGCCATCCTTTCTGCTTTTGCACCGTCTTTTGGTTGGCTGATCTTCTTCCGTTTTGTTGTTGGCCTTGGCGTTGGCGGTGACTACCCGACGAGTTCTGTGATTATGAGTGAATACTCTAACCGCCAAAATCGGGGTTTCTTGGTGACGATGGTGTTCGCGATGCAAGGCCTAGGCCTCTTAGCCGGTCCGTTGATTGCCTCTCTACTTTTGTCAACAGGTATGCCTCATGCCGTTGCATGGCGTGTGATGCTCGGGCTAGGGGCCATTCCTGCAGCCTCTGTGATCTATCTTCGGCGAAAGATGCCGGAGACACCCCGATACTTAGTTGCTGTGAAACAGGATACCCAAAAAGCGGCTGAGATTGTCTCCGACTTGACGGGTGAACATGTCGATTCCACTTTCTCAGAAACCATTTCCAAGCAGACTCTGTGGACTCGTAGAAACCTCGTTCGACTTCTCGGCACAGCGGGGAGTTGGTTTTTAATCGACGTTGCGTTCTATGGAAATGGTGTGTCTTCGCAATTAATTCTTAAAGCTTTATTACCCCATGCGACGCTTGTCACAACGACCCTTGTTGCAGCTGGAATTTTCCTTGTTGCGGCGGTTCCTGGGTATTATGTCGCGGCCTCATTCATGGATCGGATTGGTCGTAAAATGATTCAAAGTGTGGGTTTTGGGGTCATGGCATTGGCTTATGTTTCCTTGTTCCTGGTCCCAACGATTGTGAAGTTGCCAATCTTGTTTCTGACCATTTATGCAGTGAGCTACTTTTTTATAGAATTTGGTCCCAATACAACGACGTTTCTTGTACCCTCAGAGGTGTTCCCGACGAATCTACGTGGAACTGCACACGGAATATCTGCGGCAGGCGGAAAAATGGGTGCCTTTCTTGGGGCGTTTGTATTGCCGGGAGTTTTGAAATCCGTCGGTTTAAGTAACACGATGGGCTTGTTAGCCGGGGTCTCTGTGTTAGGGATTCTGTTAACGCTGCTTACTTTGCCGGAAATGAAGCGTCGCTCCCTAGAGGCCAATGAACACGTCTCTCAAGCCAAAGACCAAGTCAGCCGCGGTACGACAATTCAATATTCATAAAAACGCGACTTGGTTCATGGGGTTATGAATACAGTGCTTCTTGTATCGTGAGAGGCGCTGTGTTCATAGCCAATTTTGACATGGAGGTGGAGACGATGGTGGATACCCTTATCGATGATTCCCTGTTAGAGTGTCTACCTGTTGTGGAACGACAACGTATGCGGATTGTGGCCTTGATTAACGCAGGGAGAACATCGTGCTTGTCGAACTAACGTAATTGCTTGAAGTTCGACAGAGTATGCTGTCTCATCATGGAACTAGAACGTTTCGAATCTCCAGTCAATTATAGACACTTTGTCGTGGCTCGAATAAGGAATGTCTCTTTACGAAAACTTAATAATATCTAGGCATCACCTTAACATTTGTTTGTTACTGTACGTACGAGGACAAATCAATCATGGTAAAGCGTAGGGGGATCAGAAGTGACTAGAAAATCATTCATTTATACCAGCCTAGGCATGCTGGCACTTACGGCGACGTTGGCCGGATGCGGGACAAGCAATGGAGTAGTAACATCAAATTCGAGTGCATCTCAGGCAAATACTACGGGATCATCCGTAAATTCCTTGACAGGTGCTGGTTCGACCTTTGATTATCCGTTTTTCAACAAGGCATTTTACGTTTATGGTTCAGCCCACAATTTGCAGGTCAATTACCAGTCGATTGGAAGTGGGGGAGGAATTCAACAATTCACGGCTCAGACTGTGAACTTTGGTGCATCAGATGTTCCAATGAATTCAACCGAAATCAGTAAAGCTCAGGCGGCTGGCGGTCCAGTGATTCAAATTCCTATTACTCTGGGTGGAGAAGCTATCGCGTACAATCTACCAACTGTAAAGCAACAGCTGAAGTTCACACCGAGCGTTTTAGCGGATATTTATTTAGGAAAAATCACAAAATGGAATGATCCTAAAATTACGGCTTTAAACCCGGGAGCAAATCTGCCTAGCATTCCAATAGTGGTTGTGCATCGATCAGATGGTTCGGGAACAACCTATATTTTTACCGACTATTTGAGCACGGTAAGCCCAGAATGGAATCAAAAGGTTGGTAAGGGCAAATCCGTGAACTGGCCGGTGGGCATTGGTGGCAAAGGCAATGAAGCAGTTGCTGGGAATGTGCATAATACTGTGGGGGCTATTGGTTATGTGGAACTTGCATATGCTCTGCAGACAAAGATGGCGTATGGGCTTGTCAAGAATGCGGCTGGGAACTTTGTAGCTCCATCACCAGACACTGTGAAAGCTGCTGCTGCCACAAAACCCACTGTCTCTGCAACAAATTTTTCAATCGTAAATGCACCTGGAGGAAATAGTTATCCAATTTCTGGTTATTCGTGGGTGTTACTATACCAACATCAAAAAAATAAAGCAATTGGGTCTGCGCTCGTAAAACTGTTCGATTGGATGGAAACAACTGGTCAACAACAGGCGGCTTCGGTTGATTATGTACCTTTGCCGACGAATGTCCAACAAACGGCTTTAAATGACTTAAAGCAGATTCAGTGATTATCATCTATACAGATTCAGCTTATACTTGAATAAACACTAAGTCATACAGGATTACTGTATGACTTAGTGTTTTGCTCGGATAGAATTATCGAATCGCTGATTCTGTAACTCTACTTTTAGTGAGAGGGGTTTTGTGCTTGGGGCGCATACTTGACCGACTGACGAGTTGGTGGTTCTGGATTTCGGCCTTGTTAATTGGAACGTTACTCGTGCTGTTTTTTATCATGCTTGGCGACCAATCTGGCGCGTCTATTTCTAAGTTCTCTTGGAAGTTCTTATTTACCAGCACATGGGATCCGGTTCATCAAATTTTTGGTGCGTTGCCGTTCTTGTACGGAACAGCCATGACCTCTCTGTTTGCCATTGTTTTTGGGGGGGTTATTGGGATTGCTTCCGCTCTATTCCTGGTTTACTTCACTCGAGGACGCTTAAGGGTGATTTTAGGTACCTTCATTGAACTGCTGGCCGCGATTCCCAGTGTCGTATATGGCTTATGGGGCCTTTTTGTGCTATCGCCATGGCTTCAGAACTACGGAGAACCTTTTTTGGCGAGAGTCCTAGGATTTCTTCCCCTGTTTCATGGAATGCCTGTTGGTGTGGGGTACTTGGCCGCTGGTATCATTCTCTCGGTGATGATTATTCCCACCGTTACTTCAATTACGCGAGATATCTTGCTGGCAGTACCGCAGGACCTGCATGAGGGTGGACTTGCGCTCGGCGCTACAGAGTATGAGGTGATTCGCAATATTTCTTTACCTTACGCAAGAGCCGGAATTATTGGTGGCCTAATGCTCGGTCTCGGCAGGGCGTTTGGTGAGACGATTGCAGTGACCATGGTCATTGGAAATCGGCCAGAAATCTCAGCGTCTTTGTTCGCCCCCGGCTACACCATGGCGAGCGTGATTGCGAACGAATTTACCGAAGCAACGAGTCACCTGTATATCTCTTCTCTTTACGAGGTTGGCCTTGTGTTACTTGTCGTCACTATATTATTCTTTGGTGTGGCTCGATTGTTGATTTGGCGGGTATCCCATGTTCAGAAGGGACGTATGGTATGAACACGATTGTAGCGAGACGTCATATGCAGTGGAGGAAGGCGAAGAATCGGATTTTTTCAACTGCCATCATTGCTCTGTCGCTCCTTGCTGTATTGCCCTTGTTTCTCATTCTAGGATACGTTATCTATCGTGGCCTCCCGGGATTAAACTTGTCGTTTTTTACACGGTTGCCGGCTCCAACCGGGATTCCGGGCGGAATGGCAAATGCGGTTGTCGGAAGCCTAGAAATTGTCTTCGTGGCGTCCTTAATTAGTCTACCGGTGGGGATCGGCGCAGGTCTGTTCTTGTCTGAGTTTCGCGTACCACGTGTTCAATCCGTAATCCGATTTTTTTCCGACGTTTTATCGGGTGTCCCCTCAATTGTCATTGGACTTCTCGCATATGCCCTGGTTGTCGCACCCATGGGTGGATTCTCGGGTCTCTCGGGAAGCATTGCCTTGGCCGTTTTGATGATCCCTACCATAGCGAGGTCGTCGGAGCAGGTTTTACGTCTTGTGCCAGTGAGTATTCGTGAGGCAGCCTTGTCCCTCGGTGCCCGTCGGACCCAGGTTTGGCTTCGGGCCGTTCTACCCACGGCAATGAGTGGCCTTATAACGGGCTTCCTACTGGCCGTTTCGCGTGCCTTAGGTGAAACAGCACCCTTACTATTTACCGCATTCGGGAATCAATTCTGGTCGAATAACTTGTTGAAACCAACTGCCGCTCTTCCATTACAGGTGTTTGTATACGCCATCAGCCCTTATCAAGATTGGCAACAGGAGGCATGGACTGGAGCACTCACCCTCGTGTTGATTGCTCTAGCGATAAATGTTTTGGCACGGCTGGGTACTCGCGCCGTAAAATAGCGTGATGTTGGCAGGACCATATGAACTGCAGAATTTGTCTGGGATGGAGTGTCTGGGTTGGGCAAGTCAATTTCGGTGGAAAATATGAACGCTTGGTATGGAAACCAACAGGCCCTCAAAGCTATCAATATCCGAATCGCTGCCAATGAGGCGACGGCAGTTATAGGACCCTCAGGGTGTGGAAAATCCACGTTTGTCAGGTGCATCAACCGGCTTCACGAAACCACTCCAGAAGGGAAAGTGAACGGAAGTGTAATACTTGAGGACGAGGACGTCTATCGGATGGATGCTGTAGAAGTCCGACGAACAATTGGGATGGTTTTTCAAAGGCCTAATCCACTACCGACGTTGTCGATTTTTGATAATGTGGCTTTGGGACTTAAATTGAGTGGGGTTTGGAATCGAAACGAGCATCGAGTCGTTGTTGAAAATAGTTTGCGGATGGCTGGACTTTGGGATGAAGTAAAGGACCGCCTACAAACATCAGCCGTATCTCTCTCAGGCGGGCAGCAGCAACGTCTATGTATTGCGCGGGCGCTCGCTGTGAAGCCAGATGTGTTACTCATGGACGAGCCCACTTCAGCGTTGGACCCCATTTCGACTTTAAAAGTCGAAGAATTGATACAAGATTTGAAAAAAGATTATACTATCATTGTGGTCACCCACAATATGCAGCAAGCCGCCAGAGTGGCCGATACAACCGCTTTTTTCTTGAATGGGGAATTAATCGAATTCGGGACGACAGATAAAATTTTTACAACCCCAAATAAAAAAAGCACTGAAGATTACATCACTGGACGATTCGGCTAAAAATGTGGTTCGGAGATTGGACGTAACCTGCTTAGGGTGTGTTCGCGTACAACAACTGTATGAATTTCGACTCGGCACTCGCGGAGGTAGAGTAGTTGACATTAGAAGCGATTCGTGTCGGAATGGCTTACCGTGCATGCGAGAGATGCATGCCTCCGAACCAATCATGGATGGGCGCGTCAGTGAGAATATATCCAAGGCACGCATGTGATGAAGTAAGTCTTCTGCTAATTACCGCTTAGCAATCCATGCGAAGAGAGATTTTTGAGCGATCATCACCTGGATATGTAGGTCAACGGATTTGAAACGAATGGCGACGTTAATTTGCAGGCATTGCCAGGATAAAGATTCGATCGAAGAGACATTGATTTCAGTGTGATTGACACTAGTTTTACCGACGGCGAAAGTCATAAGGAAATGATTGTTCTAATGATCCATACGTCGAAAAACATGTTGGCAAGCTCAACCGATCTTAGTGCTATACCACGAAGTTGACCACTCTATTATCTGTTATTGGGGAGCGTCCGAATTTAAATTGATAAACGCAGGAAATGGTGCTCCAATCGCTTTGGCGGTAGTCAATGATACGGAAACCCTCGATATTGTTCTTGATACTTTTCAAAAGTATCCCGGAATTTCGTTGGAAGTAGCACCAGACAAAGACATCGCGGTAAGTTGGTTGGCCAAGCATCCTTCTCGATTTGATGTATTCATTTTGGATGTTTCTCAGTTTGGTTTCCAAGGAATTGAGGTGTGCCAGCGTATTCGGTCGCAAGCGCTGGCCATCCCGGTTATTTTGCTTGTGAACCAGAAAAACGAAATAGACGGCATTATCGGGCTTGAAGCCGGAGCGGATGATTACGTTCTCATTCCCTTTGTGCCGCGTGCATTGCACGCTCGCATTCATGCACTACTAAGAAGAAGTCAAATTCTGCGTAAAGCGCCCATGATGTCTGCCGGAGATTTGGTATTGAATTTACCCGGACGTGACGTCCTGGTCCGCGGAAAACGAATTGACTTGGCTCAAGTCGAATTTAACATTCTTCACTATTTGTTCCTGAATATAGGGAATGTGATTCTACGTGAAAACTTGTTGAAAGCTATCTGGCCAGAGGAATCACATGTAAAGGTTAGACTTATCGATTGCTACATGTATCGTCTTCGTGAAAAAATCGAGCCTGATCCTCGAAATCCAATTTACATCGAAACGGTCAGAGGTTTGGGATACAAGTTTACTGGACGACGTGTAGAATCCTGACTGTTTTTAATCAGTCAAAGCTTTCATTCTGGTGGGGTTGAATTCCATGTTCAGCGAGAACGGGGCCGTCAGTTCGGCGGGTGGTAGATGTAAAATATGACACCAATTGTTGCATTCATCTTTCACATTTAGGTCACAGTATCCCTTTATCTCCAATGAATGGGTTCTGCACTCCATCTCAGAGTCTCATCGTTGTTGGCCGATACTGTGGTTGCCCACTGCCATGGACGACACAAAGACTGACGACATCTCATTTGTGATGGATTGTTGAAAATTGAGACGTCTGATTTGCACGATCCGTGTGTCCAGTGAGAGTTCGCGTGGGGTAGTAAAGTCGAGATACAGGTTTCTAGTGATTAGGCGCATCGTCATCTTGAACATGAATCAAAGCGGGACACCAATATGGAGTTGCTTTAATGCACCGTGGGAAAGGACACGGTGAACGTTGTTCCAGTTCCAACTTGGCTTACAACTTCGATCCGACCACGGTACAAATTGACGATCCAAGCTGCAACCGCCAGGCCAATCCCGCTACCGGGTGCATGTTGCCTGGCTTGGCCGGAACGATAAAATCGGTCGAAGACATACGGAAGGTCTTGTTCTGGTATTCCAATCCCATTGTCTGAGATGATCACGGACACGGAATGTCCCCGATCTAGCATTTCTATAGTCACATTTCCTCCAGGGCTATTATATTTGACCGCGTTCTCTAACAGGATCATCAATAACTGTCGCAGCCGTGCTGGTTCCCCAAACATGAAGACCGGAAGTTCGCATGGATGACAGGTTATTGTGATTTCTCTTTGATTTGCAATCTTTTTTATGGCTTCGGACGTATCACAAACGATCTTCGTCAAGTTGACTCTCGTGGTTGTAGATATTGTTCCGGACTCTAAGCGCGCGAGGACGGATAAATTGGCAACTAAACCTGATAAATAATCCGTTTCCTCAAGCGCATTGTGGATGGCGGTGTCGAGATTTCTTGGGTCTGATTCGTCGCGCATCAATTCTAATGTGGCACGTAGTATTGTGAGTGGCGTCCGAAATTCGTGAGACGCGTCACTGACAAAGTTGCGTTGCCGTTGTAATGCGCGTCGAACGGGAGAGAGGGATTTTTTAGAGAGAGTATACGTGATGGGCAAAATGATCACCAGGCTCATGGGGGACGACATGAGATCAATTTGGAGCAGAGTTTGTAAGGCGCTTTCACTGGGCATTAAGGAATAAGCGCTGACCAAATATCCGACGTAACGTCCATGAAGATAGAGGGACCTAGAACCAATCAATATGGGAACGTTTGCAATGTGAGTGATCACCCAGGAATTGACCAATGGATTTTGAAGATCGTGGATGAATGAAACCATACTTGTATCTAGGAAGACAGGCGCGAAGGCAAGCGCTTCATCCTTTTTAAGCACCTTCCCCTGCGCGGTCACAATCCAAGTGGCTACAGTTTCCGGATCCGTATCGACGCTGGTGACGGGTTCTGACTGCTTGAAGCTGGCTTGGATATCCTGAATTGCTTCCATGGATTTATGAGTCCACTCCTGAATTATAATTTGTTTGGCAGCCTCCAGCCTTTGTTTTCGGAAGATCAACAATGTGCCACCCATGAGCAGGATTTCAACGGACACAATAGCGATCAGTATCCAAACCATAAAGCGAATTTGGATACGTTTTAACAACCTCTTTTCGTCTAAAGAGACCGTTACCCTTTGAGTTCTTGTTGCCCTTTTCACCTGAATCAAAACTCCAATCTATGGCTGGTTTCCAATGACGCATACGTCTGAAAAGGAAAAATACCCCCGAGCTACACGAATGGACGGGGGTATTTCACTTTAATCAACAGTCTATCATGGTTTCCATTGGGACACCGATACATCCGCTCGTGATGCGTTCGTTTGAAACACCATGCCTAAGGACAAGGTGGAGCAGATTAAGAGGCACATACCGAATAGGGTTTCTATCACTCCCACCTGCGTAATGGGGATGTGACGACTGAGCGCGGCTGCCGCAAAAATCAAGACACCGAGCCCTAGCTGAACTTGTTTCAAGATCTGCGTGCGGCTATAGTCGTCAGGAATAGATACGAGTGAAAAAGCCACCACTGAAATTCCAATGGTCCAAAAGGAACGTGGAGAGATGAGGGGCGCAGTAGAAGAAAACAGTTGAAGGACTGTGATGTAAATTCCGATAAGTAAATTCATCAGCATAGACGCAATAGATTTCATGCCGATTCCTCCCGATTACGTAAATAGGTCCCTAAAGAAAACCTTAGTTTCTCGACTTAAACGTCGTCTGGTATTGATGTTTTGGAGGGATTTTCTTCATGGAAACTTGTACGTTTTTGAAATAGGCTGCATTTCGTGGTGAACGGTACCGGGATTCTATGAGTGCATTGATAGAGGGTGCACCCGGATAGGCAAAAGGAGCGAATACGGTACCGGGTTGCATCATGTCGCTGATAATGACAAGCCCTTCAACGGTTCCATTGTCGTTTGACAGCTGGACCCAATCTCCGGATTGAAGTCCTTCCTTGTCGGCATCGGAGGGATGGATGTTCACCTCAATGTCTGGAATCTGTGCGACTTGTAACGGGATATAGCGAAAGGTATAACCGCATTGCCACAAGGCATTGAATCGACCTGTAATTAAAATGTAAGGATGCTTTGCATCCTCGCGTATCGGTCCCGGTACAAATGCACGTGGATTATCCACGGTCCACGTGACATCAAACGGTATCATGTTTGCCTTTCCACTCGGTGTCGGAAACGCGTCGGTGTATAACCTTGGCGTTCCTTGCAGTTTCCCGCTTTGCTGAACCACGGGCCATTGAATACCGTTCGTACCCAGATGTTTCAAAGTATCATGAGATAAATAATGTAAACCCATGGCCCTACCATCCGCTGTCTTTTTCAACTCATCCCAGACGTCGGAACTGGTTTTCCAATCATACTCATTTGGATTGACCAAATGATGTCGATTACCCACGGCCTGCATCACGAGGGCCTGAATTTGCCAATCTGGCAACACGTCCGGCGAGGGGGGATCCATGAATTTTGCGTATAGTCTCAACCGTCGCTCCAGATTGCTTCGCACGTATTCCCACTCACCCCAGGCGGCTGCCGGGAAGACGACGTCCGTAACTTCCAAGGTTTCTTGAGGGTAAATCTCGTTAATGACCACAAAATCAACATTTTTCTTGACATTCGTAATAAATTCATTGGTGTTTTGGGTGGTGAGAGCCGGGTTGGAATCAATAATCCAGAGGAATTTCACTTTCCCCTGTGCGATTGAATCCCAGACGTTCGGCCGTTGCTTGCCATCTGCGATGGGATTCGGCACGCCATAGATAACTGCATCTTGATGTCCCCCTTGTCGACCGACAGAGCCACCGGCCTTTCCAACATTTCCGGTGAGGAGAGCTAGATCCGCATAAACTCCAACCTGGGCCTCATTCATTTCACCGGACCAGATGATTCCCTTTTCAAACAAAAATAGCGTCGCTTTAGCTTTTGCAATCAGTTCGGCAGCAGCCCGAACTTTTGCGGCTGGAACCCCTGTAACAATCTCAGTACGATCCGGATTATACTTGGATTGCATCACAGTCGCTTTCAACTTATTCCACGAGGAAGGGTCTACACGTTTGTTGATAAACGCAGAATCCTCCAGTCCCCGGGAAAGAATATGATGCATGATGGAATTCACCAATACGACGTCCGTATTCGGCTTTAGTTGCAGAAAAATACCACCGCGTTCCTCAGCGTTCACGGCTGGCCGAGTCTTTCGCGGGTCGATAACCACCAGTTTCGCACCGCCGGTGTAAATTCTGTTGTACCATGTACTTCCCGTGTCATACCCGTTCACGCCGGCGAGGACCACAACTTCAGCTTGTTCTCCGTCTTCGTAGGCGTATGGGAAATTTTGATCGCTCCCGAATATATCTTGAAAGATCGGTGTTTCGGAATTATCTTTCGCCCGATTATGAATGGCACGTTGAGGAGTTCCCTTCACTGGACCGAGTGACGGATCGTACAGCCCGATGGGTTTTGGCGAAAACATCCATTTTACCGCGACGTAGTTGTTTTCCGCCGCCTCGTGATCTGCGATCCATCCTGCAATAGCCGAGGGTCCATACGCCTTATAGACCTCCGCTAACTTGTCGGCTACTAGGTTCACCGCTGCTTGCAGTGAAACCGGAACTAACTGTCCGTTTTTGCGAACCATGGCCTTTTTTACACGGTGGGAAGTATCGGTGAGTGTTTGTGCGGTTGGTGCAAACACAGTGAGTGCATTCGCACCACCACGTTCCGAGTGGTCACCTTTGTTCACTACGCATTCTTGGTCCGGGACAATCGTAACATAAGAATCGATTCCATTGATGACTGTCTCGGCAAGCATGGAAGGAGCTGTCCAGGCTCCCTGAGTCTGTTGTCCACCCTGTGCCTTCGGAGTCTGATTCTTGGACCAAACGGTGACATTGTATCCGCATCCCACGCTACAAAACTGACACACGGTTTTGAACTTTTGAGCTGTGGCAGGGGGAAGCGGGACCTTTTCATGATCGGGTGCTTCAAGTTGAAGTTCTTCGGCCATCACACGGGGATCCAGGGAAAAGGAGAACATGACTCCCGATGCCAGGCCAACGCCGAGACGTTTCAATAGCTCCCGTCGCGTAATTTGTTCTCCCGATGACAATTCGATGATGGATGAATCCACCGTTCTCTTTGTATCCTCCACACAGACCCCTCCATGAAAATGCGAGTAAAAGAAGTGGTTGTTTTATACATTGCTGTTGTAGCCGTAGATCACGCCATAAACATCGGTCGCGTAGATATCGCCAACGTCGTCAATTTCCAAAGCAATTCGAGGTAATGGCGTAGGAGCCTGACCCAATACCACCATAGCCGCCATAGAGGGGTCGTAGGTGGACTGGTGACAAGAGCAACGAAATAATTGTTGGGACGGTTCATATTGAACCGGACAGCCCATATGTTGACATACGCTACTGAATGCCACAATGCTCTTCATAGAACCAACGCCGTACTGGACTTCTTGTCCAAGGTCGATGAGCCAGTTTTGTTGCGTTTTTTGGGGGTATTGAAAGGCCACGGGATGGTTTGGTGAGAGTGACGCAACATTTGTAATACGCATTCTTGGAAAAGAAGAAGATGTTGCTGGGATTAGGTGCTTAGCGGATTGGACCACCGTTCGAGAAGTGAGCCCAAGAATTCCATCCGCCACGATACCGGCTGCACCGATCCCAAGCAGCAAGACTTCCAAAGCCTCCCGACGTGAAATTTTCTCATCACGATCGGATTGTGGTCTGTCTGGCGTAGACATGGTACTCCTCCCTCTAAGAAGCAGAGTATCAATTCACGATAATCACAAGATTCAAATTTAACAGAATCCTATTCTTCGTGAAAAGAAGACTTTCTCGTATTGGTTTTATCAGTAACCGCTTACGTAAAGGCACAGCAAGTTTAGGTACCGACGAAAAGTTTGTTATGAAGAGCCCAAAATTTATCACCTCTCGGGTAAGTCATGGAACGCATGAGAGATACGTGTATTCGTATATAACAATTTGGTAATCATAATTATAGCATGACAAAATTTAGACACAACCACTTCTGAATTTGGATGCTTCAAAAAATGAGAACCGGATTTCCAACCGATTTTGGAGACGGTTAAGCCATTGCGGATGGATGCAATTCCCAATCCTCACCCACCGGGGGTCAAGCCTGAGTCTCGTATCCGGCCTCAGGAATGAAGCAGGGTTGATACCGGCGAATGGAAACTTTTACGATTGGACTACCAAAATGTCTTCACGAGTGGAAACGTGGCATCACACACCGTACACTAGGCCATCTTGCGATCGAGTAAGGGAACTTAGTCCCGAATGTGAACGTATTAGAAATAGAGAACATTCTGAACCCGAGTGGTCATTTGCCTCGTGAACATGGGGCACCGGAAGTCGACGTTAATTCGCTCCAATGTGTTATGGGGTGACACGACGGATTCCGCATATCCCAGCACGATGTCCCATCTCATGAAATCATCCTTTGATACATCCATGCTGAAATTTAACGGCAAGATGCCACCGCAGCTTGCGCAACGTCTTGTCGACGTATATCTTGGACGCTTGCAGGGATAACTGAGGGAAGACGCGAAAAGAACGATTTCAAATTGGTCTTGCAAACGGACTTCATGTCGCGTAGTATATAATTATATTGTTATATAACGTTTCAAGGATGGTGGTTCGGAGTGAATGAACTCACGAAAGAACTGATTCAGGTGGGTGCTGCCGTGGCCGTAGGATGTACTTCTTGCTTGGAATACCACGTACCCAAGGCCAGGAAGCTCGGTGCAACGGATGAGGATTTGCAGGAAGTCCTTGCTCTGGTTCGTCCGGTCAAGCTTACCGCGGCGATGAAGGTGGACGAACTTGCAGAGGACATGTTCAGTTCCAAGAAAAAGGAATTGAACGTTGTAGCGGAAGGTTCCTCATGCGGCTGTGAACCCGGAAGCTGTTGCTCCTAATATTGAGAATCAAGGAGGAATGACGAATGAAAATCGACTTTTTTGACCCCGAAATGTGCTGCTCTACAGGAGTTTGCGGAACCTCCCCGGACCCGGAGTTGATTCGCGTCGGGGCGATGGTGGAGAAGCTAAAGACGGAAGGACACACAGTCGCTCGTCATATGCTCAGCCGTGACTCGGCGGCTTTCACTTCGAACAAACAAGTGTACGAAACCATGCTCAAACAAGGAATGAAAGTGTTGCCGATTGTCACGGTTGACGGGGAAATTCGGGCCCTTGGGCGGTACCCGCAAATGGATGAATTGTTTGCCGTAAAGGAGTCTTAAATTATGACCAAGTACGTGTTTTTTTCCGGGAAAGGCGGGGTCGGCAAGACCTCCCTTTCCTCCGCAACCGCTGTGATGTTGGCCAAGCGGGGTGCAAGGACATTGCTCGTCACCACAGACCCAGCCTCGAACTTGGGGGATGTGTTTGGACAGGAAGTAGGTCTTGATGCCCGGGCGGTTGAAGGAGTTCCAAACTTATTTATACAGGAGATTAATCCGGATCAAGCCTTGCAGTCGTATAAAGATAGAGCGTTGGTACCGCTTCGGGAGTTGTTTCCGGAGGAGATGGTGCAGGCCGCAGCAGAAAAGATGAGTGGGCCTTGTACCGAGGAAGTCGCCACCTTCGACCAGTTCATTGCGTGCATGCATCAGCCGGACTATGACTGGGTTGTGTTTGACACCGCTCCCACCGGTCATACGCTGCGGTTGCTGGAATTGCCGAGTAGTTGGAGCCTGCACATCGAGGAAAGCGCGCAAGGCAGTGGACAAACTTGCATCGGCAGTGTGGATGCGTTATCGGCTTCTAAGGAACAATATGACAAGGCCGTTCGTGCTCTTCAGGACTCGGATACTACTACGTTTGTCTTTGTCACCCAACCCGCTCAACTGCCGATGGAGGAAATGTTGCGTTCGGCTAATGAACTGCAAAAACTTGAGATTCTGAATCAGGTCGCAATTATGAACGGGGTCATCCCGGAAGACGAACGGACTCATCCGTATTCCAGTCGCAGGTGGCAGAAACAAGAACCGCATATTCAAAACCTGACTTCGAGATTTACGGGGCCGATTGGCTACATGCCGCTTTATGCAGATGAGGTGAAAGGGATTGTGATGTTGGAGCAGGTCGGGAGGGATTTGCAACATGCCATTCAACTATGAGAAGTTACCTGCCGATTTGTTGCTTCCTCAAGTGGGGTTGCGCCGGAGGATTTTCTTCGCCGGAAAAGGAGGTGTCGGAAAAACGACGCTTGCTTCCACGGCGGCCATGTTTGCAGCGGACCAGGGCTATAAGACGTTGCTTGTCAGCACGGACCCTGCGGCTCATATCGGCAATGTGTTTGGCGAAACCGTGACTTCGGTACCGCGTCGAATTTCCGATTCAAATTTATGGCTGGTGCGAATTGACCCAAAGGTGGCGTTTGACGCCTATCGCCATCAAGTCCTGGACTCTCTGGGACAACAGTTTGAAGATGCAGAGACCGTCGAACGAGTGAGCGAGGAACTGAATTCTCCGTGCACGGAAGAGGTCGCCGTCTTTCAAGAGTTCCTCGATTACGTGCTCGGCGAGGAGTTTGACGTGACTGTGTTTGATACCGCCCCGACCGGGCACACCATTCGTTTGCTGCAACTGTCGTGGGATTATGAGGCGGAGTTAGAGCATAAGGATGCGTTTACTGCTGAAACGGGCACATTAGACGATGCGCAATTGGCACGTATGAATGCCGCCATCCGGACGCTGCAAGATGAAAAAGAAACCGGCATGTTGTTCGTCACTCTACCCGAGTCGACGCCGATTGCGGAAATGGAACGGGCGATTGTGGATTTAGAACGAACCCACATTCATACCCAGGGCATTATTGTCAATCAAGTACTGCCCGAAGAAGTGGTGACGAGTCGACTCTTCGGAAAACGTTTGGAACTGCAGATGACGCATATCAACCATTTGAAGGAGCGAAATACGAATCGAACGATTGCGGTAGCCACACTTCAGGACGATGAAATAATAGGTGCAGAACTGTTGAAATGGTTTGCTCAAGAAGTGATCGAGAAACCCAAGGAGGCTCTACGATGAGCGGGAAAATTGCGATTGTGATCAATTCAGGATGGGATCAAAAAGATAAGGTGACCTCTGGTCTACACGTCGCAAAACGGATTTTTGATGCGAAAGAAGAGAATCAGATTGATGCTGTGGAGGTCTTTCTGTTTACCGGAGCGGTAAAGCTGCTGGAATCGATTCCGCAAGAGGTGGATCAAACGCTGTCTGAGTTGAAAGAAGCGGGACTGATTGTGGGTGCGTGTTTAAACCAAGTGAACATCTGGAAGTTAACCGAACCAGCGAGTAAGTACGACATTCACTTGGAATTTGCACGCGACGCATTTTCCCGTTATGCACGCGAAGGATACACCGTACTCACGTTTTGATGGGATCTGAGGTGTTAAAAATCATCCTTCCTGATTTCCAACTCCTGGATGAGAATTTTAAGTGGAGTGTGTTGACTTCAATGACGGAAAAGTATGAAGACGAGGAATTATGGTACTGGAGTCAAGAGGCGCAGAACGCTCCGTTCCTTCCGAGGTTTCAGGTGCGAGACACGGAGTCCAGTCACGGTCGTTATGCGACGCAGAGCAAGGTTATCCACGGGATCGATCTCGTTCGATTTCACGGTCATCCATGCGATGGGCTTTTTCGAGGGATGTACGCGATGTCGCAAGCCCTGGCGGTGCTCTTTCCGAATGGTATCATTGACCGGACTGACCTTCGGTTTCTGTCACGGAATAGTCCCTGCCTCGGGGACGTGGGGGCGTATCTGACGGGTGGTCGTGTAAGGTTTGGTACACAAGGCGTACTCAACCGACCGGGAGTATGGTATATTATCCAACGCATATCCACCGGTGAGGCGGTCGAAGTCACCGAACAAGAGGGCTTTTTCCCTCCGGACATCATGGATATGGAGTCTCGGTTATCGAGTCTTTCTGGGGGTGAGCAAGGGCAAGTCGTGTCTGAATTAAGGCGAATGCAGGAGGAATGGGTGAAGATTCGTCTGTTTCCGTCACGACCGGAGGAACATTATGTTGTCCGTAAAATTCAGTGGGACTGGCAAGACGTTCCTTATGAAAACAAGGGTACCCGAACCGATGTTTTGTATAAAGACGTTCCGCTCGGAGGTGAATAAGGCAAGATGGACTCCTTTGAGGACATTGCAGAAATCTATAAATCCCTTGGCGATAAAACAAGACTGCACATGTTGGCGCTGCTCGCCAAAGATGAACTTTGTGTTTGCGAACTTGTGGCGATTTTGGAAATGTCGCAGCCCAGCGTTTCACAACACCTTCGGAAACTCAAACAGGTAGGCCTTGTAAAGGAGCGGAAAACCGCACAGTGGGTTTTCTATTCCCTCCATGGGGCAGAGTTTCCTCTTCTTGATGAAACTGTCGCTTTGTTGCCCGACGTATCCAAAGAGATCGAACAGCTCAAATCACAGGGGCTGCGAGTTCAATGCAACTTGTAAAAGGAGATTGGGGGCGACCTTATGGCTTATTTGGCAGTAGTCATTTTTCTGGTAACACTGGTATTCGTGATTTGGCAGCCGAAAGGTCTCTCCATTGGTTGGAGTGCGCTTGGTGGGGCTGTATTGGCCCTCGTATTTCGCGTGGTCACGTTCCACGACGTGGTCGAAGTCACCCGGATTGTCTGGGATGCAACGCTCGCTTTTGTTGCGATCATTATCATCTCTACGATTCTCGATAAAATTGGATTTTTTGAATGGGCCGCACTCAAAATGGCCCATGCGGCTCGTGGAGACGGGCGAAAAGTCTTTTTCTATGTGACCTTGCTTGGGGCCATGGTGGCGGCCTTCTTTGCGAACGATGGGGCAGCGCTCATTCTGACCCCGATTGTTCTCGAGAAGGTGCGGGTGCTGAGGTTTGACACCAAGCGTATGCTACCCTTCATTATGGCGAGCGGATTTATCGCGGATACCACGTCCCTGCCGCTGATTGTGAGCAATCTTGTCAACATCGTCTCGGCCGATTTTTTCCACATTGGCTTTCTCGACTATGCGGTACACATGATTGTACCTGACGTCGTTGCGTTTGTGGCCAGCGTGCTGATGTTGTATGTATTTTTCAGACGGGACATCCCGAAAGTGTATGACCCGAGTCACCTGAATCAACCTCAGGAAGCCCTGGCACATCAAGGGATGTTTCGGGCTTCGTGGGTCCTTCTTGCCGCTTTGTTGGTGGGGTACATCGCGACTCAATTGCTTCACATCCCGGTGTCCCTCGTCGCTGGAGTGATTGCGGTCGTCTTTTTGGTGGCCGGAACACGGACCAAGGTCATCCAGCCTTGGCAAGTCATTCGTGAAGCGCCGTGGGCGATTGTCGTGTTCTCGATTGGCATGTACGTGGTTGTCTATGGACTCCGCGATGCTGGCTTGACGAATGTCCTAGGCCGCGTGATTCAAGCTTCCACGAGTGGTGGACTCTATGCTGGTACACTGTCGACAGGCTTTATTGCCGCCATTTTGTCCAGCATCATGAACAACATGCCGACGGTCATGATTGATGCCCTCGCCATTCATTCGACACAGGTGACCGGAGTCATGCATCAAGCTTTGGTGTACGCCAATATTATCGGCAGTGACCTCGGCCCAAAGATTACCCCAATTGGGTCGCTTGCCACATTGCTGTGGCTTCACGTTTTGGGGAAAAAGGGAATTCAAATTTCCTGGGGACAGTATTTTAAAACCGGGATTGTACTGACCATACCGGTCCTCTTCGTCACTTTATCTGGGTTGTACGTATGGCTGAGTTTGGTTCACTAAAAATCGTGCAGGGAATAAATGTCGCTGACCTATAATCTAATCCAAAGACCTATGAGGGAAAGAGGGAGAGATCAACGTGAAAAAACCTATTGTGTACTTCATCTGTACAGGGAACTCATGCCGTTCGCAAATGGCCGAAGGATGGGCACGCCACTTTGCCGGAGACAAAATTACAGTACTCAGCGGTGGGATTGAAGCTCATGGACTGAACCTGAGGGCGGTACAGGTGATGAACGAGGCCGGCGTGGACATTTCAAGTCACACTTCGGACTTGATTGACAACGACATTCTCAATCAATCTGATTACGCAATCACGCTATGCGGTGATGCATACGACAAATGCCCAGTGACGCCTCCCCACGTGAGACGCATGCATTGGGGGTTTGAAGACCCAGCTCGTGCGACAGGTACGGAACAACAAGTACTCGATAAGTTCCGAGAAGTCCGGGATGGCATAAAAGAACGTATTGTTAAATTTCTAGAGGAGGAAATCCAGCATCAGTGATCAACGCATGCAGGTTGCTGTCAGTTGCGCGGATTTAGAAGCCTCTTTAAAGTGTTACCGTGCTTTCCTTTGGACTGAACCGAATTAAGAGAACTACCGGGGGTTGGACCTCAAAGGAGCCAATGCTTCACTTTTCATTGAATGTTCGTCCGTTTGAGAAAAATGGGATACCCAATCACATTGAGGAGATGACCAACATGCGACAAGTAGTTGTCGTTGGAACGGGACCGGCAGGACTGACTGCAGCGATTTATTTGGCGCGGGCAAACCTGAGTCCACTTGTGATTGAAGGGAATGAACCAGGTGGGCAGTTAACGCTGACCACGGAAGTGGAAAACTTTCCTGGATTTCCGGACGGGATTACGGGACCAGAGTTAATGAGAAATATGCGCAAGCAAGCTGAAAAATTCGGAGCGGAGTTTTCGCGTGGCTGGGTGACACAAGTGGACCTTTCGGGAAATGGATTTAAACTTCAAGTTGAAGGCATGACCGAGTTAGAAACCCGATCTTTAATTCTCTCGACCGGTGCCTCTGCAAAAATGCTCGGAATCCCGGGTGAGAATGAAAATATTGGGCGTGGCGTGAGTACCTGTGCGACTTGCGACGGATTCTTCTTTAGAGGTAAGAAAATCGTTGTTGTTGGTGGTGGTGGTGATTCTGCGATGGAAGAAGCGAATTTTTTAACAAGATTCGCTTCAGAGGTGCGTATTGTTCATCGAAGAAATGAGTTGCGTGCATCGAAAATTATGCAAGACCGTGCACGTAACAATCCTAAAATTACTTGGAGCTTGAATTGCATACCCGTGGAAGTAGAGTCGGACGGAAACCGTGTGAAAGGACTCAAGGTGATAAATAATGAGACGGGCTTGGAAGAAACGATTGCGACGGAAGGTATCTTTGTTGCGATCGGATACCACCCCAATACACATTTCTTGAATGGGCAAATTGATACCGATGACCTCGGATACATTGTCGTGAAGCCTGGTACAACCGAAACGAATATTCCTGGCGTATTTGCGTGCGGGGATGTACAGGATCACAAATTCCGACAGGCTATTACAGCAGCGGGAACTGGATGCATGGCAGCATTGGAGTGCGAACGATTTTTAGAAAGTGTGGCTGCACATGACGAGTTGGAGGTATAACTATGCAGATTACAGATGCAGGAAAAACGTTTATTGAAGACGTCTTGAAACAGAACAATGCCAATTGTATCCGAGTTGTGTTTGCTGGACAGGGATGTTGTGGCCCGAAATTGGGTCTTTCTCTTGACGAACCACATGATGATGATGTTGTACAAATACTCAACGGGATCAAGGTTTCCATTGAAAATCGTATTGTGCCGCATACGACAAGTCTTACGCTAGACTTTCGGACGACAGAAGTAGGGTCAGGGCTTGTGATGGCTGGACAAAGTAATTGTTAAGGGATCTCATTAAACGTCGTGCGTCTCGGGAGTTTAAGCCGAGGCGCTTTTTCGTGCGTCCGGCATGGGCGTTGTCTCTACGGTGAAAGTCCGGAATGGTGAAGGTAGCAGTAGTCAGTAGCTTAAGCCACGGGTATCTATCGCGAGGTGGAATCTGAAGAAAGGCAGCGGCCGACCTCCGGCCCGAGGTTCACGAACTTGAATTGAGGCTAACGACAGTTGGGCGAGTTTGCGAAATAAGGCTCAGCCCATGCTACCGAAGGCTGTCGAGAGTAAGGAGTGGGTAGGTGGAGGGAGAGACAACGTTCTTATCCCTTGGCTTGGACAGCAGTAGATCTCGTAACCTCTTGCTGCGCCTGGCGTTTCGGGACGTAGGATAACTTCGCGTAGTGCCTACAGCTTTTCTGGGATATATCTTGAATCAGGGATGGAACGTTGCAACCTAATGCTTTGAGAATTTGACCTTATCTCAGGTGTAATCTTCGTTCTTGCCGGATTGGCAGGTCACCAAGTGCATCACGTTCATTAGTGCTAGGTGGTCAATGACAGAATGTGCGGTCAACAAGCCCTACATTGATTCGTTCTATGTCTCGGGGCAGTATAACAGGTGTCAAGGGCTGAGAACCTGGCGTAATGATGTGGGAACGAAAAATGATTCCATGTATTACCTCGACATGCACTGATAAGTCAATACTTTTCGCGGCGTTGGTGTATCATAACGGTAAACCCATCCAGGAAGGATGATTCAACCGTGAAACCCAACAACAGCGAACATAAATTCACCAACCGCCTCATCCACGAAAAATCCCCATACCTCCTGCAACACGCCCACAACCCTGTCGACTGGTACCCATGGGGCGACGACGCCTTTAAGATTGCCCGAAGATACAACCGGCCCATCTTTTTATCCGTGGGCTACTCGTAGCCCTGCGGGGCTACGAGTGGCAATATACGGTAATGGAGTAATATATGGACCTGTCACTGGTGCCACGTGATGGCACATGAGTCGTTTGAGGACGACGAAGTCGCGGCTTTGCTGAATGCCAATTTTGTCTCAATCAAGGTCGATAGAGAGGAACGTCCTGATATCGACAGTGTCTATATGTCCGTCTGCCAGGCTCTGACCGGTGAGGGCGGGTGGCCGCTGACCATTGTGATGACTCCGGACAAACGCCCATTCTTTGCTGGAACCTATTTCCCGAAGGACAAGAAATACGGGCGCATCGGCATTGTCGAACTGCTTCAGCGGTTGTTGCATGAATGGCGTCAGAACCGGGCCAAGATTGAGTCGACGGGAGAGCAGATTACCAAAGCGATCTCTGGACAACACGACCGCACAGCGTCGGAAGAGGGATTCACAGCACAACTCTTAAGTGAGGCTTTTCACAACTTCGCACAAGAATTTGACGCCGACTATGGTGGCTTTGGGTCGGCTCCAAAGTTTCCCACACCGCACAACCTGTCGTTTCTTTTGCGTTATCATCAGCAGACAGGCGATATGGATGCGCTGCACATGGTGACAAAGACACTTTCAGCGATGAGGGAGGGCGGCATCTGGGATCACGTTGGCTTCGGCTTTGCCCGGTACTCGGTGGACAGGCGCTGGCTCATCCCACATTTCGAGAAAATGCTCTACGACAACGCCTTGCTTGCAATCGCTTATTTGGAAGCGTTTCAGGTCACGGGTGAAGCTCTGTTTTCCCGTACTGCAGAACAAATTTTTGAGTACATTATCCGCGAGATGACAGCGCCTGAGGGCGGTTTCTATTGTGCACAGGACGCTGACTCAGAAGGAGAAGAGGGAAAGTTTTACGCTTTTGAAGCTGACGAAATTCGGCGTGTGCTGGCCGATTCGCAGGGCGATCAGACGGCAGACCTCTACTGTGAATATTTTGGTGTCACAGACTACGGGAACTTTGATGGCAAAAACATTCTCAATTCAATTGGAACTCGTGAAGAGGAGTTCTGTCGCAAACACGAAATCTCTCAAGGCGTCCTCCATGAGCAGCTTGAAGCAGCGAGACAAGCGTTGTTTGCAGTACGGGAGAGACGGGTCCACCCGCACAAGGATGACAAGGTCCTGACATCGTGGAACGGTTTAATGATTGCTGCGCTGGCAAAGGGAACGCAGGTGCTTGGAAACCCGCGCTATGCAGACGTTGCCGCGAAAGCAGTCCGGTTCATTCTTGCGCATCTGCGTCGGGAAGACGGCAGATTATTGGCTCGTTATCGCGATGGGGAAGCGGGGATACTTGGCTACCTCGATGATTACGCATTTCTCGCCTGGGGCCTGATTGAACTCTATGAAGCGGTGTTTGACGAATCGTACTTGCAAACAGCGATAGAAGTGTCACGGCAAATGCAGGCGCTGTTTTGGGACGTGGAAAGGGACGGTTTTTTTCTCACCGCATCGGACAGCGAAGCGCTAATCGCCCGGCCCAAGGAGGTCTACGACGGCGCACTTCCTTCGGGCAACAGTGTGGCTGCGATGAACCTCGTCCGCTTGGCCCGGCTCACCGGGGATGTGTCACTTGAACAAGTCACAGAGCAGACCCTGCACGCATTTTCTGCGCAGGTAGAGCATTACCCATCTGGTTACACACATTATCTAATGGCGGCAATGTACGTGTTTACGCCCGGTAAGGAAGTCGTGATTGTGGGGCACCAGGATGACGACGATTATCAACAAATGATTCGAGCTGTCCAAGGACGCCTTTTGCCGACGAGCGTTTGGCTGGTGTCAAATCCGCTTACGGAAAATCGCGTGATGCCCTTTCTCGCGGATTACCACGCGCTTGACGGACGTGCAACTGCGTACGTATGCGAAAATTTTGCCTGTCAAGCCCCCACGCATGACCTAGCGGTACTCGAACGCATGCTCACCGCCCGCAGTTAGGCAACGTGACGACAAAGTCACATGACGACTAAGTCCATCATGAGATGCAGTCAAGAGATTCGGCCAAGAGATGCAGGCAAGGGATTCAGCCGCCAGAGTGCGTAACACTTTGGCGGCTGTTTCCGTTGACGCGAATTCCCGCGAAAATGGCTGAATTGGATCTAGCCAGGTAGTCTTTCCGTAGATTAGTATAAAAGAGAACTGTCTGACCCTGTCGAATCTTGGAGTATCTGCTTGAAGTCGGTCGCAAATCTAATTTTTCTCTCGGATTTGCGTTCTTATTGTCACTTTTTTCAGTATTGACACGTCTCATCATTTAGGACTTGTCCCGGTTCGGCAGTTGCCCTCTGTTTTGTGCCTCGTGAACTTATCTATTCTCGCAGAAGTTTCAGTTACACCTGTAAGGAGGATGACTTATGAACCGCAAAGCTTGGATTGCTTTGTGTACGGCGGCCGGTACAATTGCGTACTCGGCAGTTGCATTTCCCGCACCGCTCGCCATGGCGGCGTCAACCACAGTCAGTCAGCCGTTGTTGAAAATTGGAGATGTGGGTTCCACCGTGAAAACGCTACAAACCGAGTTAAATCTGGCTGGCTACAATGTCGGTACAGCGGACGGCATCTTTGGCCCTGGGACGATGGCGGCCGTAGAAAAGCTGCAGCAGGCTCACCACTTGACCGCAAGTGGTGTCGTTGATGCGTCAACATGGGCGGCACTCCAGGCATCCATGGGTCCGACTGCGTCGGACTTACATACGTCGTCTATCTACTTTAACGGTAAAATTGTCACATCGCCCGCAGCTTTTGCCTGGAATAATACTACATACATGCCAATCTATTACGTCATTCAATTACTCAAAACCATTAACGTACAGAGCCAGTGGGATGGAACGCACTGGGCGCTCACCACTGCGGGCAGCGTGCAGGCAGATGTGTCGGGCTTACCGCTGAACAAGCCAAAACCCGGACAACTTGAGATATCGCTGAATGGGACACCGGTTGCCTATGTGGACGGCATTGTGTTTACCGACCCTGCATCGAATGTAAAAACAACCTACATGCCAATCTGGTACGTCATGCAAGCTCTCAACAGACTGAACTTCAAGACGAACTGGAATGGGCAACAATGGCAGTTACAAAAGGCAACGGCGTATTATGCCTACGATAAAACGGGGCGGAAATTGGGCGGGCCATTCCCTACGGAGTCCGCGGCTCAAGCTTTGCTGCTGAATATGCCTGGAGGAACCGTAGAAGACGACACGGGTGCGGTGGCATTCACAGAGCCTGACTTTACCGCGTATGGGAATGGTGGAAAGACGCTCCTTGGCGATTTCACAACGCTCACTGCAGCAGAGTCGAGCGTCGCAAATATCGCGGGCGGCATCGTGAAGAATTCGAACCAACAAGTGGTCTACACAACCCCTGATTTCACGGCGTATGCGAAAGATGGCACGACTGTCCTCGGCCAGTTTACTTCGCTTGCCGCTGCACAAGCTGCGGTCGCGAACATACCTGGCGGCATCGTCAAAGACCCGACTTCTGCCGTCGTCTATACAAGCCCAGACTTCAGAGCCTTTTTCAGTCCAACACAGCCTGAACAAGATTTCGTCACGTTGACTCAGGCAACCGCTGCCGTCAGTTCCAGCCCCATCGGTTACGTGGTGGACGCTTCGAGCAATACGGTTGTCTACGGTCCTGCGAGTTACGATTATGTGGATACGACAGGAACCTGGCGCAACAGTCAGACGGGGATTCTTGGGGCAGCACCTTCGTTTGCCAAATTCGGTTATAAATACGTATCTGTCAGTACGTCATCCTCACAGTCGCCGCAGTTTTACGTGATTTCTCAAGCGAACAATACATATGTAGGGACAGCCGTTGGCAGTTATCAAAATCCGTTTCAGACGGTTGACCTGAGGTTTCCGGCACCGGCATCCGTGACGGCAGCGCAAATTGATTCATGGCTAATGCAACAGAACTCACCTCTACAGGGCCTCGGACAGTCGTTTCTGACCGCACAGACAAAGTACGGGGTGGATGCAACGTATCTTGTGGCACATGCCATCGAAGAAACAGGTTGGGGTAGAAGTGCCATCGCAGAGGCGAAGAACAACTTATTTGGGTATGGCGCATACGACGCGAATCCGGCAAATGATGCTGGCATGTTTCCGACGGATGATTACTCCATCCGTTACGAAGCATGGGTCGTCCGCAATAATTACCTTGAACCGAGTGGGTCGTTGTATGCAGGGCCGACACTCAACGGCATGAATGTCAACTACGCGTCCGATCCGCTGTGGTCACAGCACATTGCCACGCTCATGAGTCAATACGTGTCGCAGACGGGCGGATCGGCCACTTCGTACACACAGTATAGTATCAATAACACACCGCCAATTCCGGCAGTTTCGCAGGAACCTGTTTTTCTCGTGCAAGGTGCGCAGGGAAGCACGATGCAAAACCCGTATGGAGCACTTCCTGTGTGGTCTGATGCGACTCTCGGCGGACAGCAAATGTTCCCTGGAACCCTGCAATATGGAGACTCAGGCAGAGGCGTGAGGCTGCTGCAAGAGGCGCTTATCAATTCGGACCTTCAACCAGACGGACAATTCGGGCCGATGACCCAGGACGCCGTAAAGTTGTGGCAGCAGTCGCATGGTCTGCCGGCGACCGGTATTTGTGACTTCGCAACGTGGCTAAGCCTGTTCCCAGCTCCGGCGGTGTCCATCCCGTCCGGTACGACAGTGGTCATTGACCAAATGCGACAGGGTCTGGTTGGCAATATAGTTACGCTTTGGTATCACATTACGGCAGCAACCGGTGTTTCTGGCTGGGTCGATTCATCCTATGTCTCACCACAGATTCAAAATGGGAATCAAACGGTCAGTAATCTGTTTCGTGTGGCACCGATGTCAGGGTCAGCCGTACCGGTTTATGCGGATGAGACTGGCAACTCACAGCCCGTGACAACCTTTCACAGCGGAGACGAAGTGGTGACATCGACGCTCTACCCTGTGAATGCTGCTGTACCGGCAGATGCGAACGGATATATTCAGATACGATGGGTTAATCAGGCAACAGGTCAGCCCATGGTTGGTTATTTGAAGGCGTCCCTCGTTCAGTTGACACCGCTGACTCCGCCAGCGAACAATATGACAGGGTCCGCCTCGTAACAACTCGCAATTGACGCGGACCAAAGGGACTGTCTCACAGGGCGATGCGTCCTGAAATCTGCCAAGAGAATCAGAAAGAGCTGCTTGCGGCCGTTAAAACGGTCGTCAGGCAGCTCTTTTTTGAAAATGTTCGAGGTGCAGGATTCACACTTGAAGGGGGACGAAGGTGCCGACCAACATGCCAACGAAGAGCAGTGCGCCAAAGCGGAACAGCAGGACGGCCGTGCCTTTGACAGCAGGGTGGAGTTGGATAGGTTCTGAAAACCGATAATAGAGCCTGACGACGTAGATGGCGGAAGGAATCGTTAGCAGCACCAACAGTGCCCAGAGCGTCAACAGACCGGTTGCAATGAGCAGCAGTACAAGGACGTAGGAGAGAATAAAAACGGCGGCAAACAGCTTGCGTCCGCGCTCACGACCAAACAGTATTGGAATCGTGCGGCGTCCGCCGAGCTTGTCCTGGTCCATGTCGCGAATGTTATTGCCAAGCAAAATGGCACCGATTAATAGCCCAATCGGGAGTGATACCATCACTGCTCTGGTTGTGATGTCGTTCGCCTGCACGTAGTACGCTAAAAGCACAATCACCGGTCCCATGGCAACAGACGCGGCAAGCTCACCAAAGGGCGTATAGGCCAAAGGTTTGGGTCCGCCAGAGTAGAAATAAGCCACTGCGAGACAAAGGATGCCAACCAGCGCTATCCACCAACTGGACATGGCACAGATGTACACGCCGAGAGCCACGGATACGATGATAAAAGTCCAAGCCGTTATCAATACTTTGTGCGGTGAAACTCCGTCGTGCACAATGGTACCGGCAATACCTACCATCTCTTTCGTGTCCAGGCCGCGCCGGTGGTCGAAATACTCGTTGAACATGTTGGTGGCCGCTTGAATGAGAATGGCGGCAATTAAGAAGGCTAAGAATACACTGGTGCGAAACCTGTCCTGGCCGAAAGCGAGTGCACTGCCAATCAGCACAGGAATAATCGACGCCGTGAGTGTGAAGGGTCGAAGTAGGCGCCAAGCCAAAACAACCCGTTGTTGGAAAGTCACAGCTTCATCCTCCTGACAAAGTATGAAATGAGTGCAGAATCCGCATCGATAATACGCAGAAGTCCTATGAAATCATATCAAAATCGAAGGATTCCCGACAACGTAGGATTTCCCTCTCTTGGCTATGACAGTGAGAGGTACTGGCAGAAATCCTCTGCCCAGTCTGTTATACTTATGAATGGTACGTGACTTCAAGGGCTTGTCACCGAAGGGTTGCGCGAATTTTCGCCGAGGTTTCTCTGGAACATGTTGAAGTTTCTTTGGTACCTGTTGTTGAAAAGACAAGACGGATATCGTCGGCTGGAGGTTGAGTGAAATGACGGTAGACTGGCAAATTGTGAAGAACTACGAGGATATTATCTATGAGAAGGCGGAAGGCATTGCAAGAATTACCATTAACCGCCCGGAAGTACATAATGCTTTTCGGCCCGAGACAGTACAGGAAATGATTGATGCGTTTGCCTTGGTGCGGGATGACCCGGAGGTTGGAGTGGTTCTGTTTACTGGCAAAGGCGAAAAGGCGTTTTGCTCAGGCGGGGACCAGCGCGTCCGCGGCCACGGCGGCTACGTTGGCGGTGATTCGGTTCCTCGTCTCAATGTACTCGACTTACAGCGCCAAATTCGGGCACTGCCGAAGCCAGTGATTGCGGTTGTCGCAGGCTACGCCATTGGCGGCGGCCACGTCCTGCACCTTGTCTGCGATTTAACGATTGCGGGCGACAATGCCCGATTCGGGCAGACGGGACCGAAGGTCGGTAGTTTTGACGCAGGTTACGGCGCATCACTGCTGGCACGGACAGTCGGCATCAAAAAGGCGAAAGAAATTTGGTACTTATGTCGCCAGTATTCCGCCGAAGAAGCACTGGATATGGGACTGGTGAATACGGTTGTCCCTGTGGCAGAGCTTGAGGAAGAATCTATTAAGTGGGCGCGTGAGATCCTTGAGAAGAGTCCGATTGCGCTTCGGTTCTTGAAAATGGCATTCAACGCAGACACCGATGGAGCGGCTGGATTGCAGCAGCTTGCGGGCGATGCAACGATGCTGTACTACATGACCGAGGAAGCCAGGGAAGGGAAGAACGCATTTCTGGAAAAGCGTAAACCTGACTTTGGCAAATTCACACGATTGCCATAGTAAAACGGTCAACCGCCGGTTTCAAGAAGACGGTCGTCCTTATGCCAGACATTTGCACAGAGCCCCGCCTGTTGAAGGTGGGGTGCTTTATGTTTCTTCATAAATAACCGTTTCATAAATTTAATCTCCAACGTGGTTTGCAATTCGTGGCGATTTCGTGGTGGTGGTTTCGTGTGGTTTGCGGTTTTTATTGGCTCGATTTTGGCCTGGTTTTGACCTGGTTTTGGCCTGGTTTTGACCTGATTTTGAGCTGATTTTGACCTGATGGATGGACATCTCATTTTGACCCCTGGGTTTTACGCAGACGAGAGAAGATAAGGGGCGTGTTGTTGTGGCATACAAAGAATCATATGTTGAGGCGGTCGGTGACAATGCGCCGGGGACGGTCAGTGATAAAGTGGACAGGCATCTTCGCTGTGTGCCCGACTGGCTGACGAAGCAGGCGATGACTCGCCCGAACCAGTTGGCGCTTGAGCACAACGACGGAACGCTCACGTATTCGGAGTTGCTGCGTGCGGCGTCGTCGGTCAGTGCGAAATTGAGCGCTCGTGGCATTCGTCGTGGGGACCGCGTGGCGCTCCTCGCGCGCCACGGGCTGACGTTTGCGATGGTTGTGCACGGTGTGATTCAGGTGGGTGCTGTACTCGTTCCACTGAACACGCGGTTAACACCGCATGAGCTCGGTTGGCAGTTGAACAACGTCGATGCGAGCCTCGTTGTTGCAGACGAAAGTCACACTTCACTCGCTGAAGCCGCCATTGTGGCTGCAAACGAGCAGCGTCAGGACGATGAAGCGAGCCGTCGCCAGGAAATCCATGAACTCACGCACAATTCATTGCTATGGGTCTTTGCTGAGCACGATTTGCACCCTCGAGATGGCCAGGCTCATGGGGTGGAGAATGAAGAGTTGCTGGGTCACGGTGTGCAAAGAGCGGACGAGTCCCTCTTGGAATATGGCGAGGGTCCGGCATCCTTGGCGCGAGCCACTCGGCGACATGCGACAGACTTGACGCAGGGTGTCATTGAACTGGACGCGATCCACGCCATTGTCCATACTTCAGGGACGACAGGGGACCCGAAAGGGGTTCAAATCACGTATGGGAACCACTTTTGGTCGGCCACCTCTTCTGCTTTGCAGTTGGGGCTCGATGTGCATGAGCGCTGGCTTGTCCCGATGCCTCTCTTTCATGTCGGCGGGCTCTCGGTCTTAATGCGCAGTTTGATCTATGGAACGACTGCAGTACTCTATGATACTTTTGACGAAAGACTTGTAAATGACGCGCTGTCTGATTCGCAAATCACGCTGATTTCCGTCGTTCCAACGATGCTCCAACGGATGTTGGCGGACGAACATCGTCGCGAACCTGGAAAGCAATTGCGCTGCATTCTCTTGGGAGGGAGCGGAGCATCGGAAGCGCTGTTGCGTCGCTGCCAAGAGCAAGGGCTGCCGGTTGCACAAAGTTATGGTCTGACAGAAGCGAACTCTCAGGTTGCAACCCTGCGGCCCACAGATGCGCTTTCAAAGCTCGGTTCATCCGGACAACCTCTGTTCCCGTGCATCGTTCGCATTGTGAGTGATGACGGGTTTGAACGAGGGCCAAAGGAATCAGGAGAAATCTGGGTGCACAGCCCGACGGTCACGCCTGGATATTGGAGGCGACCAGATGCGAATGCAAAGACATTTGTTGACGGGTGGTTGCGCACAGGTGACATTGGTTACGTGGACGAAGGCGGCTATCTATACGTACTAGATCGCAGAAGAGACTTGATTGTCTCCGGCGGCGAGAACATCTATCCTGCAGAAGTTGAAAATGCGCTGCAAGCGTACGAAGGCGTGCTCGAAGCCGGGGTCGTGGCCGTGTCGGATGCACAGTGGGGGCACGTCCCGTGTGCGTTCGTTGTCCTTCACGAAGGGAAACAGGTTTCCGTCGAAGAGCTGGAGGCGCATTGTCGACAACGCATCGCAGGCTATAAAGTCCCGAAGCATTGGCGGTTTGTGGATAAACTCCCGCGCAATGCTTCGGGGAAACTATTGCGGAGGCAATTGAGCGAATGGCTGAAAGAACAATCACGATGACGAAAAGCAGGGTACAATCGATGGGATTCGAGGAGATGCGAGACGCGTTTGTTGCTGTCCTGGAACACGGACTTGCAGTCGTAGAGCAACAATCCAAGTCTCCGGAAGCAATACTGCAGGTGGAACTTGGTGTACCGCGCACGCTTTGGCTGGATGCGGGGTTATGGACACCTGAAATGGCGCTAAATCGCTTTACTGATGGAGTCACCCGCACATACTGGCGGGCCCCAAACGATGATACAGTGACCCTAGCCATCGGCGGCTTGCTGACGGTTGGAACGTCAGGGTCCCAGTTTCCCTGGCAGACGGTTCGTGACCAGTTGCAGGCGGAACAAGATGGCATCCGAGAGCTCGTTAACATCTCTGCACAGTTTATGCTGCATGAGGAAGAGCAAACGGTCGCGCTTGGTCGGCCGCTTGTCGAAGATGGCGATGTTCGCGGCTTGCGCTGGTATGGGGGAGCTGCATTTACTTCGAATCCAAAGCGCCAGAGTCAGACCGTCTGGCGAGATTGGCCGGACGTGTGCTTCTATGTGCCGGAGTGGGAGCTGACGGAACAACGTGGAGAGATGCTCGTCCGCCTCCGCTTGTTGATTGGGTCAAGCCTGACCTGGCAGGAGCGCCGGGAACAGCTGCAAACTCAGTTTGCGCAGTACTTTAGCAGAGATTTTCTCGGGGATGGTCGTCACAAGTCTGCAACGGCCACGGTCCGTCAAGAGACGGACTACGGGTACTCAGAGGCAACGGAATCGATGCGTTACCAGGACGCTGTTGCCCAAACGGCGGCAGATATTTGTGCAGGGAAATACCACAAATTCGTTCTAGCGCGACGCATGGTGCTTCAGGCAAAGTCAAGTTACCAACCCGGACTCGTGGTTCGTGAGCTGACCCGGCACTATCCGGACAGCTTTACGTTTGCCATTGCACGAAATGGAAGCTGCTTTCTTGGCGCAAGCCCAGAGCGCCTTGTGCGCGTGAGTCAGCATGTCGCGAAGGTCGACTGTCTTGCAGGCACGACAGCAAGGGGGAGTTCCGAAACGGAGGACGAAAAGCTGGCAGCAGCACTGATGTCGAGCGCCAAGAACCGCCTTGAACATCAAGTCGTGCTTGAGTGGATATCAAGCCAACTGGCAGATTTCAGCGACGACCTGCTGCACCACGCCGAGCCACAGATGAAGAAGCTGGCAAATGTACAGCACCTGCACACCCCCATCACGGCAAGCCTCGCAGCTGGCGTCACTATCTTCCATCTCGCTGAGCGGCTCCATCCCACACCCGCAGTGGCGGGGACGCCACGGGATACAGTCGTGCCGCTGATTGGTGAGCGTGAGCAGATGGATCGGGGATGGTACGCCGGATGCGTTGGTGTTGTGAACGGTCACGGTGACGGGGAACTGTCGGTGGCCATTCGCTCGGCGCTGATTACGCCGTCGACTGCTGTGCTATACGCTGGCGCTGGCATTATGGGGGACTCGCACCCACTTTCGGAATGGGAGGAAACCAATTTGAAACTGCGTCCTATGCAGGAGGCCCTCTCCGCAACTGACACCGCACTCAGCGAGGAGGGATGGTCGTGACCGGGAACCCAAATCTTAAGGTGGTCCACACCTTCATTGACGAGCTTTGGCGCTTTGGTGTGAGACATGTCTGTATCTCGCCGGGATCTCGCTCCACACCCATCACGATGTCCGTGGCCACGCACGGAGGATTTGAGCTACATACGCTGCTCGACGAGAGGTCCAGTGCGTATTTTGCCCTCGGACTCGCCCGCCGCTTGCAGGCTCCTGTTCTGCTTGTGTGCACGTCAGGCACAGCCACGGCCAATTATCACCCCGCCGTCATGGAGGCGTCACAGAGCCGGGTTCCACTCTTGGTGCTCACAGCGGATCGCCCGCCGGAACTGCACCACATCGGATCGAATCAAACTGTGTCACAAACCAACATGTTTGGCCATCACGTGAAGTGGTCGGTAGAAATGCCTGTGCCTGAGGATGAACCGCCGCTTCACGCATTCGCTGCGGCCACAGCATGGCGGAGCGCAGGACTTGCCATGTCTGGTCCGAAAGGCCCCGTCCACATCAATTGGCCGTTTCGTGAACCGCTGGTGCCTGCGGCTCGGGCAACGCAGAAACTCGGGGCTGGCGAACTGTCTGTAGCGCCGGCCAGTCAAGACGGGTCATCAGACTCATATGGACAAACGTTGCCAGGCAGCGTCGCTTATACCCGCGGCGGGCTCGTGCAGCTTGGGCTCCCTGGACTTGAGCCGGACGAAACGACGCTTTGCACCATCAAAGAAGTCCTGTCGTCGGCAAAACGCCCGCTGATTGTCGTCGGGCCGCAGGAAGATGAGGGCGTTGCAGAGCATGTGCTCGCACTCGCGCAAGCGATGCGGGGCCCTGTTCTAGCGGATCCGCTGTCGCAAATCCGCGCAGGCGCCGACCGCGATGCGTTGAAATTCATCATCGACACGTATGACTGGTTTCTCTCGCCGGAATTTGCACATCTAGAGAGGCCGGACGTGGTGCTGCGGTTTGGTCGGACCCCCACGAGCAAAGGGTTGTCGCAATACTTGTCCGGACTTGCGGACACCGCGCAGGTGGTCTGCTCCGAGTCTCCAGAGTGGATGGACGTCACCCTGCGTGCCACGCATGTCTGCATTTCCGACCCTTTACGCTTGCTAAAAAGGCTGCTCGCGACAGATTGGGAGAGCCAGGCGGATATGTCTTGGGTAGAGAGCTGGCATACATACAATCAGGAGGTCCGTAAGATTGCGCTCGACGTCGCTCTCTCGTATGACACTTCTGTACAAGGTACACCGGCGGCATCTACGGATGTACCGTTTGAGGGTCGCCTATGGATTGAACTCCAGCGGCACTTACAATATTTCGAGGCAGTAAATTTGTTTATTGGCAACAGCATGCCTATCCGTGACATGGACGGATTCTTTCAGGCTCAGTCGGCCCCAGTCCGGGTCTTCGCGAACCGCGGTGTAAGTGGGATTGACGGCGTTGTATCAAGTGCAGCAGGCACGGCTGCAGCACTCCATGAGCCGACCGTACTCGTCATCGGTGACGTGTCATTTTATCACGACTTGAACGGGCTCCTGGCGGTCTCAAGGGAACAACTTCCGCTTTGCGTGATTTTGGTTCACAATGACGGTGGCGGGATTTTTGCCGGACTGCCTCAATCTACTGTCCCAGAGACGTTCGAATATTTTCAGACCCCGCATGGACTGGATTTTGAAGCGGCGGTCGAGATGTACGGAGGGCTGTTCAAGTCCGTCGCCGATTGGGACGAGTTCGGCGTTGTTCTGAACGCTGGAATCGGACGAGCTGGTGTGACCGTGATTGAGTTGAGGACATCTGCACTGTCGAGCACCGCACGCAGACAGTTGATTCGGCAAGAGGTTCGAGAGCGAATGGAGTGAGGCGAGTGGAGTGTTCGACAAAACGCCACGTAGAGAGTCGAGGGGAAGGGACATGGAACCCGAATGCCGTCAGTGGCCGCATCATGACGGGCAGTCTCGGTTTTTACGTCCGATTCGAAGGCTCCGGTCCTCCGGTACTGTTTCTGCACGGTTTCACAGGCAGTCATCGAAGTTGGGATGATGTCGCGGCGCATCTGAGCAAATCCTACACAGTTGTACGCCCTGACTTGCCCGGTCATGCGGCCTCTGTAGTCGGCAAAGGTCAATCCTGGTCAATGGATACGGTGGTCTTTGGGCTGCTGCGTTTGATGCGTGAGTTGGGGTTTCCAACGTTCTCGTGTGTCGGGTATTCGATGGGAGGGAGAGTTGCCCTTTCCATGGCCGTGAAAGCGCCCGCAAGATTGGACGGTTTGGTTCTCGAGAGTGCATCTCCGGGACTGCAAGACGCAGACCTGCGTGCGGCGCGAATGAAGGACGACGAAGCGCTCGCTGACCGGATGGTATCGAGTGGACTGTTGTCGTTTGTCGATGAGTGGGGAAGTAAGCCTCTCTTCGCAACCCACGAACGAGTACCCGCCTCAATCAGAGAACGCCAGCGAAATATTCGCCTCTCACATTTGGTGACGGGTCTTGCCTCGAGCCTGCGTCACATGGGGACAGGCGCCCAAGCGCCGGTGTGGGACGGCCTTACACAGATGTCTGTGCCAACGCTTCTGATTACGGGCGAGAGAGACGGGAAGTTTATAGATATCGCGCGCCAGATGGAGAGCCGTCTGCCAAACGCCATGCATGAAATTGTCGAGGACGCAGGTCACACGGTCCATTTGGAGCAACCGGAATCGTATCACCAGCTACTCGAGGGATTTCTGCAACAACATGCGAAGAGACTGCCTTTATCATACAACTGGACCCGCGGCTTGCTCTTTGCAAACGACGAAGAGCAGTAAGCAGGGGCAAGGAAAAGAAGGGGCAAGGAAAAGAAGGGGCAAGGAAAAGAGGTGGATTTGTGCACTTGAAAAGGAGATACACGGTTTTGACTGGAGCCGTGCTCGCGATGTTCTTGTTGGGTGGTTGCGGTATCCCTGTCGGGAACGCGCAGATAAGTTCAGTCACAGGAGCCACAAATGGCTCATCGAACACGACATCCACAACGACAGGTGTGGCTGTTGGCGCACCCGCTCCGGACTTTTCGCTGCAACAGCTGGGAGGGAAAGGCGAGGTCTCCCTCAAACAGTTGCTTCAGCAGGGGCCGGTCATTCTGAATGCTTGGGCATCCTGGTGTGGCCCGTGTCAGGAAGAAGAACCTGAACTAACCGCACTCGCAAAACAGTACGCGGGCAAGGTGACTGTCATCGGCGTCAATATGACCGCTGAAGACAGTGTGTCTGGTGCGAAACAGTTTGTTGCGAAATACCACGTGTCCTATCCAGTGCTGCTTGATTCTGCAGGCGCATTTTTGAATCGATATGAACTCGTGGGATTTCCCACCACCTTCGTTATTAACCGCGCCGGCAAGATTCAGGCAGTACACGTAGGGTCGATGACAAAGTCACAGATGCAGAGTCTCTTCGCACAGGCCGCAAGTGGAACTGCTGGGTAACACCCCGTGATTTACGCCGTAGCCAGAACTGCCGCCAAGAGACCTGTTACTGACGATTGTCACCACAGGAGGAGTTTTGCACTGTGCGCCTTAAGCCAGTTTTTCGCTTCTCCATAGTTTGGGCAGTATCGACCAACAATGGACCAGAATGAGGGTGAATGGTTCAACTCGTGGAGGTGAGCCAATTCGTGGATGACCACATAATCGATGACCCAGTCGGGCGCTTGAATCAGGCGCCAGTTTAAGTTGATGTTGCCGAGCGAACTGCAACTGCCCCAACGGGTCTTCTGGTCTTTCAGACGAAAATCGCGATATGAGACTTTCATCACGGAGGCCCACTTGTCGAGTCGCACAGCAAAATCCCGTCGTGCCGTCTTGCGCAGCCAGGATACGACCAGACCGCGCGTCGTCTCGGACAAGAACTGTTCCGTGTACGGCTTAGAAGGCCTCACGATGGTCAAGCGATTGTCGCGATGTGTCAGCGCAAATCGTGTTGTTGCTTGCTCGGTCACATGGACAACGGGCAATTGCTGCCCATACAACAAGATGTCCTGAGGGGCTGTGTCGGCATTGTACCAATGTTGTTGAGGGGGCAAGGATTTGACCTCTTGCCACTTGTCGAGGATCCACTGTCGGCGCTTTTCGACGAGGTCGTAAATGACTTCTGAGGAAAGAGACGCAGGCACTCGTAAGACGATTTTGCTCTGGTGGACCTCCATGGATACGGTTTTCTTGCGCCGTATACTCGGTACAACTTCGACGGCCACGGGCAGTTCATTGATTCGGACAGTTCTCGGAAGTCTTTTGGACAATCGTCTCAGCTCCACCAAAATTGGTCCACTTGCAGGAAACAACGCGAAAATCGGAAACGCAAAAGCATGCACAGGAGAGACCAAAATCGATAGACAAAGATGTCCACCTGCATCGTAACAGGCAGTAGGGTCTCCAAGGACACTACGTCCCATCATAACCTATCGATGCAAGAGCGGCTAGGAGAGATCTGAGTGATACATTTTCAAAATTGGCAAAGCGCATTTACGATTCTCATTGTCGTCTTTTTAGGTGGTTTGATTGTCGCCAAACTGACCGAGAAACCAAGGATACCGGACGTAGCGGCCTACTTGTTGTTCGGCATTCTTGTCGGACCGGCCTTGTTCAACATCATTTCGGAGCCAACCACTTCGCAAGTGAATCAATTCATCCTAAACTTCGGTGCCACGCTGATTTTATTTGACGGCGGCCGCGGTGTCGAGTTCAGGGTGTTGAAGAAGGTCTGGATCAGTATCACCATGCTCTCTACAGTTGGCGTCATTGTCACCATGCTCGTTGTCGGGGTCGCAGCGCATTTGCTGCTAGGGACGCCTTGGCTCGTCTCGTTTCTCGTTGGCGGGGTAACAGCGTCCACTGACCCTGCGACGTTGATTCCTGTCTTTCGACGCGTCCCCATTATCTCGCGGCTGCAACAGACGGTCGAGTCTGAATCGGCGTTTAATGATGCGACTGGTTCGGTCACCGTTTTTACGCTTGTTGCGCTCCTTGGCAGCCGCGGCGCATTTAACCCCGCCTCCCCAATCCTCTCGTTCTTGCAGTCATCGATTGTGGGGTTGGTTGTGGGAGCAGTGTGCGGACTCTTGTCGCTGTGGCTCGTTTCGCGTAAAGGCTGGGGTGTCTTTCACGAGTTTGGATCCGTTGCGCTGCTCGTCCTCGCCATTGGCTCATTTCATTTGTCCGAACTGCTGCATGGGAGCGGGTTAATGGCTGCCTTTGTGGCTGGTGTGATTTCCGGAAATGGAGCGTCGTTTAAACTTGAGTTTGCACCGCACACGGAGGACAACATCCATCACTTTGGCAATGCGATGACTCTCCTCATGCGCATGCTGATTTTTGTCCTGCTCGGGACCCAAGTCGATTTTCATACCGTCTCTCATTATCTGTGGCCAGGACTTGGCGTCGTTGCGACACTCATGTTGATTGGTCGCCCGCTGACGGTCTTGTCG
The DNA here is from genome assembly GCA_017298655.1 of Alicyclobacillus curvatus. Classification (GTDB taxonomy): domain Bacteria; phylum Bacillota; class Bacilli; order Alicyclobacillales; family Alicyclobacillaceae; genus Alicyclobacillus_B; species Alicyclobacillus_B curvatus. Next base: position 1,000,078 of record CP071184.1, read on the forward strand.
TCTGTGACCGTGGACAGGCGTGCCAAATGGGCATGGCGGGAGATGCTGTTTATGTTCTGGGTACGTGAGACCGGTGTCATCCCCGCGGCACTTGCGGGAATGTTAGCGGCAAGCGGGGTCCCGGATGCACAGGTGATTGGCGCAGTGACCTTCTTGGCCATTCTTGTTACAATTTTGTTACAAGCGAGTACGACCGGCATTGTTGCCAAGCGGTTGGGTCTCTTACTGGAACAGGAGGAGGAAGAGATCTGAGTGTAGACGAAGAGCTCTAAGTTGGGGAAGAGATCTGAGTTGAGGAAGAGATTTGAGGAAGAGATTTGAGGAACAGATTTGAGTTCACCAGTACATATGGGGTGGGGAATTGTGTTGGAGGAGACAGCATCTAGTGCTGCAGTGAATGCCCTGACAGCGGATCTGCAGCTGGCTATTGCGGAAATGAACCGCGTAATGGTTGGTCAAACAGACGTTTTGCGACATGCGCTCGCGGCTTGCTTGGCAGGGGGGCACGTTCTCTTTCAGGACATCCCGGGTACTGGCAAGACAACCCTTGCTGCCACAATGGCCAAGGTCATGGGGTTAATCTTCACCCGTGTTCAGGGCACTCCTGACTTGCTGCCAAGTGAACTGGTTGGAACGATGGTGTTTCGACCCGACACGAGCGAGTTTGAATTTCGAAAAGGGCCAGTGTTTACACAAGTGCTGCTCATGGATGAGGTCAATCGGGCGACTCCGCGTACTCAGTCCGCGCTGTTAGAGGCCATGAGCGAGCAGCAAGTTACTGTCGACGGGTTGACAAGACCGTTGGGGGCGCCCTTTTTTGTCATGGCAACGGCCAATCCGCTGGAATCTCAAGGCGTCTTTCCGTTGCCGGAAGCTCAGCTTGACCGCTTCCTCGTTCAACTGCGACTGGGTTACGTAGACCTTGACGAAGAACTCGAGATGATTCGTCGGATTCGGCTCCAATCTCCGGTTGTGCCAAAAGCGGTTTTGAACAAGGAGCGTCTGCTTGAGGCACAACATGCGGCTCGGTCCGTTCACGTGGCGCCAGACCTCATCCGTTATATTGCTCTTCTCTGTCGAAAGACACGCAGTCATGCCCTTCTCGCCATTGGAGCGAGCCCTCGTGCCGTGCTGTCTCTCACGGCGTTCAGTCAGGCACTTGCTCTGCTTGCCGGGCGACGACATGTGCTCCCTGACGACATTAAGGAGGCATGGTACCCTGTGATGCGCCACAGAATGGTCCCACGATCCGGTTGGACTGAACTGGATACGGAAACATCGCAGGTTGACACCATATTGAGTGAAGTCTTGGAACAGGTACCCGTGCCTACAGAAATCGATTACGAGGCTTCGGTGTAGATGATGTTTTACATTCCCCTCGTTCTGGCGCTTGTGGTTTGGATGTGGCCGAGAATTTGGTTTCGAGTCGTGGCGGATAAAATTGATGTCTCTGTCGACATCTCTCAGCCAATCGTCGAGATTGGCGACTTTATCATCATCCGTATTACGGTTCACAACAGCTCTTGGCTGCCTTGTCCAAGCCTGAACTTGTCCCTAGAACTGCCGCCAGGCTTGTCGAGTACGCCGGGAACAAAATCATCCTCGATAACCCAGTCAACCTTTTTGCTGATGCATCAAACCGTCACATTTGACGCACGGTGTTACGGCTGGCAACGCGGGCTGCAAGACCTTCAAAATCGCGATGCCATCCTGCGTATGAACGAGGGGTTCGGTCTCAAAGAATTATTTGTTCGGAAGAAGGCATCGGGGTCGGTTGTGGTCTTCCCGAGACGAGTTGGCAGTGTGGAAAGCCTGCGCGCAATGCGCGACCTAAATGGTGAGATTGAGCGCATCCGCTGGCTTTTGCCGGATGAAGCGCTGCTTCGGGGGATTCGCGACTATGAAGCGGGCGATGCGTTCAAACACATCGCCTGGCAGGCCACCGCCAGAACCGGTAAGTTGATGGCGAAACAGTTCTCCTCGTCGAGCGATGTTTCAATCGGGATTGTGCTGTCTGCACAATTCGTCGACCCGCACTGGTTTGGCACAAAGATTCACGCCTTTGATGAACTGTGTGCAATTGTCGCAGCGTTTGCGAGAGAGACGCAAAAATCGAGCATCCCCCTATTCTTCTCTTCGAATGCGGTATATCCCGGCTATTCGCGCAGACAGTGGCATGGTCGACTCGGGAGTTCAGCCATTAAGCATCGCGTAGGTGCCATGTTACCGTACACGAATGGCGATTTGGCGGATCTCCTGAAAAACACCGTATACAACCTGCCCCAAGACGCCCCGCTCGTGCTGTTTAGCGGCTTTCTTACCAGTGAGCATGTGAGGTTGTTGACGCACATCGCACGGGAGCGGTATGTGTATGTCGTGGCGCCAGATTCCATTGCCTTGCCGACGATGAAGGGTGTCAGCGTTCATTACTTCGAGAGTAGAGCTGCTGACGTTTTGCAAGAGGTCAGTGAGGACGAAACGCGGCCAACGGGATCAACGGGATCAACCGGTCGCTCGGTCGGTTTGACCCGAGATGTGATGGAGCCAACAAGTCGCCTGAAGCGACAGATGAATGGGCCTGCGGAAGAACGGTCGGAGGTGAGTATTCATGAGCAACCGTGACGCCAACGGGGGAGCGGGTGGTGCTGCGTACCTCAGACTGCCTCGGGTCCTGTATTGGCTTGTGGTGTTGCTCACCCTGCCGGTACCATATGTCCTTTACACCAGCCTCCTCGACAGTGGCGAAACGGTCCCTTCTGGATGGTTGCTGCCGTTCTTGTTTCTTCTGGTTACGCTCTGGATTCTCGGGTTGTTAATGCGCCACACGAGTTCGCCAGGAATACTGTTTACCCTAGCAGTCCTCTGTATCGCCGCTGCTGAGGGGGTCTGGCATCTGCTTCTGCCACATCAAGCAGATGTTTGGGTCTATCCTTTGTTAACGCTCGTTGTCTCATATCGCCTGAGTCGGTGGCTGTCTGCAGGGTCACTGAGCGAGGAAAATCGTACGTCATTTATGCTCGAAGGTATCCTTGCAGCCGTAGCCACGTTGCTTATGCTGGTGACTGGAACACCAGGGGAAATTCGCGGTTGGCTCGTGTTTATTCTCTTCATTTCGCTCGCGCTGCGTCTAGTCGCCATGTGGCGGGTTGAACGCCTTGAGACCCAGTCGGAGGGAGCCAAAGGGAACTTCGGACTTCTGTTAATCCTGTTAGTGCTTGCGGTCTGGGTTGGACCGAAAGTCCTTTATTGGGTTTTGTTGGTTCTCGTGGGAGGCGGTGCAGTGGTTAGTCTGCCGTTCTTGTACATGCTGAACGCAATCTTCCCGAAGCGGCTGGTAGAACGAAGTCTGGCATCACATAATGCATTGACGCAGCTCTTAAATCATGCGAAGAAGCCAACGCACGTTGTGGCACAAAACCACTCCCTAGCATGGGTGTTGTACCTGCTTTACGGTCTCTTTTTCCTTGGCGCCATCTGGATGGTTTGGCGGATGTCTCGTCGCCGCCTCGCGGTTGAAGAACATGCGGACGGAAGTGCTGCTGTCACGGTGCACCGGCAACGCATGGCCGTACAGAAGGCCACTTATCTTTCGACGAGCGACGCGACACGCCAACGCTACCAAGAATTCCTGCGGCACCAGGAGCAGGATGGTGTTCCGATTGGACTGTCGGAGACACCACGCGAGTACCGAGCGAGAATTGACGATGAGGAGATTTCGCAACAGCCAGGTGCTGCAGGTACTCGGGCAGGAGCAGGTGGAGCAGGTGGAGCGCCGGCGCGGTCGTCTGGAGATGCGATTGCAGAATTAACACAGGCATACGAAAATACGCGTTACGGGAGACCCGCAGAGGACGACACAGAGCGAGAGGCACGCGACCATTAGCGTACCCCTCCCGGTGCGTCTTGACATCCTGTGCTCTGGCACACTCGCAGTACGGGGCGGATAGTGCTGCTGCGCTGTGACTTTGGTCCAAGACAAAGAACGAGACTGTCGAGTTCATCGACAGTCTCTTTTCGCTCTTCTTCCAAAGGTACGACTACTCCGCAGATTTGAGTTCGCGATAACTCCCGCTGTAATACAAGAGCGGATCGGCGTCAGCTTCAACAGATGTGTTCTCAACTTGCCCAATGTAGATGAAGTGGTCTCCTGCATCAACTTGTTGTGCGAGTGAGCATTCGAGATAGCCGAGCGTTCCTTGCAATAAGGGCATCCCCAATTGACCAGCGTCATAACTTACATCGGAAAACTTGTCTTCAATGCGACGCGCAAAGTGATTGGATAACTCCGTCTGATGAGCACGGAGAATGTTGACAGCAAAAGCGTTGGCGGCCTGAATTAACTCGTTTGCCGAAGACTGCTTGTCAACACAAATGAGGATGTACGGCGGGTTTAGGGATACGGAACAGAAAGCGGATACCGTCAAACCGGTAAGCCGGCTATTGTGAGCGGTCGTAACAACCGTAACGCCGCTGGCAAAGCGCGAAAGGGCGCCTCGAAACTGTTCGGAACTGACAGGCATGACGTGGACCTCCTTCGTAACGCGTGTTGACTCGTTGTTTCGGGCACACGCCTCCTACACAAAAAAACACCTCTTATTGTATCAAAAAATAGCAGCGCCACGTACATCCGGTTGTTGCGTACCCTGCCTGTGCTGAGACCGGACCGACCGAGATTCGGTTGTTGCTTATACATAAACGTATACGACGCGTACACGCAGTGAGTGCAAGGCGTTCAAATACCTGTCAGAGTTTGAGGACGAGTGGTATCAAGAGCGGCACGAGAGCAGATACCAGGACCCCATTTACAAAAGCGTAGACCACACCAGCGCCCCCGCTGTTGTCACGGCGAAACAATGGCAGCGTCGTGTCCATGGTCGTGGCTGCTCCGAGTGCAACAGCGCCTGGTGTCCAGAGAAATCGGTTCAATATAGGGATGGCTAAAAAGCCGAGCATTTCGCGCATCACATTCGCCAGAAAGGCGATGGTGCCGGATTCTGGACCAGACAGTTGATTCACCAGCACCGCCGCCAACGAGTACCAGCCAAGCCCGGCCGCTGCTGCAAGATTATCCAGCAAGGGACCACGAATGAGCAGGGTCGCCACAAGGCCTCCAAAGAGGCTGCCAAATACAGCGTTCAGCGGGAACAAGAACATCCGCCAACTGGCTCGTTTGATGTTTCGCCAAAATCTTGGGTCAGCTCCAATCTCGAGGCCAATACCGCCGAGCATGATAGCGAAAACGGCATTTTGCAGAAGGCCGGAGAGAGGAATTCTACCTGCTGTCAACCAACCGAGGAATCCGCCAATCGTCAACATCAGTAGAATCAGTAGAGGCAAATGAAGAATCGCTGATGGGCGAGGGACGCTCGCTTCCTCCATTACAATTGGTGATGCCGTCGCCTGGATTCGCGTGTCGCCCTGTGTCTGGCTCGGGAGGTGGTCAGGTACCAGGTTTTGCGCGTGATTTTTTGCCGGTGTTTCTGCCTGACTGAGTGGTTGGCTTTCTGTCCACAGCCAGCGAGCCGTCACCATGGCGAATAACACCGATCCGGCCATGGAGAAGAGGGCAATCACCGAAGCCCGATACCCCAGCAGCGGCAGGCTTTGGACCAAGTGGCGGTTGGCGCCGAGTTCGTAACCAAGCACAAAGATGAGAAAACCAAGGCAGACATTAATCAAAGAGTGTACACGACGCAGTAAGGCCGTCGGAACCAGGTTTCGACGGCCGACGGCCAATCCACCGATGAAGGTTAAGACGAACCACCACATTAGCCGTCTAGGCGTCGCGTGGCAATGGGTTGAACGCCGGACGGGGGAACAATCAAGGGGGCTCCCGTCAATTCGCGAACTTCATCGAGTGTATGACCATCTGCAATTTCGCGGACAACAAGGCCGCTTTCCGTTACGTCGATGACGGCGTAATCCGTGATGATGCGGTGCACAACCTGTTTGCCAGTGAGCGGTAGGGAACAGGCCTTGAGAATCTTCGGTTCTCTCTGTTTATTGACGTGTTCCATAGTGACGACGACGCGCTTAGCACCGTGTACGAGGTCCATTGCTCCGCCCATGCCTTTGACCATTTTTCCAGGAATCATCCAGTTTGCCAGGTCACCGTTCATGGACACTTCCATTGCGCCAAGGATGGCGACATCAATATGGCCCCCGCGAATCATGGCAAATGACTCGGCACTGTCAAAAAACGAAGCACCTTTTAAGACTGTGACCGTTTCTTTGCCTGCATTAATGAGGTCGGGGTCCAACTCATCTTCGTAAGGATAGGGGCCGGTTCCAAGTAGGCCGTTTTCCGAGTGGAGCATGATATGAACATCCTCAGGGATATAGTTAGCGACTAATGTCGGCATTCCGATACCGAGGTTGACGTACATTCCGTCGCGAATTTCGAGTGCGGCTCGTTGTACGATTTGTTCGCGTGAAAGTGGCATCCTATTTTCTCCTTCCGTAGTCTAAAGGTTGTTGTCTGTATGAAAGCGTCTTTGTACCTATCTGCACTTCCTAGGTACGTGGGCGGGTGGTACGCCGTTCGATTCTCTTTTCGTAGTGATCACCAAGGACCACGCGGTGTACATAAATGCTGGGAGTGTGGATGGCATCGGCATCAAGCTCGCCTGGTTCAACAATCTCTTCCACTTCGACAATCGTTGTACGCGCTGCAGCGGCCATCATGGGATTGAAGTTACGAGCTGTTTTGCGATAAACGACATTTCCGAGAGTATCCGCCTTCCATCCCTTAATCAGTGCAAAGTCACCTGAAATCGCACGTTCGAGGACGTATTCACGACCGTCAAATTCTCGAACTTCCTTGCCGTCAGCGATGATAGTGCCTACCCCCGTAGGTGTATAAAAGGCAGCAATTCCAGCGCCACCAGCACGGATGCGTTCGGCCAGCGTGCCCTGTGGTGCGAGCTCAACCTCTAACTCACCACTGAGGTATTGTCTTTCGAAGTTTTTATTCTCTCCAACATATGACGACACCATCTTTTTGATTTGCCGCGTTTGGAGTAGAAGACCGAGGCCCCAATCATCTACACCACAATTATTACTCACGCAAGTCAGGTCTTTGGTGCCCTGCGCTTGCAGTGCTGCAATGAGCTTTTCCGGGATTCCGACCAGTCCGAATCCTCCGACTAACAGTGTGGCGCCGTCCGCGATGTCGCGAACTGCATCAGAAGCGGACGCGTAAAGCTTGTTCAATTTGACTCCCTCCCTATGCCTTCTGCGGTTGTGTCAACAACTGCGCGATTTCGTCAAATACAGCTGTGTGTTAACGGTTCGTCGCAGTCAGAGGTGACGTCGAACAACAGTGCGGAAAATCTACAATCTCATTACTTTCATTACTGCATAAAACGCGAACATTGTGCAAGCGTTTTCTTGTGTCCACGTGGTTCTCCAAGTGAATTCATCGAGAGGAAAACTGGATAATGGCACTCGAACGGTGCGGGAATCTGGATGACCCGGTTCGATGTACCTATCCGTTCAACATATTCTATGAAAATTAGACACAAAATGACTAGATAGGGGTTGATGTCGAAAAAGGGCGTCTTTTATAATAGAAAACATGTTGGACAAATATTCCTAACTCTCGCAAGAGAGACGGGGGACGCTTTTCTGGGGCGAATCTGCAGTTTTGTGCAGAGGGGAAGGCCCAATTCCTAGCCCGTCAACTAACTCCGTAGGAAGCCAAAGGGGCAATCTTGTGAAATCCTATGTCGGACGAGTTGCTGTCACTGCCGCTCTGTGCATCTCAGTACCTAGTGCTGCGTACGCTTCAACGGTGAAAGTGGGCTCTGGAGAGACGTTGTGGGGAATCGCAATGCAGCATCATGTCAGCGTCAGCTCCTTAGAGCAAGTTAACGGACTACATACTACGACGCTTCATGTTGGACAAGTGTTACAAATTCCCGGCACGAGCTCAACAAGTTCTCATGCTTCCTCGTCGTACGTACAGAAGTCAGCTGCGTCAACAGAGCGCATCGCCATTGTTACCGTGCAGAAAGGGGATACCATTTATGGCATTTCGAGCCGATATGGTACCACGACTGCAGCGACTCTGCGACTCAATGGATTGACTGCCAGCAGCGTCCTTCACATCGGTCAAAAGTTGAAGGTATATGCTGGTGGGGTCGGGTCACACAGTTCTCGCGGTGAAAGTTCTCCGTCAGGGTTGGGTTCAGATGTTCAGGGAATGAACATTAGCAACTTCGCCAAGCAGTTTCTGGGCGTACCGTACCGGTGGGGTGGGGAATCAGCCTATGGCTTTGATTGCTCAGGGTTAGTCCAATTTGTTTACGGGCACTTTGGCATCCACCTAGGTCGGTCGAGTTATTCACAGTATAGTGAAGGATCATGGGTAAATTCTCGATATCCCAATATCGGGGACTTGGTCTTTTTCAATACGGATGGTCCAGGAGCTTCGCACGTGGGGATTTACGTCGGCAATGGCGAGTTCATCAATGCGGAAGACCGCGGTGTCCGAATTGACTCCCTCTCCTCAGGTTATTGGGGGGCACATTATATCGGCGCTCGGCACTTCTAGAGATGCGCGACAAGCACGTGGGTACACCGGAAGGACAGGAAACAAGTCAGAAACAAAGAGACCGCGCAGAAATGCACGGTCTCTTTGTTTCACACGTATGTTATTCGAGCTGTAATTTGCGTGATTTCGGTAGGTAATAACTTAGGTATTCAGAGCAAACCGTGGGTGAGCGTTCTACGCCAAGATGTGCAGTGAGACCAGACCAACCGTTCCAGCCACCATGATTAAGGCGACAGCTGTCATCACCCGTTCAGTAATTTGCCAAGCCCGGTTGAGTGTTGCGATTGGATTGGCGTGTGTCTGGTTGGTTCTCTTCTTCATACTCTACACTCCTTTAAACCAGTGTCAACGCGATGATTTCGCGTAGTCCATCTGTACCCTCATTGTACCATGGGCGGTAGACCGCTGGAATGGAGAAAATGTGAAGGTTGTGTCAAGTTCTCATGATTTCGTCACAGGATCGAGAGAAGGACGAGACGGATGGTGGACTTATCGGGGGGATGCCTCAGCTAGGGCAATCGGCGTAAAAACAGACTGCCCAAGACTGAGCAGCCTGTGAAGGTGAAGTCGGGACATGTGGAAACCAAACTGAGAAAAAGATGTAAGCTGCAGCAATCCTAGGGTCCTGACTGAAGCCGAGGCGTATCTACATGAGTGGTGTTTTCTTTGGCGTCTCTCCGGCTCTATCTGCGTCATCGCGGTCTGGTCTTCTGTCAGGAACACCATTTAGAGCGTCACCGTGCACTTCATGTTTGGCCATATTTTCCTCAACGGTTGCTTTTAAGTGTGTGATGCCACTGCGTCGGTATGAGTATCCAGGAGTCCGATGTGAATCCTTCACTGTGCAGTCCCCCCCAACCAGAATCAAGTCTCACTCGGGGTTAGCGTGAACGTGGGATGGATTTTTTATGCGGATGACTGGGACACAGGGAAGTGACGTATCCAGTTGACTTCGCACGTTGATGTACCCCGTTAATTCACCCCGTTGATTCATCCCGTTGATGCAACGGCACGGATCCTGGGAGGATTCAATGAGCCGAGGCTTCGTCCTTGCAATTCGGGCACATCCCAAACCAGTCAACCCGATGTCCGTATACGTCCCAGTTGGCGGGTAGACCGTCGTAGGTTGGACATCCTCTGACCTCCGTGAGTCGGTGACAAGTCATGCAGATGACATGATGGTGGTGTTGTGGGTCACAATAGGCGTAGTAAATGGTGCCCTCCATGAGAAAAGGCACTGCCGCCCCTACTTTTGTCAAGGCTTCAAACAGCCGGTAAACTGTAGTCAGACCAATATTCACGCCGTGTTCTTTTGCCAGCTCATGCATTTCAGCAGGCGTCACGATGCGATGGAGTTCTCCGAACAACTTCAGGAGCGCATCACGCTCCTTCGTGAGACGAAACCCCTCTTTGCGCAGGCGCTGAGCGAGTTCATCCAATTTACTTCACCTCCCTGCAATCCGTCGGTGCAGGTTGTCCATGCGAACCACTTGATTCGCACGTTTTCTATAAAATGTTAGGTCTGAAGCATGTAGATGTCAACTTGTGTGCTGGCCCATATATTCAGACCGGCTGTTTAAAGTGCAGCGCTCCCCCGGATACGCGTGGGGAGGGAAATTGCGGTGGCAGGTGTATGTTTTTTAATCCGGCACATCCTAAGCTGAGGAGGGATGACCAGATGAATAATGCGACACGTGGTGAAAAGCTTGCCATTAGCTTTCCGGCAATACTCAGCTTATGTGGGCTGGTTGGGTGGTCCGTAAAGGTTTTGGCTGAGGCACAAAAACAGCAACAACCATCGCAGTCGAACCAGTATGGACGTTGACGTTTGGATTTATACAGACAGGATACATCCCGAGGTGGGCATTCTCCTTGAAAATGCACCTTGAAATTGTCGAGGAAGCCATCGCTTGTTTGGCTTCCTCGACTCCTTTGACCCGTGTCTGCGCAAGAGAGTGTGAAGGAGCCTGGCTTGGGACGGTCTAGGGCATCGGGCGGACGCGTTAACAACACGATAACGCGTTCAGGGCGCGTTATTCCCACTCCGGCCGAGTGGCCTGACAGAAGATAACGCGTTGTAGAAGCGTTACCTGACTATCGCGAGAAAATAGCGACCTGTGGAAGCGTAATTCGATTGGATTCGGATGATAACGCGCCCAGGGCGCGTTATTTCAACTGAGGGTTTTGGTGGCGGGTTGCATAACACGTTTTCAGCGTGTTATTCGGCAGAGGGCAAGCGCATTACACGGCTGGGGGCAGATGGTCATGGGTTGAAATGGACAAAAGGTGCATTCTCCTTGGAATGCACCTTTTGCCTTCGCCGATACGAACTTCCCGCTCTTTCTAGGAATGTTTCTAGGAATGTGTCCCGGGAATGTTTCCTAGGGTAGCTTGGTGGGGGGGCGCCCCGGCGGGTTTAAGACCTGGCGAGTGCCAAAAAGCGAGTCATGACCTGGTCAATGAACTGTAGCGTTGATTCATCAACGAGGCGACGCGTGTCATCAAATTTGTCTCGAGCAAACGTAATCAAGATTTCGTTGCCACCAGGAACTAGGGTCTTTGCGGCAATCCCCGGACTGTCAAGAATGTCGCGTAAGTGTTTCTGGGCGCGAATGGTTCCCATCATGAAAGGTGACACGCCGACGGGGAGCGCAGGCTTGCCATTCATTACGCGCTCTCCCCGTGAGAGCCAGTCAAGGGCGTTTTTCAATACGCCTGGAATCGACCAGTTGTATTCAGGAGTGGCAATGATGACAGCGTCTGCCGCTTTGACCTGTTGCTGCAACCGCGTGACGCTCTCGGGTAAATTTGCTTCCTGTGATTCCGTGAAATGCGGCAACGAAGCGATGTCTGCTACAGTCACTTCGAATTCAGATTGGTACCGCTCGGCGATTGTCTGCACAAGTTGCAGGTTGAAGGATTCTTCTCGAAGACTTCCGACAAGTGCTACCACATTCATGACATCTCAGCTCCGTTTCGTGGAGTATTGTTTTGAACCCCAATGAAAATCATACCTCTTTCACTTTGTTTTGTATAGTGACTAATAGATTGTATGTTTCGCTGGAGTTGTCCCTTTATTGCGAAATTGTTGGCATGGTGGACAAGTTTTGACGGCGTTTTTAGTCAAAACTTCTGAAATTAAACCCGTTGTTGAAGCATAGGATTGGAGTTATTCTATTGTCACATCAAGTCACGTCGGATGGGACGACGGCACCTGGCCAGAATCGTCTAAGGGGATGTGTGTAGATGTTGCTGACTGTGCTAATGATAGTGTTGTTTATGGGAATGGGTTTGATGACTGGGGCTATTTTCCTGTCATTTCGTAAAATCAACATCTGTGAACAAACAATCGCGGAACAACAGATAGTGATTAAGCACCTGAACAAGCGTATTCGCCATTTGGAGCAAGATGTGGCACGCTGGGCGATGCTAAGTTCCACAATGTACCGGAGCAATCAGAATGCGCAACATACGCTGCGTCATGCAAAGATTCGCATGGTGAAGTAACATTGGGAGTCCCGGTATCCATGTGATGATTGAGGTAGCATACGGCACATCTGCACTTTAGGACAACCATACAAAAAACCCTTCCAACAACCTCTGTGAAGAAACCATACAGGGGTGAAGAAAAGGTTTTTTAGCTTGGTGCGGTCAAGAGGACTTGAACCTCCACGGGCTTGCACCCACAAGAACCTGAATCTTGCGCGTCTGCCAATTCCGCCATGACCGCGTATTGTTTTGGTTGCCTTGTTGCGGCGACAAGAGCCATTATAACAGCGGTGCAGCAGTTGTGCAACTGATATTTTTACTTTTTCTTGTGCTCTCCTCCGTTCTTATTTTTCAGTCCAATTCTACTTTCCTCTGCTGTC